>JBKQOO010000001.1:0-35964 GCA_052145475.1 Solirubrobacteraceae bacterium
GGCGAGCACGGCCGTGAACAGCGTCAGCAGGGTGCCGATGCCCAGCGTGAAGGCGAACCCCTTGACTTCCGCGGTGGCCAGCGCGAACAGGATGAACGCGGTCATGAACGTCACCACGTTCGCGTCGACGATCGCCGCGAACCCGCGCCGGTAGCCCGTGGCGATCCCGGAAACGATCGAGCGCCCGCCGCGGATCTCCTCCTTGACGCGCTCGAAGATGACGATGTTCGCATCGGCCGCGATGCCGATCGTCAGGATCAGCCCGGCGATGCCGGGCAGCGTCATCGTGATCGGGATGAGCTTGATCAGCGCGAAGAAGTAGATCCCGTAGATGATCAGCCCGCCGACCGCGATCGCGCCCAGCACGCGATAGAAGAAGAGCAGGAAGATGCACACGACCAGGAAGCCCGCCAACCCGGCGATCAGCCCCTGTTCCAGCGCCTGTTTGCCCAGCGTGGCGGAGACGGTCGAGCGCGAGATCAGGTTGAGCTTGATCGGCAGCGCGCCCGACTGGAGCTCTTCGGCCAGTTCGTCGGCCGAGGTGATCGTGAAGCCGCCCGAGATCTCCGAGCCGTTGGAGGCGTCGATCCCTTCCGGGTACTTCGTGTAGTCGATCGACGGAGCCGTGATCAGCTGGCCGTCCAGCGCCACGGCGAAGTGCTGCAGCGCCGCTTCTTTGGCGACGCCCGGCAACTGCGCTTCCTGGCCGCGGCGGGCGATCTTCTTGGTGACGTCTTCGAACACCGTCTTGCCGTGCGAGGTGAAGCCGAAGTTGACGTTCGGCTGTCCGTTGCCGCCCGAGCCTTCGTCGAAGCCCTGCTGCGGGTGGGTGACGTCCGCGCCCGTCAGCACCGGGTCGTCGTTGAGCACGTAGAAGCTGTTGGGCGACCGGTTGATCACCTTGCCCGTGCTCGATTCGGTCGGGCGCGCCTGCAGGATCACGGTACCCGGGTTGACCCGCACGGCCTTCGGCTTGGAGCCGGCCGGCGGTTTGTAGCCGTCGGCGTACAGGTTCTGCTCGGTTTCCGCCGGCGCGCAGATCGGCGCGCTCTTGCAGAGCATCTTTTCGGTCTTGGTGTCGATCAGGTACCAGCTGCCGTAGATGCAGCCGTTCTTCTGTTCGGGTGTGCAGCCGGGCTGCCAGGTCGTGTCGCTGGGGCGCAGGATCGGCGCCCGTTTCGCCGCGCGAAGCACCGCGTCGTACTGGGGCAGGCCGTAGGCCGAGCTGCCCGCTTCGCGTCCGCCCGTGACGCTCGTTTCGGTCGGGGCCGGCTGGCCGTCCGGGCCGATCACGTTCGGCTCCCAGTCGTAGAAGTACAGCTGGGCCGTGCGGCCCACCTCGGCTTCGGCGCGCCGGGCGTTGCTGACTTCGGGCAGGCTGACGACGATTTCCTTTTCGCCGGAGCGCTGGATTTCGGGCTGCGCGACGCCGAGCTGGTCGACGCGTTTGCGCATGATGTCGATCGCCCTGTTGAGCGATTCGGGATCCACTTTCGACTGGGCTGTCGGGCTGCCCTGGTAGACCAGCTGGACCCCGCCCTTCAGATCGAGGCCGAGGCGCGTCTTCTTGGTCGCGATCACGGCCACCGAGGCCGCGACCAGCCCGAAGACGATCAACAGGATCAGTGCGTTGCGGCGGCGGTCGGTCATCTCAGATCAGACTACTTGTCCGGCGTCAGTACGAGTAGCAGCCCGCCGTCGTCGTCGTAGGCCGGGAAGATGTCCGCCTTGGCCGGCGCCGCCACGTCGCGTTCGCCGCTGACGCTGACCGGGACCTCCAGGGCGCGCACCCCCCACTCCAGCACGGTGGCGACCGGGTCGTCTCCGTTGGAGAAGCTCAGCCCCAGCACGTCCTCGATCCGCTGGCCGATCACGTCCTCCTCCTCGAGGCCGGTGAAGGCGAAGGAGTTCTTGCCGCAGCCGATCACCCGCCCCTCGGCGTCGCAGACGAAGAAGGCCGCGTCGGGCGCGGGGAAGTAGTCGTCCAGCAGTTCGAACAGGAAGGCGAAGCCGCACTTCGCACAACCCTTGGGCTGGCGGGTGAAGCCGATGTTGCGGTCGACCTCCGTGGTGCGGTGACCGCAGTTGGGGCAGATGAAGGGATGGGCCATGGTCTCGGACACAGAGTACGCAAGGCACGGGTCCGAGGGCCCCGGATGGTGTCGGCCCCACCGAGCAGCCTGGCCCGCCGCGCCCGCGTCCCACCGCTCAGAACAACGCGCCCCCGGCCGGGCTCGGCTGGGGCAGCCCAAGGTGGCTGAAGGCCGCCGGGGTCGCCGCGCGGCCCCGCGGCGTCCGCTTGATCAGCCCCCGCTGGAGCAGGTAGGGCTCGTAGACGTCCTCGATCGTGTCCTGCTCCTCGCCGACCGCGATCGCCAGCGTCGAGAGGCCCACCGGCCCGCCCGCGAACCGGACGCAGATCGCGTCCAGGATCTCACGGTCGAGCCGGTCCAGGCCCAGCTCGTCGACCTCGAGCAGCTCCAGCGCGGCCTCCGCGGCGGCAGCCGTCACGATCCCCTCCATGCGCACCTCGGCGAAGTCGCGCACCCGCTTGAGCAGCCGGTTGGCAACCCGCGGGGTGCCCCTGCTGCGCGCGGCGATCGCGATCGCGCCCTGCTCCTCGAGCTCGATCTCGAGGATGCCCGCCGAGCGTCTGACGATCACGGCCAGGTGCTCGACCCCATAGGGCTCCAGCCGTGCCTGGATGCCGAAGCGGTCCCGCAGCGGCGTGGTCAGCAGTCCCGTCCGCGTCGTCGCCCCGACCAGCGTGAACGGGGGCAGCTCCAGCGTCACGACCCTCGCGCCCGCCCCCTGCCCGACGGTGATCGGCAGCCGCCGGTCCTCCATCGCCGGGTAGAAGGTCTCCTCGAGCGTGCGCGCCAGCCGGTGGATCTCGTCCACGAAGAACACGCTGCGGGGCTCCAGCGCCGTGAGGAACGCCGCGATGTCGCCCTTGCGCTCCAGCGCCGGCCCGGCCGTCTGGACGAACGGCACATCGAGCTCGGCCGCGACGATCTGCGCCAGCGAGGTCTTGCCCAGCCCGGGCGGCCCGGCCAGCAGCAGGTGGTCGAGCGCCTCGCCGCGGGCGGCGCAGGCCTCGATCGCGACGGTCAGCTGCTCGCGCAGCGTCTCCTGGCCCACGAACTCGGCGAGCCGGCGAGGCCGCAGCGAGCGGTCGAGCTCGTCCTCGGCGACCAGGTAGGGGGTCTGGATGCGGGTCGGCGCGTCGCTCATCCGCTCACCCCGCGCTCCTTGCCAGGCGCAGCGCCGCCGCGATCAGCTCCTCCGGCGTCTCGCCCTCGACGTCGCGCAGCAGCTCCTCCGCCTCGCCCGGGGCGTAGCCCAGCTCGATCAGCCCTTCGCGCGCCAGCGTGCGCGGCTGCTCCTCGCCGCGCCGCGCGAGGATCCGGGACCCGCCCGGCTGCTCGGGCAGCTCCTGCGCGCCGACCTTCTCGCGCAGCTCGACGATGATCCGCTCGGCCGTGCGCTTGCCGATCCCCGGCACCGCCTGGAAGCGGGCCGCATCGCCGGCGGCCAGCGCCGAGATCAGATCGCGCGGGCGGCCCGCCGAGAGCACGGCGAGCGCGACCTTCGGGCCGACCGCCTGGACCGAGAGCAGCATCAGGAACAGGTCGCGCTCCTGCTCGGAGTGGAAGCCGTACAGCGACAGCGCGTCGTCGCGCACGATCAGGTGGGCGTGCAGCGTCACCTGGCCCCCCACCGGCGGCACCTGGCGCAGCGTCTCCGCCGAGACGGCCACGCGGTAGCCGACGCTGTCGCAGAGGATCACGACGTGATCGGAGCGGCGGACGGCGACCTCGCCGCGGAGCAGCGCGATCACGTGCGCCCCGCCATCGGGTGTCTTGCCGCCCCGGCCAGCGCGGCGGCCAGCGGCGCGCGGTTGGCATGGCAGACCGCGACGGCCAGCGCGTCGGCGGCGTGGTCTGGCCGCGGCGTCTCGGTCAGGCCGAGCAGCGCCGCGACCATCCGCGCCACCTGGTCCTTGCCGGCGCGGCCCGAGCCGCACACCGCGCCCTTGACCTGCTGGGGGGTGTAGCCGGCGCAGGGCACGCTTCGCTGCCCCGCCGCGAGCATCACGACGCCGCGGGCCTGGCCGACGGCGAAGGCGCTGCGCGCGTTCTGACCGAAGTACAGCTCCTCGAGCGCCACCGCATCGGGCTCGTGCTCGATCAGCAGCACCTCGACGGCGCCGTGGATGGCCGCCAGCCGTGTCTCGGCCGGCAGCCCGGCCGCGGTCTCGATCACGCCGCCGTCGAGCGCGACCAGGCCTCCTCCACGCCGGGCGACGACGCCATAGCCGGTACTGGCCAGGCCGGGATCGATGCCGAGGACGGTCACGGGCAGTGATTCTGCGCCCGCCGCCGGACGCCTGCCTGCCGTGCGCGCCGAAGGGTGTGCCCGAGGCTCCGCCCGCAGGGCGGCGAGGAACGGGGTGCCATTAGGCTGGCGCGGATGAGCGAGCCGAGCATCGACTTCGAGGCCGAGGGGCTGCTCGACGGCCTCGAGGGCAAGCAGCGCGCCGAGCGGCTGGCGCTGCTCCGGCAGCTCGCCGACGAGGGGGTCCCGCTCAACGAACTGCGCCGGACCACGGCGGCCGGGACCGTGATGTTCGTGCCGGCCGACCGCGTGATCGTCGGCGAACAGCGCTACACGGCCGACCAGATCGCCGAGCTCTCGGGCGTGGACCCGGAGTACCTGGTCGCGGCGCGGCGTGCCATGGGGCTGCCGATCCCGGAGCCCGGCGACCCGGTGTACACCGAGACCGAGCTCGAGTCGGCCCGACGCATCAACTTCGCCCGCGCCGCCGGGATCTCGGACGAGGACACGCTCGCGCTGCTGAGGGTGCTGGGCCGCAGCATGGCCCAGGCTGCCGAGAGCCTGCGCGCCCTGCCCCTGAAACTGGTGCTCGAGCCGGGCCTGAGCGAGTCCGAGCTGGCCCAGCGCTACGCCGCAGCCGTCGAGCAGCTCTATCCACTGGTCGATCCGATGATCACCAGCATCCTGACCCTGCACCTGCGCCACACGACCCAGAGCGAGGTGATCAGCGCGCTGGAGCGGACCGGCGGCGAACTCCCAGGCTCGCGCGACGTGGCGGTCTGCTTCGCCGATCTCGTCGGCTTCACCCGTCTCGGCGAGGAACTCCCGCCGGACGAGCTGGGGCGGCTGGCAGCGCGACTGGAAGCGCTGGCCAGCGAGGTGGCCGAGCCACCCGTCCGGCTGGTCAAGACGATCGGCGATGCGGCGATGCTCAGCTCGCTGGAGCCCGAGCTGCTGGTGGGCGCTGCGCTGCGGCTGATCGATGCGGCCGAAGCGGAGGGCGAGGACTTCCCGCAGCTGCGGGCCGGCGCGGCGCTCGGTCCGGCGCTGCCCCGTGCCGGAGACTGGTTCGGCCGGCCCGTCAACCTGGCCAGCCGGATCACCTCGGTCGCCCGGCCCGGCAGCCTGCTGGCCGACCGCGCCCTGCACGACTCGGCCGAGGGCTCCTACCTCTGGTCCTTCGCCGGCGAGCGACGCCTCAAGGGGATCCGCGGCCCTGTGCGTCTGTACAGGGCGCGCCGGGCCGCCTGAGCGCCTCCCACGGCTCAGGCCGGGGAGCCCTCCAGCGCCGGGTCGGCCCCGTCCGTGCCGGCCTCGGCCCACAGCCGCCACGGCGCGCGCCCCGAGGCCCACAGATCGTTGAGCGCCACGGCGTCCTTGTAGGTGTCCATGCACTCCCAGAAGCCCTCGTGCCGGTGCGCCCGCAGCTCGCCGTCGCGGGCCAGCCGCTCGAGCGGAGCGCGCTCCAGCACGGAGTCGTCCCCGCCCGCTCCGATGTAGTCCAGCGCGCGCGCCTCGAAGCAGAAGAAGCCGCCGTTGATCCAGTGCTCCGAGCGCGGCTTCTCGCGGAAGCCCGTCACGCGCCCGTCCCCGTCCAGCTCGGTCACGCCGAACTGCAGCTCGGGCCGCACGACCGTCATCGTCGCCGCGGCCTGATGCGAGGCGTGGAAGTCGAGCAGCGAGTCCAGGTCGATGTCGGCGACGCCGTCGGCGTAGGTGGCGCACACCGTCTGCTCGCCCGCCAGTAGACCCTCCAGGCGCGCGATCCGTCCGCCCGTCTGCGTCTCCAGCCCGGTGTCGACGCACCGTACCGTCACGCCCTCCGGCCACTCGTACTCGGCCACGAAGCGCTCGATCAGCGTCCCCTTGTAGCCCGTGGCCAGCAGGAAGCGCCGGAAGCCCTGGACGGCGTAGAGCTGTACCACGTGCCAGACGATCGGCAGGCCACCGATCTCCACGAGGGGCTTGGGGATCTCCTGCGTGCGCTCCTGCAGCCGGGTGCCGCGGCCGCCGCAGAGGATCACGACGGGCGGGCGACTCAAGGGCTAGCCCGCAACACGCTCGAGCACGTCCGCGGAGACGTCGAAGTTGGCGTTGACGGCGCTGACGTCGTCGTTGTCTTCGAGCAGGTCGATCAGCCTCATCAGCTTCCGCGCCGGCTCCTCCTCGATCGGGACGAGGCTCGAGGCGCGGTAGGCCATCTCGGCGCTCTCGATCTCGACGCCGGCTTCCTCGAGCGCGCCGCGAACGGCGGAGAAGGCGGCCGGCTCCGTGACGACCTCGAAGACGCCCTCGTCCGTCGAGATGTCCTCCGCGCCCGCCTCGACCGCGACCATCAGGTCGTCTTCGGAGTAGCGCTCGCCGTCGATCACGAGCGTGCCCTTCTTGTCGAACAGGTAGGCGACCGACCCCGGCTCCCCGAGGCTGCCGCCGTTCTTGGTGAAGATGTGCCTGACCTCGGCGCTGGTGCGATTGCGGTTCTCGGTCAGCGCCTCGACCAGCACGGCCACGCCGCCGGGGCCGTAGCCCTCGTAGAGGACCGCCTCGATCGCCTCCGCCTCGCTTCCCTCGCCGGTGCCCTTGGCAATCGCGCGCTCGATGTTGTCCTTCGGCATCGAGGCTTCCTTGGCCTTGCGGATCGCCAGGTCCAGCGCGGGATTGCCGACCGGATCTCCGCCTCCTTCGCGCGCGGCCACCGTGATCGCCCGCGTCAGCTTGGAGAACTGCGCACCCCGGCGCGAGTCCACGATCGCCTTCTTGTGCTTGATGCTCGCCCACTTCGAATGCCCAGACATCGGTCCAAGTCTACGAATCGGAGGGTCGACCCGCCCGCTCGCGCGCCGCGGCGGCGGCGCCGCAGGGCCGTGAGCGCTCCCGGCCCCTAGGATTGGCTCGACGCATGAGCACGGTGCCGCTTCCCGACATCTTCAAGGCCTACGACATCCGGGGCCTGTACGCCGAGCAGATCGACGGCGAGCTGGCCGAGCTGATCGGGGCTGCCTTCGCGCGGGTGCTCTCGCGCCTGGCCGGCAAGCCGGCGGCGCAGCTGCGGGTCGGCCTGGGACGCGACATGCGGCTGAGCGCGCCCGAGCTCGCCGCCCGCTACCGGGCCGGGCTGCTCTCCGAGGGCGTGCACGTGCTCGACGCGGGGATGGTCGGCAGCGAGATGCTCTACTACCTCGTCGGCTCACGCGACCTGGACGGCGGGCTGATGTGCACGGCCTCCCACAACCCCAAGGCCTACACGGGGGCAAAGCTGGTGCGCGAGGGAGCGATACCGCTGTCCGGCGACGCGGGCATCCAGGATGTCCGCCGCGAGGTGGAAGCGGCCCTGGAGGCAGCCGGCGCGGGCGCGGATGCGACTGCTCCGGGCGGAGGCGAGGTCGAGGAGGTCGACCTGTACGGGGACTTCCAGGCCGCCGTGCTCGGATTCATCGACGTCGACGCGGTGCGCGACGCCCCCCGCAGGCTCAAGGTCGTCGTCGACGGCGGCAACGGGATGGCCGGCCCGATGGTCGGGCCGGTGCTGGAGAGCCTCGGGCTCGATCTCGTCGAGACCTACTGGACGCCCGACGGCGAGTTCCCGGACCACGAGCCCAACCCGCTGCTGCCCGAGAACCGGCAGCTGATCATCGAACGGGTCAAAGACCACGGCGCCGACCTCGGGATCGCGTGGGACGGCGACGGCGACCGCTGTTTCTTCATCGACGAGACCGGGCGCTTCGTCGACGGCGACTTCCTGACGGCGCTGCTGGCCGACTCGCTGCTGCGCAAGCACCCGGACCCCGACCGGCCCGAGGCGATCCTCTACGACGTGCGCGCTTCGTGGGCCGTTCCGGACACGGTCAGGAGCGACGGCGGCGTCGCCTACGTGAACCGCGTCGGCCACGCCTTCTTCAAGACCCGGATGCGCAAGGAGGGCTCCCTGTTCGGCGGCGAGGTCTCGGGCCACTACTACTTCAGGGACTTCTACTGCGCCGACTCCGGCACGATCCCGGCACTGCTCGTGCTCGAGATGCTGATCCTGGGAGAAGCGCAGATGTCGGAGCTGCTGGCGCCCTACAGGGAGCGCTACTTCATCTCCGGCGAGATCAACTCCGAGGTCTCGGAGCCCGACGCGAAGATGAAGGAGCTGGAAGAGCTCTACGCCGACGCCCGCCAGAGCCACATCGACGGCATCTCGATCGAATACGAGGACTGGCACTTCAACGTGCGCGCCTCGAACACCGAGCCTCTGCTGCGCCTGTGCCTCGAGTCGCTCATCTCCCCGCAGGACATGGAGCGCCGTCGCGACGAGGTGCTCGCCGTGATCCGCTCGTGAGCGAGGCGGAGGAGCAGGGGGCGCGCGAGGCCCTGGCCGGCGCCGCCGAGGCAGGGATCCACCGCCTCGCGATCCCGACGCCGTTCATGGTCGGCCGCGTCAACGCCTACCTGATCGAGGACTCGCCGCTGACACTCGTCGACTCGGGCCCGAACTCGGCCAAGGCCCTGGACGAGCTCGAGCAGCAGCTGCGGGCGCTGGGCCACGAGATCGAGGACCTCGAGCTGCTGGTCGTCAGCCATCAGCACATGGATCACTTCGGGCTCGCCTCGATCCTGGCCCGCCGCTCCGGCGCGGAGGTCGCGGCCTACGGTCCGCTGGGCGCCTACCTGGCCGGCTACGGAAGCGAAACGGACCTCGACGACGCCTTCGCCGAGGGCATCATGCTGCGCCACGGGATCCCTCCCGAAATCGTCACGGCGCTGCGAGCCGTCTCGGCCGGGTTCCGCGCCTGGGGCTCCGCCGTCGAGGTCACGCGCCCGCTCGAGGACGGGGCCGAGCTGGAGCTGCGCGACCGTACGCTGCGAGTTCTGCACCGCCCCGGGCACAGCCCCTCCGACACGGTCTTCCTCGACGAGCAGCGCTCGATCCTGCTGGCCGCCGACCACCTGATCGCCCACATCTCGTCGAACCCGCTGCTGGCACGCCCGTTGGGAACCGAGCCCGACCCGACGAGCCCTCGTCCACAGGCCCTGATCACGTACATGCATTCGATGGAGCAGACCCGGGCGATGGACCTCGACCTCGTGCTGCCCGGTCACGGCAGGCCGATCATCGACCACGTCTCGCTGATCGACGAACGCTTCCGGATGCACGGGCGCCGTGCCGAGCGGATCCACGGGCTGATCGCCGAGGAGCCACGCACGGCCCATGAGATCGCCCAGGCGCTGTGGGGCAACGTCGCGGTCACGCAGGCCTACCTGACGCTCTCGGAGGTGTTGGGCCACGTCGATCTGCTGCTCCGCGACGGGCGGGTCGTCGAAGAGGAACGTGACGGTGTCGTGCGCTTCGCCGCCACCGGCTGAGCGCCGATCGGCCGTGCCGCGGCCCCTCAGTCGGCGATCTCGACCGGATCGCCGACGCTGATCGTCCCGGGCGAGGCGACGGCGCCCCACACGCCGAGCGCCAGCGGTTCGGTCGTCGGCTGCTCGCCGCGCAGCTCGCGCAGCGCCTCGAGGGTCGGCACGTCCACCTCCCCCGTCTCGGGATCCCTGCTCGTGACGATGCAGCGCCCGACATGCCCCGCCGGGCGGATCAGCGCGCCGCCGATGCGCAGCTCGCGGCCGAGCCATCCGTCCTCCTCGAAGGCGCCGGCACCGGCGATCTCGATCGACATCCGGAAGCGCCTCGGGTCCAGCGCTGTACTGCCCGCAGCGGCCGCCAACGCCGCCACGGACGCCTGCGAGACGAGCGTCACCGCGCCCTCGGCGCCACGGTCGACGGCGGTGGCGCGATCGGCCGGGAGCACCAGCCGCAGCTGCTCGCCGACGTGCTCGGAGATCGCCGCCGAGAAGGGGCCCTCGACCAGGCGGGCGCGTCGCGGATCCGAGCGGTAGGCCACCTCGAGCGTCTCGCCCGCCTGCACCGGCGCGCTCACCTGCTCACCGCCCGGGAAGCCGAGGGTCAGCCGCCCGCCGTCCCGGTCGAGCTCCGCGACGATCTGGTTCAGCGCGCCGCTGTGCTTGCCGTTGACCATCCGGGCGCGGTCGTCGACCAGGTAGAAGCGCCTGTCGCCGAGCAGGCCGGCGCGCTCGGCGATGACCTGGTGGGGGCGCCCGATCTGCAGCCCCTTGACGGGCGTCGTCGAGAGCGCCGCCACATACATGCGCGAGTGGCCCATCCCATCTTCCGGCGCGGCCGGCGAACGGTCAGGCACGCGCCTGCGCCCCGTCGCCCACGAGGCCGAGGAACAGACGGTGGAGCCGCTCGTCCCGGCCCAGCTCGGCGTGGAAGGCGACGGCCAGCATGCGCCCCTGGCGGGCCGCGATCGGATGGCCGACGAGCTCCGCCAGGATCTCGACCTCGGGGCCGTGGCGGTCGATCCAGGGGGCGCGGATGAAGATCCCGCGAATCGGGCCGCCGTCGAGGCCGCGCAGCGCGACCTCGGCCTCGAAGCTGTGCAGCTGCCGGCCGAAGGCGTTGCGCCGGGCGGTCAGGTCCATCAGCCCGAGATGCTCGCTGTCGAGCATGATCAGCCCGGCGCACGAGCCGAGCACCGGCCGGCCGGCCGACGCGAAGGACCGCAACGGCCCCGCCAGGCCCTCCCGCGCGATCCCGCGCGTCATCGTCGTCGACTCGCCACCCGGGATCACGAGCCCGTCAAGGCCCTCCAGATCGGCGGGCACGCGCACCTGCCGCGTGTCGGCGCCGACGCGGCGCAGCATCCGCTCGTGGGCCTCGAAGCCGCCCTGCAGCGCGAGCACGCCGATCAGGGGACGACGCTCGCTTCCCGGCGAGGAGACCGCCGCAGCGACCTCACCAGCCACGCTGCGCGAGAAGCTGCTCGTCCTCCAGCTTGGAGCTCTCGAGACTGACCATCGCAGGCCCCAGGCCCCGGGAGGCCTCGGCGACACGGCCGGCGTCCTGCCAGTGGGTCGTGGCCTCGACGATCGCCCTGGCCCGCAGCACGGGGTCCTCCGACTTGAAGATCCCCGAGCCGACGAACACGCCTTCGGCCCCCAGCGCCATCATCAGCGCCGCATCGGCCGGCGTGGCGATGCCGCCGGCGCAGAACAGCACGACCGGGAGGCACCCGTCGCGTGCAACCGTCCTGACGATCTCGAGCGGAGCGGCGATCTCCTTCGCCGCACTCGCGATCTCGTCCGCGCCGAGCGTGGCCAGACGGCGGATTTCGCCGTTTATCTGGCGCATGTGGCGCACCGCCTCGACGATGTCGCCGGTGCCGGCCTCCCCCTTGGAGCGGATCATCGCCGCCCCCTCGCCGATCCTCCGCAGCGCCTCGCCGAGGTTGGTCGCGCCGCACACGAAGGGCACCTTGAAGTCCCACTTGTCGATGTGGTTGCGCTCGTCGGCAGGCGTCAGCACCTCGGACTCGTCGATGTAGTCGACCTCCAGCGCCTCGAGCACGCGCGCCTCCATGAAGTGGCCGATGCGGGCCTTGGCCATCACAGGGATCGAGACCGCCTCCTGGATGCCGGCGATCATCTCCGGGTCCGACATCCGGGCCACGCCGCCGTCACGGCGGATGTCCGCCGGGACCCGCTCGAGCGCCATCACGGCCGCCGCGCCGGCGTCCTCGGCAACCTTGGCCTGCTCGGACGTGACGACGTCCATGATCACGCCGCCCTTGAGCATCTCGGCCAGCCCGGTCTTGACCCGGAATGTCGCCTCGTCGTGCACGGGGAGCAGTTTATCTGCGCGCCGGCCGATCCCTCGTGGCCGTTCCCGCTCGACCAGGGTCAGCCGGAGAGGGCACGACGGAAGACGAGCCGCCGCCCTCCTGAGGGGGAGTAGCCGTCGAGGACCTCGGTCGTGAAGCCGAGCGCCTCGTGGAAGGCCCGCGAGCCCGTGTTCTCGGGGTTGGTGATCGCCTTCAGCCCGCGCGCCCCACGCGCCACGACCAGCTCCTCGAAGCGCTCGTAGAGAGCTCGTCCGAGGCCGCAGCCGCGCGCTCCGCGCCGGACCGCGACGGCGTGGATGTAGCCCTCGCCCTGCTGGCTGACGAACCCGAGCAGGTAGGCCTGGATCGCTCCGTCCTGCTCGGCGAGGACCGATGTCTCCCCGAACTCGTGCACGTAGAGCGCCTGGTGCAGGAAGGCGGTGTCGCGCTCGCCCCAGAACTCGTCCAGCTGCGCGAGGATCGCGCGCAGATCGGGGATCGTCACCGTTCGGAGCTCGCGCTGGGTCACACGCGTACTCTCGCACCCGGCGCCTCGCGCAGCGCGAAGCCCTACTTGAGGCGGAAGGCCTTGATGCGGTCGTCGTAGGAGGCTGTGTCCTGTGCGTAGACGCCGTAGGCCAGCGCCTGGATGAGACTCAGCAGGGCCGCATGTGAGCGCACATATGCCGGGCTGTTGGAGGAGTAGTACAGCTTGATCTGAGCGAGCTTGGCGACCTCGGAGAGGGTCGCGTCGGTGATCGCTGCGGTGCGCGCCTGACGGTGACGGGCGAGCTTCATCGCCCGCACCACCAGCGGGTGGGGACGACCGGCCGAGAGCCCGATCACGAGCGTCGAGGAGTCGATCCGGCCGAGGCGGCTGAGCGCCTCCTGCGAGGGGCTCGCAACGACGTCGACGCGCAGGTCGAGCAGCATCAGCAGGTGGCGCAGGTAGCTGGCGAAGAAGGCCATCTGGTCGGTCCCGGCGACCAGCACCTTGTCGGCTTCGACGATCGCCGCGATCAGCGCCTCGACGGCACTGCGGGAGACCTTGCGGGCGGTCTCCTCGACGTTCAGGTGATCGGCGGCCAGCGCCGACTCGAACTCGTTCTGGTCGAGCGAGAACAGCGGCGTCGAGCTCGACGGCGCGCCCTCCTTGACGGCCTTGGCGTTGACCCGCCGGTATTCCTCGCGCGCGGCGGCCTGCAGCTCGGGAAAGCCCTCGAAGCCGAGCGCCTGCGAGAAGCGCACGACCGTCGAGCTGGAGGTGTTGGCGCGGCGCGCCAGCTCCTCGGCCGTCTGGAAGGCGGCCTCGTCGAGATGGTCGACGATGTACTGAGCGACGTCCTTCTGCGAGCGCGAGCACTCGTCGAAGCGGGCCTGGATGTACTTCGAGAGGCTCTGGTGCTCGGAGGTGCCGTTGGCCGGCAGAGCCTCCGCGGTCTTGGTCGCTGCACGCTTCACGGCGCATTTGTTCGACGACTCCGCCTCGCACTCCTGCTTGTTCCCCGCATCGGGTGCACCGAGACTTCGTTGCCATGATGATCCGTCGCGCGCGCCCTGTACGAGGCGACGATCCGACACCGCCGCCCCGGCGCGCCGATCGCCGACGAGTTCCGCCATCGTTTGTTCATGGCCCACCTCGACCTCGACGAGCTGCCCGGGCTGTTCGAGCCGGGACGGCTCCGGTCGTCCCAGGGTCCCGCGCGGCTGTCGCGGCGGATCGTGCTCGCGCTGCTGTCGCGCATCCGCGGCGGCGAGCTCGAGATCCGCGAGGGCAGCGGACGGATCGTGCTCGGCTCACTCGATCCGCGCCGACCGCTGCGGGCGGTGATCGAGGTGCGCTCGCCGCGCTTCTACCGCGGCCTGCTGCGCGGCAGCGTGGGGCTGTGCGAGTCCTACGTGGAGGGGTTGTGGGAGTGCGACGACCTGGTCGCGATGACCCGCATCGCGGCGCTCAACGTCGCCGCGCTCGATCGGCTGCGGCGGATCGTGGCGCCGGTCCTGATCCCCGCGCAGCGCTGGGCGCGCTGGCTGGGCCGCAACACACCGCAACGGTCGCGCAGGCGGATCGCCGCCCACTACGACCTCGGCAACGAGATGTTCGCCCTGTTCCTGGACGCGACGATGATGTACTCCTGCGCGGTCTTCGAGCGGCCGGGGGCGAGCCTGCAGGAGGCCTCGGAGGCGAAGCTGGAGCGGGTCTGCCGCAAGCTCGAGCTCGGCCCCCAGGACCACGTGCTCGAGATCGGCACGGGCTGGGGCGGCTTCGCTATCCACGCCGCCCGCCACCACCGCTGCCGGGTGACGACTACGACGATCTCGCGCGAACAGCACGCTTACGCGACCAGACGCGTGGCCGAAGCGGGCCTGGCCGACCGCGTGACGGTGCTCTGCCAGGACTACAGGGAGCTCACCGGCAGTTACGACAAGCTGGTCTCGATCGAGATGATCGAGGCGGTCGGCTGGCAGTACTTCGGCAGGTTCTTCCGCTGCTGCTCGCGGCTGCTGCGCGACGACGGCACGATGCTGCTGCAGGCGATCGTGATCGACGACCGTGCCTACGAGGTCGAGAAGGCGGGGCGCAGCTTCATCAACACCTATGTCTTCCCCGGCGGCTGCCTGCCCTCGCTGGAGGTGATCTCACGCACCGTCGCGCGCTTCACCGACCTGCGCCCGGTGCACCTGGAGGACATCACCGCGCACTACACGACGACGCTGGCACGCTGGCGCGAACGCTTCCTGGCCGCCGGCGAGGAGCTCGCCGCGCTCGGCTACGACGAGCGCTTCAAGCGCCTCTGGGAGCTCTACCTGTGCTACTGCGAGGGGGGGTTCGCGGAGCGGCGCATCCGCGATGTGCAGCTGCTGCTCGCCAAGCCGGGCAACCACTCGAGGCCGCCGCTCGAGGCACTGCCCGCGCCTGGCCCCCTGTAGGGTCTGACCGCGTGAGGCGCGCGCTGTTCGAAGACCTGCACGAAGACTTCCGTGCCAGCTTCAGGACCTTCCTGGAACGTCAGGTGGTGGGTGAGGAGGAGCGCTACGGACAGTGGGAGCGGGACGGGATCATCCCCCGCGAGGTGTTCGCCGCAGCCGGCCGCGGGGGCTTCCTGGGGATGGCGGTGCCAGAGGCACAGGGAGGCGCGGGCGCGGATGACTTCCGCCTGAACCTGGTGATCGGCGAAGAGTGCCAGCGCGCCGGCGTGGGCAGCTTCGGGCTGGGCATCACCCTGCACAACGACATCTCCCTCCCCTACTTCCTGAGCTACTGCGACGAGGCCCAACGCGAGCGCTGGCTGCCGGGGATCGTGACGGGCGAGCTGATCACGGCGCTTGCGATGACCGAGCCCGGGATCGGCTCGGACCTGGCGGCGCTGAGCGCCACTGCCAGGCGGGACGGCGGGCACTACGTGGTCAACGGCACCAAGACGTTCATCACCAACGGCATCAACGCGGATCTGATCATCACCGCCGTCAAGACCGGGACGGGCGGGCACGAGGAGCGGCACCGCGCCATCAGCCTGCTCGTGATCGAGCGCGGCATGGAGGGGTTCGAGCGGGGCCGCAACCTGGAGAAGATCGGCCAGCACGCCCAGGACACGGCCGAGCTGTCCTTCAGCGACGTGCCCGTCCCGGCCGAGAACCTGCTGGGCCAGGAGGGCGAGGGCTTCCTCTACCTGGTCTCCAACCTTCCCCAGGAGCGGCTCTCGATCGCCGCCAGCGCGGTCGCGGCCGCCGAAGCCGCGCTCGGCTGGACGCTCGAGTACGTGCGCGAGCGAAAGGCCTTCGGGCAGCCGATCGGCAGCTTCCAGAACAGCCGCTTCACGCTTGCCGAGCTGCAGGGGGAAGTGCAGATCGCCCGCACCTTCGTCGACCGCTGCGCGTCCGCGCTGAACGCCGGCGAGCTGACCCCGGAGGAGGCCGCGACGGCGAAGTGGTGGTGCACCGATCTGCAGGGCCGGGTCGCCGACCGCTGCCTGCAGCTGTTCGGAGGCTACGGCTACATGCTCGAGTATCCGATCGCACGCGCATTCGCGGACGCTCGCGTCACGCGCATCTACGGCGGTGCCAACGAGATCATGAAGGAGATCGTCGGCCGTTCGCTCGGGCTGTAGGCCCGCCGAATACCCTGATCGCCGTGCCCACCCACGCGCTCACTTCCGCGGAGATCTCCCTGCCCGGCACCGCCGAGCCCGTCAAGGTGCGCGAGCGGATCGCGTTGCTCGCCGACACGGTCGACATCGTCGGGCTGACCGACAACCACGCCGGGCAGGCGCGGATGTCGCCGCTCGCCGCCGTCGCGCTCGCGCGCGAGCAGGGCGTGCGGACGATCGTCCACGTCTCCTGCCGGGACCGCAACCGCCTCGCGCTGCGCTCGCAGGTGCTCGGCGCGGCGGCGCTGGACTCGGAGGGCGTGCTGTGCGTGCAGGGCGACCCGGCCGGGGACGTGCCGCCGGTGCGCGACCTGAAGGCGAGCGAGCTGATCGGGCACGTACGCGAGTGGGCGGCGCCGCGCCCCCTGGAGCCCGGCGCGGTCGTCAACCCGTTCGCAGCAGACCCCGACCGCGAGCTGCGCCTGCTCGAGAAGAAGGTGTCGGCGGGCGCCTCGTTCGTGCAGTCGCAGATGACCTTCGACCCCGACGCGCTCGCCCGTTTCCTCGATCGCGCCGCCGGCATGCTCGCGGGTGTGCGCTTCTACGCGAGCGTCGCGCTGCTGCGCAACCGCGCGATGCTCGATCGCGCCGAACGCCTCCCCGGGGTCTCGATCCCGGAGGGCGCCGCGCGTGAGATCGCCGGCGGGCGCGGCGTCGCGCTGGCGGGGCGAATCGCTGCCGAGCTGGCCGCGCTCGAGAGCGTCGACGCGCTGCACGTGTTCCCGCTCGGCGCCGAGCGCGAGACGCCGGAGGTGGCCGGCGCGTTCCGCGCGGCGAAGGGGATGCCGGCACAGCGGCGCTGAGCCGGGCTACTCGGCCACGCCGGACGGCTGCGCGAGCGTCGAGGCCAGCTCGACGAAGTAATCCAGCGCCTGCGGGTTCGCCAGCGACTCGAGGCTCGCTGCCTGCTCGGGCGGGGTGCCCATCAGGATGCGCTTGACGGGTACCTCGAGCACCTTGCCCGAAAGCGTCCGCGGCACCTCCGCGATCTGGCGGATCTCGTTCGGCACGTGGCGCGGCGAGCAGTCCTCGCGGATCGCCGTCTTGATCTCGCGTTCGAGCTCGGCGTCGAGGGTCTCCCCTTCGCGCAGCACGACGAACAGGATCATCTGGAGCTCGCCGAAACCAGAATCCCCACCCACCCCCTGGCCGCCGATGTCCACGACCAGCGAGTCCGTCACCGCTTCGACGCGGCCCGCGGCGCGGTAGATCTCACTGGTTCCCATGCGCACGCCCTGGCGGTTGATGGTCGAGTCCGAGCGGCCGTAGATCACGGCGCCCCCGCGCGGGGTGATCCTGATCCAGTCGCCGTGGCGCCAGACGCCCGGGTACATCGCGAAGTAGCTCTCGCGCAGCCGCTCGCCGCTCTGATCGCCCCACAGGAACAGCGGCATCGAGGGCATCGGCTCGGTCACGACAAGCTCGCCCACCTGGTCGATGAGACTGACTCCGCTCTCGTCCCAGGACTCGACCGCGCAGCCCAGGGCGCGGCACTGCAGCTCGCCCTCGTAGACGGGCAGCATCGGGCACCCGGCCACGAAGGCCGTGCACACGTCGGTGCCACCGCTGGTGGAGAACAGCCAGATGTCGGGGTCGACGTGCTCGTAGACCCAGCGGAAGCTCTCCGGCGAGAGTGGCGAGCCGGTCGAGCCGATCGCGCGCAGGGCGCTCAGATCGAGCTCGCGTCCGGGCTCGATGCCGCTCTTCTCGCAGCTGGCGAGCAGCCCGGCGCTGACCCCCAGGCAGCTGATCCGGGCCTGCTCGGCCAGCCGCCACAGCGCGCCGAGGTCCGGCCACGCCGGGCTGCCGTCGTAGAGCACGATCGCGGCGTCGGAGAGCAGGCAGCCGACGAGGAAGTTCCACATCATCCAGCCCGTCGTCGTGAACCAGAACATGCGGTCGCCGGGGCGCAGGTCGAGGTGCATGCGCTTCTTCAGCTGCTCCACCAGGATCCCCCCGTGCCCCTGCACGATCGCCTTGGGCAGGCCGGTGGTGCCGGAGGAGTAGAGCACCCAGAGCGGGTGGTCGAAGGGCACCTGCTTGAAGCTCGGCGGCTGCTCGCGCCCCCGCGCGAGCAGCTCGGACCAGCTGATCGCCGCGGGGTCGACCGCGCCCGGATCGGCCTGCGGCGCCAGGTACGGCAGCACGACGGCCTGGGTCACGGTGGGCAGCTCGGCCAGGATCGACCGCGCCGCAGCGGTGCGGTCGAAGTCCTTGCCGCCATGCCGGTAGCCGTCGATCGTCAGGACCACCTTCGGCTCGATCTGGGCGAAGCGGTCGATCACGCTGCGGGCCCCGAACTCGGGCGCCGCGCTGGACCAGATCGCGCCGATGCTGCTGACGGCCAGGAACGCGATCAACGTCTCCGGGATGTTGGGCATGTAGGCGACCACTCGGTCTCCCCGGCCGACTCCCAGCGAGCGCAGTCCCCCGGCCGCCGCGGCCACCGCGGCGGCCAGCTGGCCCCACGTCAGCTCGCTCAGGGCGCGCAGCTCGGAGCTGTGGAGCACCGCCACCGCGTCGGGGTCGTGGCCGGCGAGCAGGTTCTCGGCGTAGTTGAGCTCGGCGCCCTCGAACCACACGGTGCCGGGCATCCGCCGGGAGGCCAGCACCCGCTCGTAGGGCTTGGACGCGCGCACGCCGCAGAACTCCCAGATGTCGGCCCAGAACTGCTCGAGATCCTCCACCGACCAGCGCCACATCTGCTCGTAGCCGTCGAAGCTCGAACCGTGGCGCTCCGCGGCCCACGCCATGAAGCGCGCCATCTCGGTGCTCTCGACCCGCTCCGGCGAGGGCGTCCACATCGGCTGTGGGCTGTCACGGCTGCTCATGGGGCTATTCTCGCCGATCGTGGACGCTTCCGGACTGCGCGCCGAGTTCCCGGTCCTGGCAGGGTTGGCCTACCTGAACGCGGGAACCGACGGACCGTTGCCGCGCGGGGCGGTGGCGGCGGCCCGGGCCGAGCTCGAGCGAGAGCTCAGCGACGGGCGCGCCCAGGCCCACTTCGAGCGCCGCAGCGAGCTTGCCGCCTCGCTGCGGGCGGCCTACGCCCGGGCGCTGGGGTGCGAGCCGGCCGACGTGGCGCTGACGACCTGCACGACCGAGGGGATGGCGGATGTGATCGCCGGCCTCGGGCTCGGTCCGGGCGATGAGGTGGTCACCAGCGACGAGGAGCACCCCGGGCTGCTCGGCGCGCTGGGCGCTGCAAGGGAGATATCAGGGGTGCGCGTGCGCGAAGTGCCGCTGGCCGAGGTCGCCGAAGCCGTCGGCCCCGACACGGCGCTGGTCGCCTGCTCGCATGTCGGCTGGGTCAGCGGCTCGCTTGCCCCGGTGGAGCTCGCCGACGTCGAGGTCCCGGTGCTGCTCGACGGCGCTCAGGGGCTCGGGGCGGTCGACCTCGACATGGCCGCGCTCGGTTGCGACGCCTATGCCGGGGCGGGACAGAAGTGGATGTGCGGGCCGGATGGGACGGGCTGCCTGTTCGTGGCACCGGCGCTGTGCGAGCGCCTGCAGGTCGCCCGCCGCGGCTACGGCAACCTGGCCGATGCGAATGCCGGCCTGGCGGCGCGGCTGCACGAGGACGCCCGCCGCCTCGACTCGCCCGCGATCAGCGCGGAGAGCCTGGCGATGGCCCTGGCCTCGGCCGAGCTGCTCGAGTCGGCCGGCTGGAGCGCCGTCCACGAGCGCGCCCGCGCGCTGGCAGCGCGGCTCGCCGAGATGCTGTACGAGCGGGGGCGCCCGCCGGCGCCGCGCGGAGCGAGCACGCTCGTCTCGTTCCCCAGCGGGGATCCCGCCGCCGAGCGGGAGCTACTGGCCGAGAACGGGGTGATCGTGCGTAACATTCCCGACCGGCCGTGGTTGAGAGCGTCGGTCGGGGCATGGAATGACGAGCATGACCTCGAGCGGCTGGTGGGGACGCTCTCCAAGTGAACGCCGCGCGGGTAGCGCGGGCGACCCGGCAGCAGGGCAGCGCCGCCAAGGAACGAGAACCCACCAGCACATGAACCTCCTGCCCCAGACCGCATCCGCCCCGGCTCAGCCCCCTCCCGAGGCCGGCGCGCCCCGCGAGCCGGTCGGCAGCCGCCTGCGCGAGCGGCTGGGCAGCGAGGGCGTGGCGCTGCGCCTCGGAGGCCTGGCCACGGTGATGACGGTCGCGGCCGTGATGAACACGGTCAAGCTGGCCCAGAACGGCTACGCCAACATCTTCTACTCGGCCGGCGTGAAGTCGATGCTGGGCTCGCTGCACAACTTCTTCTTCGTCTCCTTCGACCCGGCCGGCCTCGTCACGATCGACAAGCCGCCGCTGGCGCTGTGGGCGCAGGTCCTCAGCGCGAAGGTCTTCGGCCTCTCCCCCCTGAGCGTGCTGCTGCCGGAGGCGCTGATGGGCGTGGCCTCGGTCGCCGTGCTCTACCTGATCCTCGTGCGCCGCTTCGGCGTGGTAGCCGCCCTGATCGGCGGCCTGGCGCTCGCCGTGTTCCCGTCCTTCGTGGCGGTGTCGCGGGCCAACGGCGTCGACCCGCTGCTGATCCTGCTCCTGCTGCTCGCCTGCGCGGCCGGAATAAGGGCCTGCGAATCGGGGAGCTGGCTCGCGCTGTTGGGCTCCGCGGCGCTCGTGGGGCTGGCCTTCAACACGAAGACCCTGGCCGCCTACCTCGTCGTGCCGGGGATCGCGCTGGCGTATTTCGTCTGCGCGCCTGTGTCGATCCGCCGCCGGATCGCCCAGCTCCTCCTCGCCGGCGTGGTGGTGGCGGCCGTGTCGTTCGCCTGGATCGCCGCGGTGGAAGCCACACCCGCCTCCCATCGCCCCTACGTCGGCGGCTCGACCGACGACACCGAGCTGGGGCTCACGTTCGGCTACAACGGCTTCGGTCGCGTCGAAGGGCAGAACGGCGGGCCCGGCCAGACCGTCGACAAACCCGGCGCCGAGGTGCCCAGATCGGTGCAGTTTCGGGTGGAGCGGATCAGGCAGGCCGAACATCCCCTGCCCGCCCCGCCGGCGGTCACGTTCACCCACCCGAGGTACACGATCGGGCGGGAAAAGAAGCCCGTCGCCTTCGGCGGCCCGCCCGGTCCGCTGCGGCTGTTCGGCAAGGGGCTGGGAGACCAGGGCTCCTGGTATCTGCCGTTCGCCTTCATCGGCCTGATCGCGGTGCTCGCGATGCTGTTCCTCGAGTGGCGCTCCCCGCAGCCGGAGGACGGCGCCCGGCGCATCACGGCACGACGCGACCCGCGGCTGGCCACGACGCTCGCGCTGGGCGGCTGGCTGCTGGTCGAGGCGCTCGTGCTGAGCACCTCCAAGGGCATCGTGCACCCGTACTACATCTCGGCGATCGCGCCCGGGGCGGCCGCGATGGTCGGCGCGGGCGCCGTCGCCCTGGTCGCGCTGTTGCGCCGCCGCCCGCCGTGGGTCGGCCTGTCGCTGGCCTTCCTGGCGATCGTGTCGACGCTGGTCGTCGAGGTGGTGCTGAGCCACCGCCAGCACTACATGGTCTCCTTCGATCCGGTCCTGCTGGCCGGCACCGCCCTGGGGCTCGTCGCGATCCTCGTGAGCGCCCTGCTGCGAGGGTCCGGAGCCGCGATCGCGATCGGGGCGGTGCTCGCTCTGCTGCTCGTGATCCCGGCCGGATACTCCAGCACGACCTGGCTGGCGCCGGTCGAGTCGACGTTCCCCGCGGCCGGCCCGAAGCAGACGTCCGGGTACGGCGGAGTCGGTCTGGACGCCGGCGAGCTGGCGATCAACCGCGCCCTGATGGCCTATGTGCGCTCGCATGGCGGCACGCGCCGTTTCGAGCTGCTGACGGTCGCCTCGGACACCGGCGCGTCGATGATCCTGCTCGGGATGCGGGTCGCGGCGATGGGCGGCTACAGCGGCGACGATCCAGCACTGGACGGCCCGCAGCTGGCGCGGATGGTGAGGAACCGCGAAGCCCGCTACGTGCTGCTGGGCGGCGAGTACGCCTCGCGCGGCGGCAATCTCGCCACGAAGGCCGTGCTGGCCTCCTGCAGGGAGATGGTCCCGCGTGAATGGCACAGCCCCATCGCCTACCCGAGCGGGCTGACCCTGTTCGACTGCGCCGGACACGAACGGGCGCTGGCCGCCGCGCCGTAGGAGGCCGAGGCTAGGCCGCGACCGACAGCTCGCGGTGGAAGGCGCGGGCGAACAGCTCGCGCTCGCGCCCGGCCGCCCAGCGCGGCACCGCGGGATCGCCCTCGGCGATCAGGCGCAGATGCACCTCCGGACCGGCCAGGTCGAGGTCGGTACCGCGGACGAGCTGGTCGCGGGAGCGCTCCAGGTCCTCGGCCAGGCGCAGCAGCGCGGCGCAGCGATTGAGACGCTCGATGTCGCCCTCCCCGAACAGCGCCGCCATCGGGCCGGGCGAGGGCATGCCCTTGCGGTGGTAGCGGGCGGCCTGGGCGATGATCGCCGTCTCGACCGGCGTGAACCCGGGCAGGCCGCCGTTGAGGATCAGGTAACGCGAGTGCTTGTGGTGGTCGTCGTAGTCGATCGACATGCCGATGTCGTGAAGCATGCAAGCCGCCCACAAGAGCTCCCGCTCACGCGGGTCTCCTTCGTGCAGACCGAGGCGGGCGAGCTCGTCGAACATGCCGAGGGCGAGCGTCGCGACATGGCGGGTGTGCGGCAGGTCGACCTTGTACTGCGCCGCCATGTTCAGCACACTGGCGCGGCGCACGTCCTCGAACAGCGGCGGCTCGGCCGGTGCCAGCAGGCGGTCGAAGAACACGCCCTCGCGCAGGCCCGCCTCGGTCGTTTCGATCGCGTCGAAGCCGGCGGCGCGCAGTGCCCCGCGCACGACGACGGCGCCCGCCAGGATCAGGTCGGCCCGCGCCGGCTTGATGCCCGGCACGCTTGCGCGCTCGTCGGCCGGCAGCGCCGCCAGCCGGGCGACGAGCTCGTCGAGGGCGTCCAGGCCGATCACCATCCCCTGGACGCCGTTGCTCGGCAGGCCGGCGGCGCGCTGCGCTGCGGCGGCCAGGTTGCGCATCGTCCCGCCGATCCCGACCAGGCGGCGGCCGTTCCCTCCGGTGCCGGCGAGCCACCCGGCCGAGGAGAGCTCGGCCGAGATGTGCTCGCACAGCTCCTCGAGCTGGCGATGCTTGGCCGGTCCGTTGGGGGGGAGGTATCGCTCGCTCATGCGCACCGTGCCCAGCCGCCACGAGCCCGACTCCTGCGCCAGGCGCTCGCGGACATGCACGAGCTGCATCGAGCCGCCGCCGAGGTCGAGCACGCAGCCGTCTGTCAGCGTCGTCGAGTTGACCGCTGCGAGGTAGCCGTAGTAGGCCTCCTCCTCGCGGCTGAGGACGCGGATCGGCAGTCCGAAGCGCTCGCGGCCGGGCACCAGGAACTCCTCCGCGTTCTCGGCATCCCGGATCGCGCTGGTCGCGACCGCATCGACCTGCTCGGCGCCCAAGCCGCTGGCGCGGCAGAAATGGGCGAACACGTCGAGCGTCGCCAGGGCGCGCTCGATCGGCCTCTGCCCCAGCCGCCCGGTCGCCATCAGGCCCTCGCCGATGCGCACCGGCTCGTAGATCTCGTCGGTCCGTCGCCACCAGCCGTCGCCGGCCTGGAAGACGACGAGCCGGAACGAGTTCGACCCGAGGTCGATCACCGCGAGTCGCTGATCCGGTTGCATCAGATGAGCGTATTGGCCAGCTCGGCCAGGACCGGCAGTTCGGCCGGCGCCCCCCCGCCGGCCCCTCAGACCTTTGCGCGCTTGGCGGCGTTCAGCGCCCGCTCCGCGTCGACCAAGACCTCCCGCAGCCCGGGGCTGCGCTGGTGGACCATCGTGTAGCCGATACTGGCAGACGGGTGCACGACATCCTCGCCCGCGTCGACGCTGCAGGCCGGTATCACGCGGGCGAGGCCCTCGGCGACGACCGCCAGCCCCTCCTCGTCGGCGTGGGGAAGCAGCACAGCGAACTCGTCGCCGCCCAGGCGCCCGACCAGATCGGTTTCGCGCAGGCGCCTGGTCAGCGCCCGCGCGACGGCCCTCAGCGTCTCGTCGCCGACGCTGCCACCGCGCTCGCGGTTGAGGGCGCGAAATCCGTCCAGGTCGATCACCATCAGACCGGCCGCCTCGCCATAGCGCTGGCAGCGCCCCAGCTGCAGGCGCAGGTCGTGTTCGAACAGGCGCCTGTTTCGCAGCCCTGTCAGCGGATCGTGGTCGGCCAGGTGCAGCAGCTGCTCCTCGAGCTCCTTGCGGGCCGAGATGTCCTGCAGCTGGGCGATGTAGTGGAGCGGCTCGCCCTCGGTGTCGCGAACCAGAGACATCGAGAGGATCGCCGAGAGGGTCTCGCCGGCGGCGTCGAAGTAGCGCTTCTCCACCTGGTAAGCCGGGATCTCGCCGGTCAGCAGCTGTTCGCGCTCGCGCAGGTCGTTGCCCGTGTCCTCCGGGTGCATGATGCCGTCGAAGCGCTTGCCGATCAGCTCATCGGAGGTGTAGCCGGTGATGTCGCACAAGGCGCGGTTGACCAGCAGCCAGCGGCCCTCGACGTCGAGCAGGCCGGTCCCGATCGGGGCGTACTCGAAGACCTCCTCGAAGCCCTCGACCTGGGTCGGCGCGAGCATGTCGGCGTGGCGCCGGGCCGTGATGTCGAGGACCACGGCGACGCCGCCGTCGACGTTCGAGCAGTCCGGCGCGGCGGGGCCGCCGTCACCGCACAGGGGGCCGGCGTCGACCATCAGGCAGTGCCGCTCGTCCGCCGTCCAGACCTCGCGGGAGCGTGTCTCGCCTTCGAGCGCCGAGCTGAACAACGGCTCGAAGCGCTGCCAGAACTCATCGGGGAAGGCGTCGGCCACGAAGTTGCCGGCGCCGCAGATCTCGGGATTGCCCATCCGCTCGATCGCCTGCCCGGCGGTCAGCACGAAACGCAGGCGGCGGTCGAATACGATCACGAGCGCCTCGGGGAGCTCGCGCAGCGCCGCGCCGGCCGCATGATCCGCGCTTGCCAACAGCTGTGCCGCCGGCGATCCGGGTCCCATCGCAGGGTTCACTTCCACAGCATCGGCTGCGGGCGCGAGAACCTTGATGGCGCGGCGCGGCGCCTGAACGCCGCTCAGCCCTCGCTACCGGGCGGGCGCTCTCCGTCGTAGTAGTCGACCGCCTCGGCCAGGCGGAACAGCGCGCCCAGCCCGCCACCCCCGGGCAGCCGCTCGAAGGCGCCCAGCTTGCCCGAGTCGGGGTACATGACGACGTCGGGATCGCCGCTGGAGGAGAAGGACAGGAAGCGAACGCTCTCGGCACTGCGGTTGAGCACCTGATGCGCGCCCTGCTCGCCGCGCCGGAAGCTGACCAGCTCGCCCGGCGCCAGCTCGCGCCAGCCGGCCGGGGTGCGCAGGCTGGGCCAGCCCTCGAGCACCAGCAGCAGCTCCTCCTCGGTGTAGTGGAAGTGATACGGGTAGGCCGCCTGCCCGGCCGCCAGCTCCCACAGGCTGACGCCGAGGCGCTCGGCGCCGGCCTGACGGCTCAGACGCGCGCGCCGTGCCATGAACCCCTCGTGCTCTCGAGGCTCGTCGAAGACCGGCTCGTTGATGTTCGGCACCTGGCCGACCCTAGTACAGCCGACAGGCGGGCGGAAGCTTGCCGTGATTGACGAGCCCAGGCCGATGCCCTAGCGTCTCAGACCGCGGTTCACACAGGAGGGTGTGGTTCCGCTCCAAGGTTCAAGGAGGGACGGAGATGAGGGACTCGAGGGGAGATGCGAGGCGCCTGCTGCAGGGACTCATTGCGGCGCTCGCGATCGGTGACGTCGCCTACAGGATGTTCGCCCGCGGGCCGCTGCGACGGGCGCTGGGCATCGAAACCCGGCACGCCTGACGGGACGGCCCGGCCAGCCGCTGCTCCCGGGAGAGCAGCTAGCGCGTCACGATCGTCAGGAAGTCGCGACTGTACGGTTCCAGCAGCGCGCCCGCGATGCCGAGCTGCCCGGGCACGAGCGGCATGGCCGCGGGCCCCGACGGGCGATGGGCGTAGAGGTAGCCCGCGACCCAGTCCGGGTTGATGTCGAGCTCGATCGCGCGAATCGCACCGGCGCGGACGAGCGCGCCGGCAAGATCTGCCGGGAGCAGGTGCTCGCCCGCCGCCCAGATCAGCTCCCCGCCCGGGGTGATGCCCAGTCCGGAACGGGCGACGCTGGTGAGGTTGCCGACCGTGTTCCCCCAGCAGGCGATGATGCATCCCCCGACGCTGGCCGCCGGCGCGCCGTGGTCGACCAGTAGTCGCTGGTTCTGCAGCACGGAGAACACGGGCCGCCCCGGGGCCGGCACGCCGGCTCCCCACGCGCCGATGTCGGTGACCCCATCGGCGTAGGTCACGATCGAGGCCAGGCCGGACTTCAGCTCTACGGCGACGTGCCCCCCCGAGGCGAATCCGACGTTCGGATAACTCAGCTTGAAACCACCGTTGAAGCCGGCGACGAGGCGGTGGATCTCGGCCGAGGTGACCCTGTTGCCGAACCGCCATCCGGCGCTTCCTCCGTCGCTCGAGCCGGCATGGAGGTCCAGGCGCAGCAGCCGCTGGTCGAAGCGCAGCAGCGTCACGCCGGAGCGCCGCGCCAGCCAGGCGGCAGGATGGCCGCGGACCAGGGCGACGGTCGCCCATCTCGTCGCCGCCCCGGCCTGGACGCGGACGACCAGCGGCGGCGCAGGTGGCGGCGGCGGTGGTGGCGCGATCAGCTTGACCTGATGGGCGCGGGTGAGCACCCGCTCCGGAGCGCTCGCAGCGTCGTGCCGGGCCCGCGGCCTTTCCCGTCCGGACCCGAGCCAGGCTCCGATGGCTACGAGCACCAGCGCGGCCGGCACCGCCAGCCTCCGGCGCGCGTGGAGCGACCGGGCGCCTGGTTTGCTCATCGCGTCGAGATCAGCCTCCCGGCGTCAGGAAGTAGACGCGCTGCGTGGGCACGGGTTCCCACGAGAAGACCGGCCAGCTACGCCCGCCCAGGCGCACACTGCCATGCGTCGGGAGACGCCCGGGTCCGGACCCACCTGCGAGCCGGATCGAGCCGGCTCGCACGTAGACATGCCCCCCTGTGACCGCCCTCAGCAGGTCGGCAAGCGCCTGGTAGTGGACCCGTAGCGGATGGAAGCGCGCGGCGATGTGCGTCGCGACTGCGCCCCAAGTTGCCAGGCGTACCGCGTTGCAGCTGCTCGCTGCCAGGGCTGGGGCGTGCTGAGGGGCGAACAGCGCGATCTGAAGGGCCCCCGTCGGGAACGCGCCTGCCTGGAACGTCCTCAGCAGGTAGGACTGCCCGCCGACGTTCACGCGGGAGCCGTTGCCTGACGGCGACGGCGCCGGCCGGAGGTTGCCCATCAGAAATGATCCGCCGTGGTACAGGTCCACGGGAGCTCCAATGAAGCGGCGGACGAGCTTCACGTATCCGACGTCGTCCTGCACCGATGCCACATAGCGGCCCACGACCCTTCCCTGCCATCGCAGCTGGCCCGAGACGGGGGCGATGACGTAGGGGCCGCCGACGTCTGCCAGAACTCTGCCGCCGCGGGCGACCCGCAGTCGCACGATGTGCCAGTGCGGGCGGTAGACCAGCGCGTGAACGGCAGCGTGCACGGCCGCAGAGTCGCGAGCGGCAAGCGCTCTCAGCAAGGGCCGGTAGGAGGCGATGCGGGCGGCGTCTTCGCGAGTCTCGCCGCCGCGCAGCTCATCGCTGTAGATACGCGAGGCCACGAGCCTGTCGACCGCCAATACGGTCCCGGCGGTGGCGGTACCGCACGGCGCTGCGCCTCCTTCGTCGCGACCCGCCCTGCTCGCAGTCGCACGTCCCTGCGCGTCGTCGTCATCGGGCAGCGCAGCGGCAGCGATCCCGCCGGCGACCGCCATGAGGGCGACCAGCGCGCCCAGACGCAGGAGGCGGGACCGCGTTGTCCTGCCGAACATGCCTTCAGGCTCCCGGGCCTCGCTAAGCGCGACATCAGGGAGTCGTGAGAGGTGACACATCTACCGCAGGCAGCCCCCGGAGCGTTGGAGCGAGTGATCGGACCCGGGGGGGCCCCGCTCGACGGGCCCCGTGCGCGGCGCCCAGAGACGCGCGGGCGGCGCCGCCCCCGCTGTCCAGCCGCCACAATCGCGACTTAGGAGATCGCGGCAGCGGCCGATACCTACCTGTGCGCAGTCGAGCCGAATCCGGTGTCCTGGACGTGCCGGCGCTGCGCATGCGGGAAGCCACCGTCACGGCTGCCGTCCCGCTCACCTTGGGTGTCGCGGGCCTCGGCGGGCTGTATGTCGCCCTCACGTGGGACAGGCCCCACCGGCTCGGCCTGGCCGTGCTGTTCGTGCTCTCGGTGGCAGGGACGATGCCCTTCTACAGGATGCGCGAAGCGCTCGTGCGCAGCCCTTACCGCGAGGCGTTCTTCCTCAGCTGGACGCTGAGCGACTTCGCGATGCTCGTCGTCGCGACGCTGGCCGACGGAGGCACACGCAGCCCGCTGGTGCTGGTGTTCTTCATACCTGTCGTCTTCTCGGCGATGTCCTACCCACTCGCGTCCGTCGCCACCGTCGGCACGGTCAGCGTCCTCAGCTACCTCGCCGTCGCCTTGATCGCCGGAGGGTCCAGCCTCGCCTACGAGGTCGGCTTCGCCTTCGTGCTGTTGTGCACCGCGGGAATGAGCGCCTGGCAGGCAGACCGGCACAAACGTCAGCATCGCGCTCTGGCCACCGCTTCCCGGACCGACCAGCTGACCGGCTGTCTGAACCGGCGCGGCTTTGAAGAGCGGGCGAACGCGGATATCAGCTCGATGCGCCGGCGGGGCCGCACCGGCGCCCTGGTCGTGCTGGACATAGACAGGTTCAAGCCGGTCAACGACGTCTTCGGCCACGCAGCGGGGGACGCGCTGCTCTGCTGGGTCGTGCAGACGCTGTCGAGCTCGTTGCGCCCCGGCGACGCGATCGGCCGCCTGGGCGGGGACGAGTTCGCGGCGCTCCTGCCCGAGACCGACCCCGAGCAGGCGAGGACGACGGCGAGCCGCATCAGCGAGGCGCTCGCCCTTCGCGCCCCGGCCTCGCTCGGCATCTCCTTCTACCCGGAGGACGGGACCGAGCTGGAGACCTTGACCCGTTGCGCCGACGTTCGCCTCTACCAGACCCGGCGCGCGCGGTACGGAGACGGGAACAACCAGCTCGGCCCAGGAGGTCCAAGAGACCCGGCCGCAGCCGAGCTTCCGGGGTCGGGGAGCAGCCTCGGCGCGATCGGCCTGTGGCGCGCCGCGCTCGACGCGATCCCGGCGCGGGGCGCACGAGGTGGCGCTCAGCCCGAGCAGGGAAGCCTGGAGTCGGCGCTGCTCGACCAGATCGACGCGTCGGTGATCGCCACCGACATGGGCGGCCGTGTGATCAGCTGGAACCAGGGCGCTCAGGCGCTCTACGGCTGGAGCAGCGAGGAAGCGGTCGGCCGCAAGGCCAGGGAGCTGGTCGTACCGGAGGACGCCGCGGCGGCCGAAGCGCTGATGGTCGAGGTCAGCGCCCAGGGCCGCTGGGACGGTGAGCTGCTCGTGCGCCGCAAGGACGGTTCGCTGTTCACGGTCTACGTCCGCAACAGACTCGTCCTGGACGAGAACGGCGAGCCCTCGGCGGTCGTGGGCGTGGCGGTCGACATCTCCGCCCGCGTCGCCGCGGAGACCGAGCTGCTGCAGTCGCGCGACTACGCCCAGGCGGTCACCGAATGCATGGGCGAGGGACTGTTCACGCTGGACGGGGACGGCCGCATCACGTACGTCAACAGGGCGGCCGAGACCCTGCTGGGCAGACCCGAAGAGCAGTTGCGCGGGCAGCTGGTCAACGAGGCGATCTACGCACCGCACGCCGACGGCTCGGTGCGGGCGCTGCACGAGTGCCCGATCGCCCGGGCGCTGCGTCGGGAGGTGACGGTGCGGGTCGAGGAGGACTCGTTCCGCACCCGCTCCGACCGCGAGCTGCCGGTCGCCTACACGGCGACCCCGTTCCACACCGACGCGGCCCTGCAGGGTTGCGTGGTGATATTCCAGGACATCTCCGAGCGCAAGCATCGCGAGGAGGAGCACCGCCGCGACGCCGACACGCTGGCGATCATCAACCGGGTAGAGGACGCGCTGGCGAACGAGCGGTTCGTCCTGCATGCGCAGCCGATCGTCGACCTGCGAACCGGCCGGACCGTCCAGCACGAGCTGCTGCTGCGCATGCGCGACCGGGACGGCGCGGTCATCCCGCCCGGCGAGTTCCTGCCCGTCGCCGAGCAGTACGCGCTGATCGGCGAGATCGACTGGTGGGTGATCAAGGAGGCGACGAGACTGGCCGGCGCGGGCTCACCGGTGCAGGCCAACATCTCCGCCCGCTCGGTCGGCGACCCCGACGTGCTCGAGCACATCGAACGCTGCATCGAGCAATGCCGGGTGGCGCCGGGCAAACTGATCTTCGAGATCACCGAGACGGCGATCGCCGAGGACCAGCAGGCGGCGCGCACCTTCGCCGAACGCGTGCACCTGCTGGGCTGCAGGATCGCCCTGGACGACTTCGGCACCGGCTACGGCAGCCTGACCTACCTCAAGCAGATGCGGGTCGACTACCTCAAGCTCGACATCGAGTTCGTGCGCGACCTGGTGAACAACGAGGCCAGCCGCCATGTCGTCCAGGCCGTGGTCGCGTTGGCCAGGGACTTCCACCTGGATACAGTCGGCGAGGGGGTCGAGGACGCCGAGACGCTGCAGTTGCTGCGGTCGCTCGGCGTCGACTTCGCGCAGGGCTATCACCTCGGCCGGCCCGCCCCGTTCGGCGAGAAGCCGGGCGACGGCGCGCAGCCGGCCCCGGCCGGTGAGCCCGCCACGAAGCGGACCGAGCCGCGCCGGGTGCCGCCCCGCCGCGGCAAGCCCACGAGTACGGCCGGCGGCGCCGGAGCAAACGGCGCTCTGACCGTCCGCTGAGGTCCGGCGGGCCGGGCGCCGAAAGCGGTCCCTGGTCGAGGACGGGCACGCCGGTCAGAGCGGCCAGGCCTCCGGCCCCGGAGTGGCTTGCGCCAGCAGGGCCGTGACCTCCTGGTCGCTCGTAGCAGTGAAATCCTCGTACCAGAGCCCGACCGCCCACAGGTCCTCGGGCATCTCGACGCAGACGATCTGGTCAGCCACCTGGCGCAGCGGGCCCAGCGACTGGCGAGCCGCGACCGGCACCGCGAGAATCAGGCGGGCGGGTCCGCGCCTTCGCAGCGCCAGCAGGGCGGCATGGGCAGAACGCCCGGTGGCCAGGCCGTCATCGACGAGGATCGCCGTGCGGCCGGCGAGCGCCAGCGGCGGCCGCTCGCCCCGATAGCGGCGAACCTTCTCGGCCACGTCGCCTTCGGCCCGCTCGAGGAGGGCCCGCACCGCCGCATCGGAGAGCCCGAGCGCGATCGCGACAGGGCTGCTGATCACGTGAGCGCCCCCCTCGGCGACGGCGCCCAGCGCGAACTCGGGATTCCGCGGTGCCCCGACCTTGCGCACGACCGCGACGTCGAGCCGCGCTCCCAGCGCGCCCGCCACCTCGGCTGCCACGGGCACGCCGCCCCGTGGCATCGCGACGACGACGGGGGCCGGAAAGCGCAGCCCGAGCAGCATGGCCGCCAGGCGCCGCCCGGCATCGCGGCGGTCGGCGAAGCGCCGGCTCGGGCGCGCGCCGGCGGGCGCGCCGGGGATCGAGGCGAGCCCGCCTTCGCGCTGAGGCTCGGGCCGCAGGCGATCGCCGTCCATCACCGCGCCACCCTTCTCGCCCAGGCGCTGAGGATCTCCCGCCCCCACGGGCCGGTGAAGCCGACACGTCCGACGAGCCTCATCCGCGGCACAGGGGCCGCGCCGTCGACGAGGTACAGGATCCACTGCACCGGCCGGTGATACTGCTCGTAGTAGCTGCCCAGGCGGGGAAGCGAACCGTTGGCCAGGACGCGATCACCGTGGCGAACCAGCAGGTAGCGGAGCGTCGGCTCCATCGGCTGGGTGCCTGTGTCGAGCGGCCCGAGGCGGTAACCGACCGTCGCATCGGGTGGGATCGCGCGCGTCACGTCGGAGGCGAGCTGACCCACGGGGCGGTACTCGTAGACGTGGGAATCCGGCCTGGCGGTGGCGGACACGGCTGCCCCGGTCACCGCGACGGCGGCGAGAGCGAGGAGCAGCCCGAGCGGCCGCCCGGCCGAGCGGAGCAGGGACGTCTGCGCGACAGCGACTCGACGTGCGGGGAACAGACGTGGGCCGAGCAGGGCCCCGCCGGCCCGGAACGCCACGCGGCCTGCCAGCCACAGAGCCCAGACGAGGGTGACCCACACCCACAGCCCCACCTCCGAGCCCCACCACAGCGTGTAGCCGAGGGTTTCGGCCAGCAATGGGCGGGAGGGGTTGAACCCGGCCTGCAGACCGATCGCGGCACACAGCCCCAGGCCGATCAGGGCTGCCGCCGTGAGATCCCACCTTCGCGCCGCGGCGCTGATCAGAGCGGCGAGCGCAAGGGCAAGGAGGATCGCGGCGGCCGACTCGAGCTGGTCTGAGCCCGGTGTCGTGAGTACGTCCAGCTTGCGCTGCCACTCCGAGCCGGGTACGTGCAGCCACCATGGGGGGACACCGACAGCGCGCACGACGGCGTTCACGCCGGCTTCCCTCCCGAGGGTCGGCCCGCCATGCTGGGCGGTGCGGAGGATCAGCGTCAGGTTGCCCGGGTTGCTCTCGAGCTCGTCGATCGCAGGCATCGCCCAGCAGCCCGCCGCGACGGCCACAGCAGCCAGCACCCAGGGCCAGACTCGGACGCCCGTCTCCTTGGCACGCCGGCGGCCGAGCGAGCGCAGTGCCAGCCCGCCGCAACCGACCAGGAGCACCACCAGGCTCGGGAGGAGGTACATGAGGTGGGTCTGGGTGACGAAGCTCGCGACCAACGCGGTGACGGGAAGCAGACGGTATTCGCCACAGGCAAGCGACCAGCCGAGGAAGACCAGCGCGAGGAACGGGAACAGGCCGGCGGCCGGGTTCCAGACGTCGTGCAGGGCCTCGGCGGGGAGCGACTGGCACATCAGCGCGATCGCGGTCGCGACGGCGAACATCAGCACCAGGCCGCCCCGGCGCCGGGCCAGCACGACACAGGTGACGATCGCCGCGGTGTTCAGAGCAGCCATCGTCAGGGCGAGGCTGGCGATGCTGCCGTAACGGGCCGGCAGCGCCAGCAGCCAGTAGAGCATCGGGCCGGGACTGTGGACGGCTTGGCCGCCCAGCGCCAGCCCTGCCTCGGAGTACTGGCCCACGAGGGGCGTATGGGCGGTCAGGACATCCCAGGCGCGGGTCGCGATGATCCCGTCGTCCCCGGCCGGAGCCCACCCGGCACGCAGTGCTCTCTGGGCCGAGCTGATGACGGGTACTGCTGCGGCGATGCCCGCTGCCAGAGCCGGCAGGGCAGACCCGGCGTGTCGCGTGATGCCCGCGGCCAAGCCATCCGCGCGCAGCGGCCGAGGCTCAGTTGCTGAGCGGTCCCATGTTGCAGGGACACCCACGACCCCACGCTATCGGCCCCGCGCCGGCGCGCCATCGGTGCTGAACCCCCGCTTGTTACGGGAAGAACACGGACCCTGCGGCCCGTTGGCGTCCGTGCTAGATCAGCGGCGGGCCGTGCTTGTGGGCCAGAAACCAGAGCTCGGTCACGCCTTCGTTCCAATGCTGACGCGCGATGCCCAACTGGCTGCGGTACCTGGCAAGGGCGGCCGGGGTGGGCGCGCGAGAGTAGCTACGCAGCGCCGCCGCGGCGTTGAGCAGATCGTCGCCGCCTTCGCTGATTTCGGTCTCCGCACGACCGAGGTCTTCTTCTTCACCCTGTTCGGGACCGGCCCACTGGCTCGCCGGCAGGAAGAATCGCCGGGCACGTCGCGCCTGGACTTCCAGGCGCCCGAGCTGCTCGGCCGTCGGCGGCGTGGAGAGACGCGCGACCTCGCCCTCCAGAGTCCTGGCCTCGATGGCAGTCCGGTTCGCCGCGGCGGAGTGCTGGTCGAAGAACGTATCGGTGCCGGGTTCGGAGCTGCCCGAGCCACATCCTGCCAGCGCGAGCAGACAGAGCGGGATGACCGCTGCCGAGCAACGATGGCGAAGGGAGCGCACCGGCCCACCCTATAGGCGCCGCCGCGGACCGGCCGCGCTAGCCGGCGATGCGCGCCAGTTCGATCGAGACGATGAAGAACCAGGCGATCGAGGAGACGTAGAAGAGCCGCTCGAAGAGGCCGAATCTCCGTCTCAGCCGGGGCGCCCTGAGGGCGAGCAGGATCGCGACGGCGCTCGCCGTCATGACCCACGGCAGCGCTGTGAGCCACCCCTTCACTCCCTGCCAGGCCGCCTCGTGTTCCAGTGTCCCACCGAGCTTGGAGGCCGCAACGATCAGGGCCGCGAATATCACGATCGCCAGGATCATGTGGACGGTTCCGTGCGTGGTCTGGAAGCGGCTCCCCCCCTGGTCGGTCGCAAACGCGGGAACCAGGAACCGCGCGACGGCCGCCACCAGCAGGGACGCGACCACCAGGGACGGCACTGCTGGCGTGCTTTCGGCCAGCGCAATCGCCAACGCCAGACAGGCCACACCACCTGAGATCACCTGCGCCCAGAACCATCCGCGATACGGCCCGACGCCGTAGTCGCTCACGGCATCGCGCCTCGGGCTGTATCCGGTTGGGAGCAGGTGCAGCACGATCAGCGACACGGCCTGGACGCCGGTCGCGGCCGCCGCGACGATGCTCAGCGTCTCAACGATGCCTGGATCGTTCACCCAAGTCCCCGCCGGGCGTCCCCCCGCTCCTCCATTTCAAATTTATACCACCCGGCAGGCCTTCATGAAGGCACGCGTGGTGCTGTATAACCGCCGGCCGGTAGCAGAACCTGCGGAGATGGGAGTCGCGCAATGCATCTGTCGTTCTCGAGTCATCGGACGGGAGTGTGGCTATGACCGAGCATGCGGTGGTGATCGCCGGAGGCGGCCCGGCCGGGATGTTCCTGGCGGCTGAGTTGGCGTTGGCGAAGGTCGACGTCGCGGTCGTCGAGCGGCGTCCCGATCACGTGCTGGTCGGCTCGCGGGCCGGCGGCTTTCACTCGCGCACGATCGAGGTGCTGGACCAGCGCGGGGTCGCCGATCGGTTCATCGCGGAGGGCCAGGTGGCTCAGGCCGCGACGATCGGCACGACGGTGCTGGATATGAGCGACTTCCCGACGCGTCATCCGTATTCGCTCGGGATCTGGCAGAACCAGATCGAGCGCATAATGGCCGCCTGGGTCGCCGAACTGCCGGTGCGGATCTATTACGGATCCGAGGTGACGGGCTTCGCTCAGGACGACACCGGTGTCGACGTCGAGCGCTCCGACGGCCAGTCACTGCGGGCGCAGTACCTGGTCGGCTGCGACGGAGGACGCAGCGTGATCCGTAAAGCGGCCGGCATCGAGTTCCCGGGTTGGGATCCGACGAGGAGCAACCTGATCGCCGAGGTCGAGGTGGCCGAGGAGCCGGAACTGGGCATTCGGCGGGATGCCCTCGGCGTCCACGGCATCGGCAGGCTGGAGTACGAGATCCGCGATGGCGAGGTGGTCTACCGGGACAGCGGATCGGTGCGGGTCACGGTGACCGAGCAGCGGATCGGGCCCAGCAGCGAGCCCACCCTGCGGGAGCTGAGCGAGGCGCTCATCGCCGTGTACGGGACCGACTTCGGGATCCACGATCCCACGTGGATCTCGAGGTTCACCGACATGACACGTCAGGCAGCGGCCTACCGCGCGGGCCGGGTCCTACTGGCGGGCGACTCGGCGCACGTGCACTACCCGGCGGGTGGACAGGGCCTCA
>JBKQOO010000002.1:0-27264 GCA_052145475.1 Solirubrobacteraceae bacterium
TCGAGATGAAGTCGTTCGCGGTGGGCCGGGGCGGCCGGGCGAGTGCAGGCGCACGCGACGGTCCGGGACCTCGGGTCGGGGGCCCAGCCACACCAGCGTGCGTAGCCCATCGGCGCCGACGATCGCGATGCCGTGCATGTCGGCAGCCTCGATCGAGACGATCCGGCTCGGGTCGCCGACGAAGTAGCGAAGCGCCGGGTGCTCGGAGCAGCTGCCGCCGACAGCGAGCTCGATCACCCGCCGGCCGGGGTCGAACGAGATCTCGCGCAGCGGCCGCGCCACGGCGCCCGCCGGGCCAGGCTGATCGGCCCCCGAGAGGACCTGGACGACCGTCGGCGAGCCCTCGTCGCGGAGGGTGACGGTCGCGAAGTACTCGCTCCAGGATGGTGGCGAGAGCTCGATGGTCCGCATCGTTCACGTCCTTTCTCGCACGCCCCCCGGCGAGCACTGCGTTGGATGTGGGATTCGACGTGGTCCTGTCTCCCCCAACTATCCGACTCGAGCGCCGCCGTGGCCACTCAATGCTGGGAGGGCGCGGGTCCAGAATTGGACAGTCGACGGCCCGCCGGCGGAAGCTCCGTCTCAGGCGGCCCGGGCGCGCAGCGCGTCGAGATCGCGCACGAGGAGCGTGCGGCGCTCGGTGCTCAGCCAGCCCAGCTCGCGCAGCGTCTGCAGCGCCTGCGCCACGCCGGCGCGCGAGGCGCCCGTCCAGCTCGCCAGCTCGTCGCGCGAGATCGGCATCGGCACGACGAGGCCGTCATCGCTCGGCTCCCCGTAGCGGTCGGCCAGCTCGACGATTCGCGAGGAGAGGCGTCCGAGGGTGTCGGAGGCGGCAAACTGCAGCCGCTTGACCGTCGACTCGCGGACCCGCTCGGCGACCGATTCCAACAACACGACGGCCACCCGCGGAGTGCTCTCGAGGTAGCTGCGGAACCGTCGGCCGGACAGGACCAGAGCCTCGACCGGTTCGAGCGCGGTGACGGTCGCGACCCGCGGCTGCCCGTCGATGAAGGCAAGCTCGCCCAGCAGCTCGCCGGCGTCGCGGATCGCGAGCAGCAGTTCGTGGCCGCCCTCGGTGGTGCGCGTCACCTTGACGCGGCCGGTCAGCAGCAGCAGCAGGCGCTCGTCGTACTCGTCCTGGAACATCAGGATCGAGTCCTTGGGGAACGCGTGCTTGACAGCGAGCAGGCTGAGGCTGGCTCGCTCCTGCTCGCTGAGCCGCTCGAAGAACGTCGAGCGGGACGCCACCGGGCGGTCCTCCGATCGAGCGATCACGAATACAGCCTGCCAGATCAGCCCGGCGGTTTCCTGCCTTCGACCGCTTCGAGGATCGTCGTGAGGCCGCCCTGGGTGTTCAGGTTCAGCGCGTCGAGGATCGTCTCTGTGTCGCTGAACTCCTTTTCGGCGCGCTGATCCGAGGCTGCGGACTGCACCCGTTGACCGACCAGGATGATCGAGAGCAGAACGAGCTGCAGGAAGGTCTGCGCGATCCACGAGACGATCAGGATCAGTCCGGGCTTGGTCAGGAAAGTGGGAACGTCGCTCTTGCTCAGGACTCCGGCCTCGATCAGGATCGCGGGCAGGCTGACGAAGGCGAGCAGGGCGAAGAGATAGGCGCAGGCCATGGTGCCGACGCCGCGTGTGATCAGGACGGCGAACTTCGCGTTGAAGCCTTCGACCTCGCTGACCGCCTCTTTGATCTCCCGCGGGGAGAAGCGAACTACTTTCGGGAACTCCTGGCGGGTCTTCATCACCGGCTGGGGCACAGCTGACTCGGTTCGTCCCCACCGGGCCGACTCCTTCCTGGCCGGGCGGCGGCGATCGGGGCCGGGCCCGGCTCGCCGAGTCGGCTTTGCATCCCTGGATCAGTCAGACTTCGGGTGCAGTTCCCACACAGCGAGGGGAGCTTGAGGTGAAGCGGGTCGATGTGGTCGTGGTGGGTGCCCGACTTGCGGGGTGCGCTGTGGCGGCGCCGCTCGCGCGGGCCGGGCGCCGGGTCCTGGTGCTGGACAGGATGGGCTTCCCTTCCGACCAGCTCTCCACGCATGTGCTGATGCCTGCCGGGACGAGTGAGCTGGCCAGGCTCGGCGCGCTGCCCAGGATCCTCGCTCTGAACCCTTCCCGCGTCCGCTACATCGAGGTCGAGGCGGAAGGGATCAGGTGCAGGGAGCGCGTGCGCCCGGCAGCGGACGGGATCGACTACGGAGTATGCGTGCCCCGCGACCTGCAGGACGTGGAGTTGGTTGAGTCGGTCCGTGAGCAGGGAGCCGAGGTCCGCGAGCGCTGCACCGTGGTGGGCTTGCGCTGGCGGGCCGGGCGCGTGGTGGGAGTGGACTACCGCCGCGGGGACGGGGTCGAGAAGCAGGTGGAGGCGACGTTGGTGGTCGGCGCGGACGGCCGGCGCTCGACGGTGGCGTCGCTGGTCGGGGCGTGGATGCCGTATCGGCTGTCGCGAAACGGCCGCGGGCTCGTGTTCCGCTATCTGGAGGACCCGCTGGCGGGAACGGCCGCAGCCGAGACCTACTACCAGTGGCGGGAGGGCGACTCGTTCGCGTTCGCGTTCCCGACGACTCCGGCGGGCAGGCTCCTGGTCCTGCTGATGGGTCATCGTGACGAGGCGAGCGAGGCCAGGCGCGATCCCGAGGGCTACTGGCTGCGCAAGCTGGACGAGCATCCCGGCCTCGCCGCACGGGTCTCCGGCGCGCCACCGGGATCGAAGCTGCGCTCCACCGGCGAGACACCCGCGTTCTTCCGCGTCTCCTCGGGCCCGGGGTGGGCGCTGGCGGGTGATGCAGGGCACTTCAAGGACCCCGTCACGGGCCAGGGCATGCGCGACGCGATGTTCGCGGGGCGTACGCTCACCGAGCACGTCCTGCCCGCACTGGACGATCCCGTCGCGGTGGACCGCGAGACCCGTCGCTGGGAGGCTGGGCGCGACCTCGAGTGCCTCCCGGCCTACCACTTCGCGAACGCCGACACCCGCGTCGAGCGCCCCTCCCCGGCGCTGTGCGAGCTGGTCCGCGACGCAGGGCGGACGACGGACGCGGACATCAGCGACCTGTTCGGCCGGGCCCGCACCCCCCAGCAGATCGCGCCGCCGTCCCGACTGGCACGAGCCTTCGTCATGGCGCTGTGGCATGGAGAGCGACGCCGCAGGGAAACCGTGACGATGGCCATCTCGGACCTGCGCACCGGCTTCGGGATCGAGCAGGAGCGGCGCGCCGCTCGCTTCCGCTCCACCCGGCTGGTCAACGGCTCTGAGCACCCCGGAGCTGCCTGGCCGCCACCCCCGACCGCGTCAGCGCCGGGGGTCGCCGAGACGGCTGCCGTTGCGGTCGCGGCCGCGCCCGAGCGGATCCCGGCTGACAGCATCGTCCCCGAGGAGGTCTCGAGATGACCCGGATCGCCGTCGTTCAACCCGCTCTCGAACTGGGGCAGGTCGAGCGGAACCTCACCCGGATCGAGGGGCTGATCCGGGACGCCCATCGTGAGCACGGCGCGGAGGTGATCGTCGTCCCCGAGGGGTTCACGACGCCGAACGTATATGCCAAGGTCCTGCGCGGCACAGCGCGTCCGGTCGACGGCCAGCCACTGCAGATGCTGACCCGCCTGGCGCGCGAGCTGGGCTGCGTGCTGGCCGGCGGCTTCATCGCGGTTCGGGGTGGGGACACCTACGGAACGTTCGTGCTGGCCGAGCCGGACGGAGCGCTGCACCTGCACGACAAGGACATTCCGACGGCCTGGGAGCAGCATTTCTACGTCGGCGGCGACGACGCAGGTGTCGCGCAGTGCGGGACGCTTGGCTGCCCGGTCGGCCTGATGTCGGGCTGGGAGTGGGCGCGCTTCCGCACGGCCGAGCGGGTGCGCGCCGGGGGTGTCAGGCTTGTGCTCGGCGGTATGTGCTGGCCGTCGATGCCGCTCAACTGGCCGAGCCCGCTGAGCTGGTGGGCCCGTCGCGAGCACGCGATCTGGCGGCGCCAGGCACGCGAGCTGCCCGGCCAGGTCGCGCGGCTGACCGGTGCGCCGGTCGCCCACGCTGCGCACGTCGGGCCGGTGCAGGGGGAAACCCCGCTGGGCCCGGGAATCCCCTGGCGCACGCAGATGTTGGGCGAGTCGCAGATCTGCGACCGCGATGGAACGGTCCTGGCGCGCCTGAGCCTGGAGGACGGCGAGGGCCACGTGTCCGCCGACGTCGACCTCGCCCCGGCGGCGCCGCTCGACCCGATCCAGGGTCGCTTCTGGATCCCGGAGATGACCGTCACCACGCACGTCGCGTGGCACGCCATGAACGCGCACGGAGCCCTCAGCTACAGGGTGCGCCACGCCCGCAACGGGTTCGACTGGCAGGATTGGCCGGCCGGCGATCTCCCGGACGACTTCCTGCCTGCGAGCATCGGCGAGGCGCCTGCGGCGACCAGTCCCGGTAGGTAGCCGGCGGATCCAGGGGCCGGCTAGGCCGACTTCGCGTATTTACGCCACAGGAACAGCAGCACGGCGAGCACGACGACGAAGCCGACGAGCAGGCTGGCGGCCAGGCCCGCATCGGCGACGATGTCCGTGATCGACGGCCCGAGCAGATAGGCGCCGAGCCCGACGAAGAGCGACCACCCCAGCGCCGAGATCGCGTTGGCGGGCAGGAAGCGAGACGAGCGCATGTGGTGGATCCCGGCGACCCAGGACGGCGTGAAGAGGACCGCGATCGGGCCATAGCGATCGTAGAAGCGATCGCCCCGCGCGATCATCGCGAGGCGCAGATGGTGCAGCGGACCGGGAGCGGTGAGCAGTCCCCGCCCGCCCTTCACGCCGACTATCCACCCCGCCGTCCCGCCCAGGCCGGCTCCGGCCCAGGCAACCGCCAGGACCAGCGCGAGGTCGAGGTGGCCGTGCGCGGCCGAGATGCCGGCGGCTATGAGCGCAGCCTCGCCGGGACCTGGAACCGCCACCCAGCTCGTCACCGCCGCCAGGAAGACGCCGACGTAGTCGACCCCCGGGTCGCGGTGAGGGTGGACGTGCAGGAGCGCCAGGACAAGGAGTGTCGAGAGGGGCAGGCGTAGCAGGCGCACCATCCAATGCTGACGGGTTGGAACCCGCCCACGTCGACGCCCGTGGCATGCTTGGCCGATGTCCGACCAGGAGGGCCGCGCGCCGCGCCCAAAGGGGGGCGACCCGAACACGAAGCAGGTCAGCCTGTCGCTGACGCCGCGGGAATGGCGCGAGCTCAGGCTGCTGGCGGCCGAAGACGACAGGAGCGTCGAGGAGATCATCGTCAGGATCCTGAGGCGCGAGCTCGAGGGGAGTCGCGGTCGGGAGTTCTGAGGTCAGGATGCCTGGATCGGACGCCGGCGGGGCGTCGCCAGCGGGGCCGCCTGGCGGCGGCTCGGCACGGGCTGTTCACGGGCCGTCGCAGGATCCGGAGGGATCGTCTCGGGGGGCTCCGGCATCCCGATGAAGTAGCCCTGGCCGACGTCGCAGCCGAGCTGGGTCAGCAGCTCGAGGGTCGCGGCGTCTTCCACTCCCTCGGCCACGACCCGCAGCCCCAGCGCGTGCCCCAGGTCGATCGTCGAGCGAACCAGCTGCCGGTCCCGCTGGGCGACGTGGGTGGTGAAGGTCCGATCGAGCTTCAGCTCGCCGACCGCGAGGCTCGATAGGTAGGCCAGCGACGTGAAGCCGGTGCCGAAGTCGTCCACCGACACCACCACGCCGAGCTGGGCGAGCTCGTCGATCACGGATTTGGCGTGCTCGAAGTCCGTGATGATGCTCGTCTCGGTGATCTCCAGGGCGAGCGCCTCGGGCGGCACCGACTTCGCCTCGAGCTGCTCCTTCACCATTGCCGCGAAGCCCGGTTCCAGCAGGTTCGAGGGGGAGATGTTCACCGCGACTGCCCTGACCGCTCCGCCCTCGCGCCAGCTGGCGCACTGCGTGAGAGCCTGCTCGAGCACCCAGCGGGTCAGGCTCCCCATCAGGCCGGCCTGCTCTGCCAGCGGCAGGAACTTCAGCGGCGGAATCAGTCCCAGCGTCGGATGCGGCCAGCGGACCAGCACCTCGCTGGCCAGCGCCTCGCCGGTCTTGAGGTTGCGCTGAGGCTGGTAGTGCAGGAGCAGCTCGTCCTTCTCGATCGCCTCTCTCAGCTGCTCGGCCAGGCGCAGCAGATCGCCTCCGTCGGCGAAGCTGCTCTCGTACACCGCGAACGGCTCGCGGGTCGACTTCGCCCGATACATCGCGAGGTCCGCACACGAAACCAGCGTCCGTGCGTCGGATGCATGCTCGCCGGCAAGCGCGATTCCGATGCTCGCCTCGATCTTCACGTTCACCGAGTCGAGGGAGAACGGCTCTGTCAGGGTCTCGGTCAGGCGCGTCGCGACAGCTTCCGAAAGCTCGCTGTCGGCGTCGATCAGAACGGCGGCGAACTCGTCGCCGCCCAGCCGGACCAGCGCGTCGGTCGACTTCAGGGCGCCGCTCAGACGCTCACCCATGTGCCGGAGGATTTCATCACCCGCGCCGTGTCCGAAGGAGTCGTTGATCTCCTTGAAGCGGTTCAGGTCGATGAACAGGAAGGCCAGCCCCCGCGGCGCGTTCGAGCCGTTCGTCTCGGCGAAGAACGCATCGAGGAGCTGGAAGAGGTAGCGGCGGTTGCCCAGGCCGGTCAGGTAGTCGGTCACCGAATGGTGCTCGTGACGCGCCGTGAGGGAGCGCAGGCTGCGCACCGACATCGCCAGCCGCACGCCCACCGCGGCCAGCGTCAGGCCGGCAAGCCCGACCGCGACGCCGTTCACGGCGCCGTCGCCCAGCGCGCCGACCAGCAGCACGATCACGCTGGCGAGCGCCGCCAGGCCGGGGAGCAGGAAGCCGGGCGGCTTCGGAAGCAGCAAGGGGTTCGTGTAGCCGGTCGGCACCCACATCGCGGCGGACATCACGAGGATCGACACCGGCCAGGCGACCCCGTTCACGACCGCGCCGACGTGGACGGCACCGGACGCCGAGCCCAGCAGGTTGAACGTGTCCCCCGCGACGTTCAGGCCCATCCCCAGGGCCAGCAGCACCCACGGCGTCTTTTTCCTTCCGGAGAGCATCGCGGTACTGCCGACGACGAGGCCGAGCAGCAGCAGGTCCCCGACCGGATAGGCGAGGTTCGTCGCGACTCCCAGCCCGTTGCCGCCGGTCGCGGACAGGACGCTGTGGAAGGCGAAGGCGGCGCACACCGCCGCGGCGCCCAGCCCCGCCACGGCGCTGTCCAACCAGCTCGGGCTGTTGATCCGCCGGACTTCCCCTCGCATGAACAGCACGATGGCCACATATGCCAGCGGGAAGAACAGGAGGTAGAGGGCATCCGCCAGCGATGGAGAAGGCGGTTCGGCGCCGCCGAGCGACTCGACCGTCAGCACGACGTCGCCGAGGGACCACGAGAGCAGGGCCAGGCCGAGGACCAGCGGGACGGTGCGGCCGTGCTGCCTGGTGAAGGCCCTGGCCAGGCAGAGTGCGGCGGCCAGGATCTCGACGGTGTCTATCCCCCAGCCGTCGAGCCAGGTCGAGTATTGGCGTGCCGGTTCGTCGATCAGCAGCCCCAGGTAGGCAGCCAGCAGCACCGCGATCGCTGCATACGCGACCCAGATCGCCTTCCCGCCCAGTGACGCCGAGACAGGGCGGCCGGAGAATGGCGCAGATACCCCCATCCGGCCTCATCGGATCAGGCGTGACGATTGTTGAGCGATGAATCCGCGTGTGGACGGCCGCGTGCGGCTCAGCGGCCGTCGCTGTCGCGCCGCTCGCCGGCGGCCGGTTCGGCCGCGAGCCGAGTCTGCGCCTCCCAGCCCTGACGCAGCAGCTCGAGCATGTGCTCCGGTGGCTGGGCGCCGGCGGCCCCAAGGGCGCGATCGACGACGAAGAACGGGACCGCATTGATGCCGAGCCGGTTCGCCGTGTACTCGTCGGTGCGGACCTCATCGGCATAACGGTCTCCCGCCAGGAGTTCGTCGACCGGCCCCTCCGGCAGGCCGACCTCGAGCGCGAGGCGGCGCAGCGTCGCGTGGTCGGAGATCACCTCGCCTTCGGTCTGGTACGCGCGCATCAGGCGCTCCTTCATCGCGTCCTGACGGCCGTAGGCGAGTGCGAGGTGGAGCAGCCGATGGGCATCGAAGGTGTTGCCGCCGCGGGCACGCTCGAAGTGGAGCTCGAGTCCATCCTGGGCGGCGAGCTCGGTCATCTCGGAAAGCTTGGCCAGCGCGTCCTCCCGGGTGATTCCATACTTGCGCTCCAGGTGGGTCGGGTAGTCGCCCTCGCGCTCGGGCGGAGCATTCGGATCGAGCTCGAAGCTGTGCCAGTGGACCTGCACCTCGTCGCGGTGCTCGAAGCTCTCGAGGGCGGCTTCGAAGCGCCGTTTGCCGATGTAGCACCACGGACAGGCGACGTCTGACCAGATATCGACGTCCATCATGTCTTCCTCAGTAGGTCGGTTGCGGCCGGGATCGACCATATCGTGCGGGCGCCCTGAGCCCTCGGCGAGAGCTTCTGCGTCAGGCTCCTGCCGCCGGCACGAGTCACCGCTGACACGGAACCCGTCCAGGTAGGCTGTCGGTACCTGACGGCACGGCGCCGTCGAGTGCCTACCGAGCGAGGTATCCGGAGTGGACGGGGAGCGCCTGGAGCGATTCGCAGAGCAACCGGTGGTACTGCTCGACCCGGGCGAGTACACGCTCCGCATCGAGGAAGTCCAGCTGGCGGAGGACCACCTGTCGCTTCGGCCCCTGTGCGTCGTCGTCGGTGGCGAGGCAGACGGGCAGAAGGTGTGCCCGGAGACCTACGATTTCCACGAGGGCGGCGAGAACGCGGCGGCAATCCGCAACTTGTACGGCTGGGGCGTCACCGAGCAGGAGCTGATGAGCACGGGCGGCGATGTCTCCTCGATCGGCGCGCTGCTCGAGGGTCGTCTCGGCCGCGTCTCGCTGCAACAGCGCACGGACCAGAGCGGCGAGATGGTCAACACCCACGAGCCCGGCGCGATCGAGACGGTGCAGCAGTAGCCCGGTCATCTTGACCGCGGCGAGGCGTCGACGGGTATAGTCGGCCGCGGTCGGCCACGTGACGTTTCCACCGCCATCAGGAAAGGTTGAGAGATCATGGATACCGATCACCTGAGAACCATCCCGCTGTTCTCGTCGCTGTCCGACAAAGCTCTCGAGACGGTCAGCGTGTTCGCCAGCGAGACTTCGGTCTCGGCCGGCAAGCGGCTCGTGCACGAAGGCGACTACTCCTACGACCTGATCGTCATCGAAAGCGGCACCGCCGACGTGGTCAAGGGCGGCGAGGTCGTCGGCACACTGGGTCCGGGGGATGTCTTCGGGGAGATGGGGATGCTGTCCGGCGGCAGGCGCACGGCTGACGTCATCGCCACTTCCCCGATGCGGCTGATCACCCTCAGCAAATGGGATCTCAAGCGGATCTCCACCGAGATCACCGACCAACTGCAGTCGCTGGTCGAGCAGCGCCAACAGCTCGACGAGGAGCGCGCTCAGCCTTCGTAGCAACGCCCTCCGCGGCGTTGCGCCGGGAGCCCGTCAGTTCCGAGGCGCGGCGCGAGCGCCTGGAGCAGACGCCGCCGAACCACGGCGTGCCCGCTTCAGCAGGACGTTGGGCGCCGGGTTTCGCGCGAGCACCTCCACGCGGTCTCCCAGCGCGAGGGTCGCTCCTGGCACGTAGAGATGATTGAGGTTCTGTGCGAAGAAGATGCCGCTGTTCGAGTCGTCGTAGACGTTGACGCCCCTGCGGCGGCCCGTCAGCGCCCGGCGGACGGCCTTCCCCGTGGCGGCGGTGCTTTGATCGACGTCGACCGTCACGCACCTGTCCGAGGGCTTGGTCACGAACGCCCGCAACGCCCCGATCTGCAGCTCCGTCCAGTGATCCTCCTCGTACGGCGCCAACTCGGGCCCGGCGACGATGAGGTTCGGACGGAAGCGATTCATCGGGACCGGCTGCTCCAGATCCTCGTTCAGCGCCGCCAGCGAGGCCTCGCTGGCCAGCAGCATCGCGCTGCCGTCGGCGAATCCCACGCGGTTGGAGGCCCCCGCCTGCCGGTAGCGCCGGCTGATGTACCTGGGGACGTCGTCGCGGACCCGCAGGAGGCGGAAGCCTCGATGCCCCCTGTACCGGGGTAGGAACGCCGTGAACCATTCGCTCGTGGCCTCCGGGAGCACCTGTCCCGTGACGGGCTTGCCGTGGAGGGTGGCGGTGATCAGCCTGGAGTCGTCGGGCTCGGTCTCGAGCGGGATCCGCAAGGCTTCCATGCCGGGCGCCCTCACAGTCAGCCACCCCTCGTCGAGCGCCGGGACGATCAGGGCGAGCTCGGGGACCTTGCGCTGCGAGAGGAAGTCGCCTTGTTCGTCGACCAGCATGAACTCCCGGTCCAGCTCCAGGCCCTTGGGCGTGAGGCGCGCCTCTTCCAACTGGACGCCGGCGCACGACTTGATGGGGTAGGTGACCAGGCCGGTGACGGTGATCTCGCCCATCGGACGTCACAGGCTAGCGTGCCCGGCGCGTCGCGGTGTACGAGTGAAAGGCGCGGCCGGCTCGGGTGATGACATGCATCGCCGGACGGAGATTGCGAGCATCGTCACTATGTGGCCCCCTGTCCAGTGCCGCGGGGTTCCATGACACCAATCGCCCCGGCCAGCTCCAAACGGTGAAGCGCACGTTGGCCATCGGGCCATAGGCGGCGCTGTATCGCGGGCGTAGCGTTCGGCGCGGCCTCGGGCGTCAGCGCGGGGTGTCGTTTTCACATATATAAAACACAGGGGGTCCACCCGACATGAGCATCACCGCCGCGAGGCGCTCGACAGGAGCTGCCCGCGAGTCCACGCCGCGACTGCGGCCGCACGCACTCGGCTTTCCACCGCTGCTCGCCCAGTCGGTGGCGCTGATCTCTCCGACTATGACGGCGGTGCTGATCATCGCGCTCGCCTATGGGGACGCGGGCAACGGCACCTGGGCCGCATATCTGTTCGGCACCGTCATGCTGCTCTTCGTCGTCCTCGGGCTCAACCAGTTCGCTCGACGATCGGCGACGGCGGGCTCGATGTACGCCTATACCGCTCGTGGGTTGGGCCCCAGCGCCGGAGTGCTGTCGGGGTGGGCCCTGGTCTGGTCGTACTGGGGCATCGCCACGGCCGGACTGGCCGGGTTCGCGATCTTCGCGCAGGAATTCCTCTCCGGGATCGGAGTGCACACGACCGTCTCGCCGTTTCTCCTGTTCGCGATCAGCGGCGCGGTCTGCTTGACGGTGGCATGGAAGGACATCCGCATCTCCTCGTTGCTGACGCTCGTCTTGGAGGGGCTCTCGGTCGCCTGCATCCTGGCGCTCGCGTTCGTCGTCCTGTTCAAGCAGGGCGTCTCGGTCGACACAGCGCAGGTGAAGCTGCACGGGGTGACGCTGAAGGGAATGGACTTCGCGATCGTGATCTGCATCTTCAGCCTGGTCGGCTTCGAGAGCGCCACCACGCTCGGCAGCGAGGCGAAGAACCCGCTCCGCAACGTGCCGCGCGCGGTGATCTGGAGCCTGTTGATCACGGGCGCCTTCATGGTGTTCATGAGCTACGTGGAGGTCTTCGCCACCCATCACATGGGTGTTTCGCTGGGATCGCTGACGACGCCCTTGACGAACATCGCCTCGGCCTACAACGTGCCCTTCTTCCACGTGCCGGTGGCGCTCGGTGCGATGGTGAGCTTCTTCTCCCTCTCCCTGTCCTGCCTGAACGCAGGCGCCAGGATCATCTTCCCGCTGAGCGGGCACGGGTTCCTACCCGAGCGGGCGCATGCGGTCCATCACAGGAACATGACGCCACACATCGCACTCGCGTCGTACGGGGCCCTGATCCTGGGCGTGGCGATGATCCTCCACGCTACGGGCACGAGCCCGACGACGCTGTTCGACGATGCGGGCACGATGGCGGCCTTCGGCTTCCTGTCGGCCTACTTTCTGATCACGATCGCGGCCCCGTTCTATCTGCGCAAGCTCGGTGAGCTGCGGGCCCGGCACATCGCGGTCGCCGTCGCGGCGTTCCTGTGCCTGATGGTCCCGACAGTCGGGAGCTTCTATCCGGCTCCGCCCTATCCGGTCAACCTGTTCCCCTACATCTTCCTGGCGTTCATGTTGATCGGGGGTGCGCGGCTCTATCAGATGCACCGCGCGCAGCCGCAGGCGCTCGCCGGGATCCAACGAGACCTCGAAGAGGCGCTCGCGGCATCGGCGCACGAGATCGCGGTGAGCGAGGAGGAGCACCAGGGAGTGCACCTGCCGGGAGAGCGCCTGGGACCCGCGCCTGCGGTCGCCCCGACCGGGGTCGGGATGGTCTCGGCACGCACGCGAGTGGTGTGAAAGAGAGGGGGGGCCACCGGCTGGCGGCCCGCCCTCACCGAGGCATCCCGGGCCTCACCGAGCAGGCATCCGTGAGCTACCCTTCAGAAAGCTGGGCGCGGGTGGAGCGATGAACAGGCAGGGTGGACCCCCTACCGTCTAGCTTCGTCCGCGTCCGGCGTGTCGCGGCAGCCACTCACCGTCGTCTCGCCCCCCGTCAGCCGGCCATGGGCGGTCCGGTCGCGACCGACCTGGACGCTGCCGCGATCTCGCCGCGGAGCGCCTTGAGCGCGGCGACGTATATCTCCGAGAACGTCGGGAACGGCTGGATCGTGTCGCGCAGGACGTCGAGCGGAACGCGGGCGCGGATCGCGAGCGTCGCCTGCTGCAGCCACTCGCCTGCCTCAGGGCCCAGCGCATAGGCCCCGGTCAGCCGCTCCCCGTCGCTGAGCAGCGTCAGGAAGCCGTTCTGTTCGGCGTAGGCGCGCGTGTAGGTGGCGGTCTTCGGCAGCGCCGATACCGGGACCATGGCGCTGAAACGGCCGGCCGAGGCTCCCACCGCGGCGGCTTGCGGGTCCGTGTAGACGACGCGCGGCACGGCCTCGTAGTCGGCGCGGCGCGGCTCGCCGAGGATGTTCGCTGCGACCACCTCGCCCTCGTACTTGCCGACGTGGGTCAGTGGCCAGAGTCCGTTCACGTCGCCGATCGCCCACAGACGCTCTGCTGCGCGCAGATGAGCGTCGACCGGGACTCCATGTGCGTCCGGCTCGACCCCGACGGTCTCGAGCCCGATCCCCTGGACGCGCGGACGCCGCCCGGTGGCGACGAGCAGGCGGTCGCCGCGCAGCTCACGTCCGTCGTCGAGCTCGAGGACGTAATCCTCGCCGTCGCGTCGTGCGGCGGTCGCGTTCGCGGACAGGAGGAGCTCGATGCCCTCGCGGCTCAGAACCTCGCCGAGCGCCTCGCCCAGCGGCGCGGGTTCTCGCGAGAGCACGTGCTTGGCCATGTCTATCACCACCGCCTCGCCGCCGAGTCGGTGCACCGCCTGCGCCATCTCCACCCCGACCGGACCGCCGCCCAGGATCAGCAGGCGGCGCGGAACCGCCTTCATCGACGTCGCCTCGCGGTTCGTCCAGACGCCGTCGAGCTCGCGCAGGCCCGGCACGGGCGGCACGACCGGATCGGCCCCGTTCGCCAGGACGACCTGGTCGGCGGTGTGCTGGACGCCGTCGACTTCGACCACGCCCGGGCCGGCGAGCCGTCCGCTCCCGCGGAGCAGGTCGATGCCGTGATCTGCCAGCCAGCGCACCTGTCCTGCATCGGACCAGTCGGAGACCATGAAGTCACGCCAGGCGAGCGCAGCCTCGACATCGACCTCGGCGCTCGCGGCGGCCTCGCGCGCTCCATGGACCGCCTCGCCCGGACGCAGCAGCGTCTTCGACGGGATGCAGGCCCAATACGAGCACTCACCGCCCACCAGCTCCCGCTCCACGACGGCCACGCGCAGACCGCCCTCGGCCAGGGCCCCGGCGCAATGCTCGCCCGGCGAGCCGCCACCCAGAACGATCACGTCGTAGTCGCTGGCGCCGGTTTCACTGCTCGCGTCGACGCTGCTCATCTGGCCTCCATCTCCTGGACGGCGCCGCAACGAGGGCACCGCCTGCGTGGTCGCCCCCGGACCTGCCGCGACCGGGGACGCTCCGGTCGGGAGCCACACACTCTGCTTCCGATACGCGCGGAAGTCAAGATGCTCGGGCGCATCGACGCGCTTCGGCTTCTACAGGTCGCCCGGGCTCACCTGGCCTCGGCCCGACGCGCCCTGAAGCGGAATAGACTCGGCCTCGCTCCGATTTCCAGTCCTATGAGGAGGTGCCGATGACCGCGAAGGCGGCGTTCGAGCCGGACCAGTGGAAGCTCGTCGAGGAGGCCCCGACCAGCGCGGCGATGCTCGTGATCATGTCTCAGCGGGGAGGGACGTTCCGCGAGACCCTGGCGATGGGAAAGGAGTACGCGGAGACCCGCCAGCAGCACGGCCAGAGCGAGCTGCTCGACGAGATCGTCTCCTCCCGGCCCCACATCGATCACAGCCGCTTCCACTCGCCCGAGGAGTTGAGGGACCACGTCGTGGGGCAGCTTCGAGAAGCATTGGCCCTGGTGCGGGAGAAGGCCGAGCCGCAAGAGGCCGAGGACTACGAGAACTTCATCGTGAACCTCTCCGAACGGGTCGCAGGCGCACACTCCGAGGGCGGGCAGCCGGTCAGCGGGCCTGAGCAGGCGGCGATCGACTCGATCAAGGGTGCGTTGGCCTGAGGACCCACCGCGCCGATCCAGGATCCAAAGGTGATGCGCCGCGGCCCCGGGCACCCGGGGCAGCGGCAAATGATCAGGCCGGGCTGGCCTGCGAAGGTCCGCTGTCGCTCACCAGCAAAGCGGGTTCTTGGGGACTCCTTCACAGGGGTTGCTCATGGTCTGCTGCGGCGGGGGCGCCGGCTGTCCGACCGGAGGTACGGCTTTCCTGATCGCGTCGGCTTCCATCTGCAGACCCTCCAGGTATTCGACCGCCGGCAGGCCACCACCCGGGCTCGGGGTGGTGGCATTCTGGCACCCCCACGTCCCCTGGATGTCGGCCGGGAAGGTCGCTGCCGTGAAGAGGTTGCCGCTGACGCAGTTGTTCACCGAGTGAGATTCGGGGTAGCCGAACAGTTCGCTGAAACCGCCCATCAGCGCCATGTCACCGGTGAACGCGCCGCCCCTGCTGCCGTTGTGCCTGAACACGTTGCTGCTGACGCGGTTCCCCGCGAGCTGGAAGAACAACGTGCCTTCAAAGCCGTTTTCGGGAGTGAACGGGTTCGGATACTCGAAGCCGAGCACCCCGTCAGTCGGATTGCCGGCGATCAGATCGTGTTCGATCAGATCGGCGTAGTCGCCCGGCAGCTCGACACCGGCGCCCCACGGGGCGATTCCCGTCGATCCGTTGACCGGAACGGTGAGGTTGTCGTTCTGGACTATCAGGTCGTTCCGGATGACGGTGCACCGCGGGATCCTGGTCGTCGTGATGATCGGCGTCGGATCCGGGTGTTCGATGTTGGGGCGGCCGCATTCACCGTCCTGCGGCGGCGGCGTGTCACCCGGGTTTTCCGAGTTCGGGGCGAGGCCCACCGTGTTGCGTCGGTAGATCGAGTCTTCGAGCAGCAGTCGTCCGCCTGCGTTCGAGCCCGAGTAGCCGAGCGCGTTGTCTTCCATCGTCGCGCCGGTCACGCGAGCGTCGCATTCCTGGCAGGCGCCGATGTAGATCCCGGAGTCGGCGAAGCCCGACGCGTAGATGTTGTTCCAGGAGCCTGTGACCTCGTTGTCGGTGAAGATCCCGTAGCCCCCGGATAAGCCCGTGTCATACGCGGTGAGGTAGCTCCCGTACCAGCCGTGCGCGCCGATCTTGCCGGACCCCGAGCCGCCGTTCCACCAGATCTCATTGCCGCACTGTTCGTCCGGGCAGGCCGCCCCGAATTCGAAGTTGCGGACCGTCAGGTTTTCGACCCAGACGTTGCTGGCCTTTAAGATTTCGATCCCGTTACCCACTTTGTGCTGGCCGTCGATGACCACGGTGTTGCGGTTCATGCCTCTGATCCAGATTCCGGACTGAGCGGCTCCGACTTTGACTTCTTCGTAGTAGACGCCCGGTTCGATCAGCACCCAGTCACCGGACCGGGACGCGTTCACCGCAGCTTGGATCGTCTTGTAGTAGTGGGTGTGCGGCGGGACCCACCATGGCGCTCCGCTCTGGCGGACGATGTTCACCTGCGCCGTCTTGTAACCCCATGCGTGGGCGAGGCTCGCCGAGGCGCCGAGGCCGACGGCCACCAGGGCGATCGCAACCAGTGAGCGCGCTCCGAGCACGATTCGGCGCGAGCTTCGCCGGTAAGGACGAATCGATGGCATCTCTTCACTCCCTCCTTCGTGGACGGGTGATGTTCAGAGGCCATCCCACGGCGCTGCGGCGCGCTCGCCCCAAGCGGGGAGACGGTTCATCTCCACCGCGACGCGTCGGTCAAGGCCCTCCGGGCCGACCTCGCATTCGCCAGGATTCTACACCCGCTCGCCGGCCGCGGAGTATCAGTCGAGATTCGTGAGGATCTCGCTCGCCCGCGACCACTGCCCGGGAGCGACCACGAGGTACACGTCGCCGCGGCCAAAGCGATCGAGAGGATGGTCGGCGACGCACGCCGCATCGACACCGAGCGCCAGCAGCTGATCGCGCCAGGCCACCGCTGTGGCCTGGTCCTCGAAGGTCTCGACCGTCTCCCACCCCTCGAAGCGTGGGTCGTCGATCGCGACGGCCGGTTCCTTGGCCGCACCCCGGAACAGGCGGGAGAGACGCATCTGGGATGAGCCTACCGCCCCGGTGCCGAGCGCCCCTCAGTCGCCGAGTGCGCGGTCGAGCAAGGCGAACAGCTCGTCGAAGTGTCGTTCCGCGGCCGCCTCGTCGTAGGCGGCGGTATCGCTCATCGTGTATCCGTGCGCGGCTCCCTCGTAGAGCTCGCCCCGGTAGAGCACGCCGGCCTCGTCGAGAGCCTGCTCGAGCTGGGCGACATGCTCGGGAGTCATGCTCTGGTCGTTGTCGGCGTAGCCGAGGTAGAGCTCGGCCGAGATCTCGCCGGCGCTGAGGTGGGGGCTGTCCGGATCGTCGGTGACGAGCCCTCCGGTGTGGAATGCGGCGAGCGCCGCGACGCGCTGCGGATAGGCGGCGGCGATCCGCCAGCCGACTCGTCCGCCCATGCAGTAGCCGGCGATCGCGAACGGCTCGCTCGCGACCCCGTCGAGGTAGTCGAGATAGGCGGCCCCGTCGCTCTTGATCCGCTCTGGCGTGAGCTCAGCCATCGCGGGTCCCAGCCGTGCGAAGAACGGGTCGCGCTGCGCGGGATCCTCGAGGTCGGGCATCTCCATGATCGGTGCCCGCCCGGCCCGGAACAGGACGTTCGGGGCGAGCACCACGAACCCGTGGGCAGCGATGCGGTCGACCATCTCCTCGATCCGCGGGCGCAGGCCGAAGGCATCCATGATGAACAGGACCCCTGGCAGGCTCCCGTCGCGCTCGTCGGGTTCGGAGAGGTAGGCGTCCGCAACGCCGTCGGAAGTACCGATCTCGACCGTCCTGCCGCTCATCACGCGCTCCTCTCCTCGCCGGGTCAAGGGCCACAGCTAATCAGGTGTGGCGCTCGGCCCTGCTCTAGGGCGTGCCGCTGCCCTGTGGAGGGAACAGCCCGGGGACGCCGGGACCGCCCGGGAACCTGTGCTGAGAGGCTTGGAGCCGGCCCTCCCAGACCGCTTTCGCCCCGAGATCGCCGGTCCTGAACACCATGTAGCCGGCGCCAAGAGCGAGCAGCGCGAGCGCCACGCGCAGTGCGGTGAAGACGGGCCTCGGCGAGAGCAGGCGGTCCACGACGGCCAACCCGGTGGGCATGCCGCCCGAGATCCGCATCGCGCCGAAGGTGACGATCAGCGTCGCGGTGAACAGCACATAGATGATCGCGAGGATATGGGCGGCATGCGAATGTTCTCCGATCAGCTTCGCCGCCTGGCCCTGCAGGTTCAGCGCCGCGCGGAGCGCCGCGCCCGCCTGCATCGTCAGGAATGTCGAGCTCATCGCGACGATCGAGACCACGGCCAGTGCGACGCCGTAACGGGAGAACCACTCCGGCTTGAGGGTCAGGACGATCGCGGCCACGATCGTCGTCGGGATCAAGACCACCGGCACATGGACGAACAGCGGGTGCGCCGGCAGCCCCCCGTAGATCGTGGTGATCCGAATCCCGACCGTGATGAAGCCGAGGAACGCGAGTGCGGTCAGCACGAACTCGGCGCGTCGCCAGTCCACTCCCCCGGCGCGGCTGTCCGCCGCCATGCCCTCAGTGCTCACAGGCGCCCGAGGCTACGAGCCGCAGATAAGGGCCCGCTCAAGTGCCGGTGAGAGTCCTCTTCGGCCGGTGGCGAGCCGCCGAGAGGTCGGCTCAGTCGACCAAGCGGTAGGCGAGCCAGACGCCGGCGATGCCACCGACCACGAAGAACAGCAGGGACCACGCTGAGAACTGGCCCGCGCCCCACAGGCTCGGAAGCAGGCTGCCGACGCAGCCGCCCAGGAACCCTCCGGTGTATGTGGGGCCTTTGCCCATCGGGTTCCTCTCGTTCGCGGCGACCGCCAGGGCGAGAGTTGTGCGGCAAAGCTGGACGAAGAATGGGACGGCGTCGCGGGCCGACCCACCGTCGTGGAGGGGAGTACGTTGAGGCGGTGGCGATTCCGCAGACCCCACAGGCTCGTGAGATCGACCCCAAGACGGATCTCGGCTCGCCGGAGCTCTGGGGGAGGCCCGCCGATGAGCGCGACGTCAAGCGGATTCCGTGCTCCTTCCGAGCGCGTGCCTGAGATGGACCCGTCGCTTTCGCTGATCGAGTTTCCCGCCGATGACCCGGAGCGGGCCCGGCGCTTCTGGAGCGCGCTGCTCGGCGCCGAGCTGGACCCTCGCGGCGAGTCCGAAGGGGAGGGCTGGCAGACGCGCTCGGAGCCCGCGGCGGTCGGTGTTCATCTGCGCGGGCGCGGCCCAGGGGACTCCTCCTCGCTGCCCTACTTCGCGGTCGGCGACATCGCGGCCGCGCTGGAAGCCGTGGAGAAGCTCGGCGGCAGCGTCGTCCACCCGGGCGAGCGGTGGGCGATCTGCAAGGACTCCGAGGGGAACCCCTTCGCCTTGAGCGGTTAGCGGCCGCCGGGCGCGCGCCTCTGGGTGGATTCGCGGGCAGGAAGAAGGTGTCCTGCTATACCGCCGATGACCCCGACAGCGCGCTCCGGAAATGCCACGAGGACTCCGTCATCAGGACATGAGAAGCAGGTCGCTGCTCCCCAAGGTCCCCGCGCCGGGCGGTGATCGCTGATGCGACAGGGTCCCCTGGCCGGCCGCTATCCAGCCGTCGCAGCGATGGTGATGTGCGCGCTGATCCCCTTCCTTGCTCTGTCGGCCGCGCTTCAGCCGTTGACACCGATAATCGCGAAGCAGCTTCACGTGAGCCTGCAGACGATGAGCCTCAGCTCGGGCCTGGGCAACGCCGCCTACGCCGTCGGCACGGTGCTGGCGGTCGCGTTCGCCCAGCATCTGCCCCAGCGCAGGATGCTGGTGGGCTACGCGGCGCTGCTCCTCACCGGGTCGGTGCTCGGGGCGTCGGCGCAGAACGCCGGGATGTACATCGCGGGCCACGTGCTCCAGGGCCTCTGCACCAGCCTGCTGCTGATCGCGGCGGTGCCGCCCCTGGCGATCGGCTATCCGGCAAGCAAACTGCGTATCACCGCGATGATCATGAACATGTGCATCTTCGGCGCCGTTGCGCTCGGCCCGACTCTCGGCGGGCTTCAGGCGGAGTCCGACGCCTGGCGGCCCCTGTTCTGGATCGTCGCCGGGATCTCGGCCGCGGCGCTGGTGCTCGCCGTGCTCACGTTCGATGACGCGCCGCCTGCCGATCCCGACTCACCGCGCGGTCTGCTCGTCATCGCGCTGGCCGCCGTGGGCTGCGTGTCCGCCTTCTTCGGCGCCTCCGAGCTGCTGACCCACAGTTTCCTCGACCCCGTGACGATCGTGCCGCTGCTCGGTGGTCTCACGGCGATCGTCGTCCTGATCGTCTACCAGTTCCGGGCAAAGCGGCCGCTCCTGACGATCCGCCCGCTGCTGACGAGCACGATGCCGGTCGCCGGTGTCGTGGTCGCGCTGTGCGCGGCGGCGGCGTCGGTCTCGGCAACCGTGCTCACCGCAGCCGTGCTGGCGGGGACCTACTCGCCGCTTCATCTGGGCCTGCTCTATCTGCCGGAGGTCGCCGGCGCGGTGATCACCGCGGTGGCGCTCGGCCTGGTCCTGCAGACGCGCGCGATCCACTACCTCCCGTTGGTCGGGATGCTGTTCCTGGCGGCCGGCATCGCGGTCTTCCGCATCCAGGTGCCCTCGAGCGAAGCGGCCACGCTGGTCGGCTCGGGGCTGACCGGCATCGGTCTCGGCGCGACCGTCGCGCCCGCCCTGTTCGTCGCGGGCTTCTCGCTGATCTCCTCCAGCCTCCAGCGCGTGTTCGCGATCGTCGAGCTGATGCGGGCGGTCGCGGCGTTCATGATCGCGCCGATCTTCGTCCACCTGGCGCTGACCGTCGGCGGCAGCCTCGATGCCGGAACCGGCATAGCGCTGTGGATCGGCTTCGCGCTGGCTCTCGGCGGCGCCGTGATAGGCGTGGCTGTCTACGCGCTCGGCGGGGCCCGCCCGCAGACTCCCCACCTCGATCGCTTCGTGGCGGGCGAGGCTCCTGCGTGGTACTCCCCGCCGCTGCTGGCCAGAGTTCGTTCGGACTTGAGCCGCTCCCGTGCCGCGGCCGAAAGCGCCGGCTGACTTGGCGTCGACCGAGGCAGGCGGCGAAGCTGCGCCCACGCCCGCGGGCCCGGCGCTGTTCGCCTACGACGGCTCAGAACTGGCGAAGGTCGCGATCGAGCAGGCTGCGCGCCAGCTCGCACCTGGACGCGAGGCGCTGGTGCTCTGCGTCTGGCAGCCGGGGGATGTCGGATTCCTGCCCGCCGAGGAGGGGCACCTCGACGCCTCCGATGCCGTCCAGGTTCGCAAGGCCGCCGAGCAGACCGCCGCGCATGGGGCGTCGCTGGCAGAGCAGGCGGGCTTCCGAACGCAGAGCGTGGCCGTCCAGGCAGCGCCGACCTGGAAGGGGATCATCGCGGTCGCGGAGGAACGTGGGGCCAGCCTGATCGTGCTCGGCTCCCACCGCCGCACCGGGCTCATGGGGCATCTGCTGGGCAGCGTCGCCGCCGCCGTGGTCACGCACGCGGCGTGCTCCGTGCTCGTCGTGCATGGGGGCTCCTGAGCGCGTGGCCCGCCACCGACAGCTGCGCCGGGAGTCGCTACCGTAGCCGCTCAGCGGAGATCGTGACCATCGGGACGACGACGAGGATTTGCGATGACCAAGCCGGTGTTGTTCTGCTACGACGGTTCAGAGGGCTCGAAGTCGGCGCTGCGCGGCGCCGTAGAGCTGGTGGCGCACCCGGCTGATGCGGTGGTGCTCGTCGTGTGGACGCCCGCAGTGGTCAGCCTGGTTCGGGCAGGCTCGTTCCTGACCGACGTACCCAACGAGGGCGAGATCGACGAGCAGGAGGCGGCCTTCGCGAAGGGAGTCGCCGAGGAGGGCGCAGCGGATGCCCGTGAGCGCGGCTACAACGCCTCGGCACGCGTCGCGCGGGCCGACGTCTCGGTTGTGGCGACGATCGGCGAAGTCGCGGAAGAACTCGACGCAGGCCTGATCGTCTGCGGCCAGCGTGGACGTGGCGCGATCCGCAGCGCCCTGCTCGGCAGCGTTTCGCATGGACTCTCGGCCCACGCGCAACGGCCGGTGCTGATCGTCCCCGAGAGCGCGGGATAGCTGTTCATCCGGATGCTGGGGGCGAGGGGTCCCCAAGCCTCACCGGGGAGCCGCGAGATGCCCGGCTCCGTCGCCCGGTGCACCGGCCAGCACCGTGATGTCCTCGACGTGCACGATCACGGCGAAGTGACAACAGGGTCCGGTGACCAGCATCGGGGTCGCCGGCGCGGCCGCGCTCGGCGCGGCTGCCGGCCCGTCTCCCACGGCCCGCTGCTGCGCCGGCGCCACGGCCTGCTGCGGCGTCGGCGCCCTCTTGCCCTTCGACGGGAGGACGAGCAGTGCGACCAGCAGCCCGAGGCCGAAAATTCCCGCGGCCCACGCGAACGCGGTGGTGTAGCCGTGGATCGTCGCCGCGTTGGCGACTCCGGGCATCCTGGCGTGGCTGGAAGCGTAGGCGGCGGTCGCGCTGGCGAAGATCGTGCTCAACAGCGCGGTCCCGACCGAGCCGCCCACCTGCTGGGAGGTGTTGACCATCGCAGAGGCGACACCCGCCTCCGAGGACTCGATTCCCAGCGTGGCGGTGCTGAAGGCGGGCGCGAAGACGCAGCCCATCCCGAGGCCGGTGATGATCAGGGCGGGTAGGACGTGGCTCGCGTAGCCGGCGCCCGGGGAGAGGCGGGTCAGCAGCAGCATCGCGATCAATCCGAGCGCCATACCGCCGGCGACCAGCGGCCTTGCGCCTGTCCGGTAGAGCAGCTTGGTCTGCACCGTCGTCGAGGTGAGGACCAGCGCGCCGGTCAAGGGCAGGAAGGAGAGACCGGTCTTGATCGGTGAGAAGCCGAGGTTCTCCTGCATGTAGTAGGTCAGGAAGAGGAACACCGCGAAGACCCCCGCGCCGGCAAGCAGGATCGACAGGTAGGCGCCGCCGCGGGCGCGGCTCCTCACGATGTGGAGCGGGAGAAGCGGATCCTTCCTGCGTCCCTCGACCACCACGAAGGCAGCGAGCAGGACCACGCTGGCGGCGAGCGCGAAGATCGTCAGCGGCGCCGTCCACGAGTGCGTCTCGGCGTTGGAGAATCCGTAGACCAGCGCGAACAGGCCTCCGCAGGAGAGCAGAACACCCGGGATGTCGATGGGCGAGCGTCCTTCGGGCGGACGGTTCTGCAGGAGCCTCAGCGCGACGAGCACCGTCGGCACCGCGATCAGCACGTTGACGTACAGACACCAGCGCCAGGACAGCGTCTGGGTGAGCACTCCTCCCAGGACCAGCCCGACCGACGCGCCGCCCCCCGCGATCGCGCCGAAGATGCCGAACGCCTTGGCCCGATCGGGCGAGCCGGCAAAGGTGACTGTCAGCAGCGACAGCGCCGAGGGCGCGAGCAGCGCACCGAAGGCACCCTGCAGCGCCCGCGCGGCCACGAGCATCCCGAAGGATTGCGCCAACCCGCCGATCCCGGAGGCCGCCGCGAAGCCGATCAGCCCCGCGACGAAGGTCCACTTGCGGCCGAACAGATCACCGAGCTTCCCACCCAGCAGCAAGAGGCTGCCGAAGGCCAGGGCGTAGGCGGTGACGACCCATTGACGGCTGTCGGTGGAGAAGCCCAGCGACCGCTGCGCCGAGGGCAGCGCGATGTTCACGATCGTCGCATCGAGGACGACCATCAGCTGTGCGACACCGAGCAGCGCCAGGATCGCCCAGCGACGGTCTCCGGATGCAGAGCTCGCCGCGGGGCTCGCCGGCAAGACTCCGATGCGCTCGCTACTTGCCATGGACGCCATCCACGGTACGCCACAATCGCCCGGCCGGTCGCCGCGGCGAACTCATCTGCGGATGGGCCCCGGCGCTCCGGCCCGAGTCGCGGTCAGGACCCGTTGTTCACATACGCCAGGTACGGCCGGCACGGCTCGTTGCGCAGGCTTGGGCAGGGCGGCAGTCCCGTCGGCACGTTGACGCCGGGCACGATCGGAAGGGTGAGGCTTGCGGGCATTGCGGGCCCGAAGCCGAGCGACACTTTCGCGGTGGTGCCTTCCGGCTGCGTCTGGCCGAACGACCAGATCGGCTGTGTGCCGTTCGGTGCCGAGATCGTGACCCTGATGCGCGAGCCGGCGCGGTAGACATGCCCCTCGAAGTACAGCGGGATCGTGACCGGGACGAATTCGCCTGCGGGCATCGGCTGCACATCGGAGGCGAGGAAGGTCGGGATCGGCTGAAGCGGCGTGGGGGCCTGGTCGAACATGTTCGTCGAGGTGGTGGCGAGCTTGCGCTGGCTCGCGCGGATCCAGCCGTTCTGGACGAAGGTTTCGTTGCCGTCTGGGCGCACCTCGCTGACCGTCGCTTGGAGGTCGACGTCTGGAGTCGACGATTCCACCCAGAGGTTGACGGCGCCTGCCCCGATCGCGGTCGTGTCGCTGCTGAGGGGTGCCGACACGTAGGACGCGGCGTCGCCTGCCGGCGGCTGGGCCCAGCTCCATTCCCACTCGGACGCGTCGCCCCACAGCCCGCCCGGGCCCGTGTTGGACGAGTAGTCGTTCAGGGGCGTGGCGTTCGCATCCGAGGTGTAGGAGTCGACCCCCGGCGCCGGCGCCGGCTGTTCGGCGAGTGCGCCTTCCGGCCCGAGATACCACGAGCGGGCGGTCGTGCCGGGTATCGGGAACGCCGAGAAGGACTGTTCGAAGGCCGGATAGGGGTTGCCGGGCGTCGTGTTGCCGCTCGGCGAGGCCCCTGCGCCGTTGTCGAAGAGCACCCGAACCTCCGGGAGCGCCGTGAATGCCGAGAGCGCCTTCTTGTATGTCGGCTGTTCCTGGATCGGGTCCGGCGGCAGTTCGATCTCGTCCCCTGGCGGGAGTCCCATCGCGCTCTGATAGAGGGTGGGACCCAGGATTTCCAGGACCGACCGGCTGTCGATCGGCGCCTGGTGCGCGACGAACAGCTGCAGGAAGTCGTTCAGCCGGTCGAAGGTATCGGGATCGAGCGAGTCGATGTGGGCGCCGTTGGTGAAGGTGAACCACTTGCGATCGGTGCCGGTGAAGTGCTGTGCCAGGTCGGCGCAGTGCCCGCCTGTCTGCTCATCCTCCCACTGGCACGCCATGAAGGTCGGGACGTCGATGTTGTGAACGAACGTCACCGGGTCGAGAGGGTCGGCCACGGCCGGGTTGTAGGTCGCGTTTTCTTTGATTTCCGCCGACAGGTTCGTCGCCTCTTCGTGCAGATCCTGGTTGGCCGCGCAGGTCTGATCGCCGTTCTGGATCTGTTCGTAGGCCCAGTGCTCGCCGCTGGATGGGCCGGCCGGCTCGGCGTCATACTGGCGCTCTTCCGCCCAGGGCACGGCGAATCCGGTGTTGAGGGTCCCGCCGGGGTAGAGGGTCGTCGCCGTCGCATCGAGCACCGAGAGCGGCGCGATCGCCTCGAGGGCCGGCGGCCTGAGCTGAGCGGCGAAGAGCTGGCTGATCCCGCCGTAGGAGATGCCGAACATTCCGACCTTGTGGTGGAGCACCCAGGGCTGGTGGCCGATCGTCTGGATCACGTCGTAAGCGTCGAGGTTCTCCAGGGCTTCGAAATAGTCGAAGGCGCCGCCGGAGCAGCCGGTACCGCGCATGTTCACGTCGACCACTGCGAATCCCATCGCGTTGGCCACCTGGGCGAGGCCGCTTTCCGGACCCGCGGGGTTCGCGTAGCCGTACCCCGCGTATTCGATCAGCGTCGGGTACACGCCTTTGTGTTTCGTCGGCGTCGTCGGCAGGTGGACGTCGATCGCGAGCTGGGTACCGTCGCGCGTCGTCAGATACGTGTAGCCGCTGTCAGGGATCGACTGTTTGTAGATGCTGCTGTCCCACGGCTTCGCAGCCTGCGTGTGGACGGTGATCGGCCCGGATTCTTCGCCAGTTTCGCTCAGGCGGACCCGGTAGCGTTTCGCCGGCGCGACGTTCCGGAACAGCAACCCCCCGAGCGAGTCGGCGCTCTGCGTGGAGACCGTTTCGCCATTCGCCCGCAGCAGCGACATCTGAGCGCTCGGGGCCAAGCCGGTGACGTACACCTGTTCCACGCTCCCATGCGCGCTGAAGGCGGAGGCGGCCGCGGCCGTCACGAGCCAAACGGCTGACACGACGAGCATCGGGATGAGACCGACCAGAGCACGACGACCAAGCGCAGGCCCTGCCGCCGGGTCACGGCCGCCGACGCGGCTCACGGCAACAGGGCGCTCGCCTCGCCCTTGCTGACCGCGCAGCAACTCTCTCCCGTCCTGCGGATCCCCCATCCCCATCCCCATGTCTCGCATAGTAACTGCAAATCGCAGACCCCGCGACCTCCGCCGGCCCCGGACGAGGCCTCCGCCGGCCGTCGATCCCCGGGCTCGCCCAAGGCTCCTAGGCGAGCTGCCGCCTGCCGGTGCGCTCGCGGTGCGCGCAGCCCGGCCAGCAGCAGGGGCGGCGTTTTCCTTCCTCCAGCTCTTCCTGCGTCCGCCGAATGCGGCGCGCTCGGGTGCTCGCCTGCTTCGCATCCTCCACCCAGCAGATGAACTCGTTCCGGGCCAGGGGTGTGATGTCCTGCCAGGCAGCGAGTGCCACCGAGCTGGCGACCAGCGCCTCGCGCAGGTCCGCAGGCAGTTTGTGCACCACCCCACCGGGCAGCTTCGGGCCGCTCACACGCAGATGGTAGTGAGGCGCGGGCGGGCCGGCGGGCGTCGGCGCGACAGGCACCTGCTGGCGCCCGCGGCGCCGCTTGACTAGGCTCAATGCAGCCCCGACAGGGTCCGATCGCGCCAGGGTCAGCACTCGCTCCAGACCGGCCGAGCGGACCGGGCGTTCGGACCCGCGGACCAACGCGCGCGAGAGGAGGGACGGCACCCACCGTTATCGCGACTCCCCGACCATCGACAGGAGCAGATCATGCGCAGCGACATCGCCCCCGGCGGCACCTTCCCCGACTACGAGTTGCCAGATCACGAAGACGTACCTCGAAAGCTCAGCGAGATCCAAGGCGACGACCCACTGATCCTCACGCTCGCGCGCGGGAACTACTGCCCAAAGGAGCACCAGCAGCACCTCGAGCTCGCCGCCGACTATCCCAAGATCGCGGTGGCCTACACGAAAATCGCCACCATCTCGACCGACACCCACCACGCGAGCCAGGAGTTCCGTGCGTCAACCGGCGCCCAGTGGCCCTTCCTCTCCGATCCAGAGCGGACCGTCCAGAAGGACCTCGAAATCCAGGAGTACACCGACCCTGAGAATGACCCGATGATCCCCCACACGCTCGTGCTCAAGCCCGGGCTGCTGATCCACAGCGTCTACAACGGCTACTGGTTCTGGGGACGTCCCTCCTTCGCCGATCTCACGCACGACCTGCGCACCGTGACCCGCGAGATCCGCCCCGACTGGGATCTGAGCAAGCCCGGGCTGCGCGAAGCGTGGGACGCCGGCGACTACTCGCAGTTTCACGGCTGGGACAAGCGCTCCCCCCAGTCGACGCCGACTTCTTACAATTCTTAAACACCGCAGGTTGCCACGCATAAACCTCGCTCTTTGCGGCAATTTTCGCG
>JBKQOO010000003.1:0-15749 GCA_052145475.1 Solirubrobacteraceae bacterium
GCGCCGGCGACCGCTACGTGTTCAAGGGCGACAACAACAACTTCATCGACTTCGAACACCCCGCCCGGAGCCAGCTGATCGGCTCGCTCTGGATCCACATCCCCGGCGCCGGCGCGACACTCGACTCGCTGCGCTCGCCCGCGCTGATCGGCGGCCTGCTGTCCTTCGGCGCGCTGCTGCTGATGGGGGCGGCCTTCGTACGGCGCCGCCGGTTGCACGGCAGGCAACGCCGCGCGGCCTCCGCCCCGCTGCGCCTGCCGGCGCCGCTGGCGAACCGCGACCCTGGCCAGGCGCTCGCCGTCGTCGCCCTCGGGCTGCTCGCGATCACACCGTTCTTCGTGCTCGCCCTGATCGCATTCACGCGCCCATCCGCCTCGCTCGCGCCGGTCAAGCTGCCCTACAAGCAGGAGGGAACCCTCTCCTACAGCGCCGACGCCTCGCCCGGGCCGACCTACCAGGCCGGCCGCGCCGTGACTGGCGATCCGCTGTTCACGCACGTGCTCAGCTCGGTCGACTTCAGCTACAGCTACCGCTTCCACTCGGCGGCCGCGCACTCGCTCGCCGGCAGGGCGACGCTCGACGCGTCGATCTCCTCGACCAGCGGCTGGCAGACCACGCTGCCGCTCGGCGGACCGACCTACTTCCGGGGCGATCGGGCCGTCGTCAACGGCTTGCTCGACATCGCAGCGCTGAACGCTCTGCTGCACAGGGTCGAAGCGACCACGGCGGTCAGCGGCGTCTACACGATGGACGTCACCCCGCACGTGGTCGTGGGTGGAAGCCTCGGCGTCGTGCCGGTTCACGCGAGCTTCTCCTCGAGCGTGCCCTTCTCGGTCAACCACCTCGAGATCCGCCCCGTCGTCACGGCAGGCGCGTCCGCCAGCGCGAACGCCGGACGGCCTCCGGCGAGCGCGTTCTCCACCTCGCTCCGGGGCGCGACCTCCGGCAGGCGCTACCAGTCCCAGGAGCTGGCCCTGGGCTTCACGCGTATGACCGTCTCGGCCGCACGGGCGATCGCGATCGGCGCGATCCTGCTGATCACCCTGGCGATCGCGCTGGGGCTCTACTTCGTCCGGCCCCGGCGCCGTGGGCAGGCCGAGGCGATCCGCAGCCGCTACGGCGCGCTGATCGTCCCGGTCGCCCGCGTATGGCAGCAGCCCGGCGTGTCCGTGATCGACGTCGAAGACATCGAGTCGCTCGTGCGGATCGCCGAACACTACGAGCGCTCGATCCTGTTCGAGGTGACCGAGTACGGCGAGGCGTTCTGGGTCACCGACGAGAGCGGCCAGTTCCGCTTCGTCGCCGACCCGGCCGAGCAGGTCGTGCTCGATGACGCCCCCGAGTTCGTCGCAGAGCCCGCCTACGGCCCGCCCGACGCGACCGCCGATCAGGAGATCGCGCCGCTGCTCGATGTTGCCCCGCCCGCCCGGGCCACGCCCGTCCAGCCACTCGAGGTCGCGCCGAGCCCGGCGCCGGCTGTCGAGCCCGCCTACGCCGTTCCCGACCAGATCGCCGAGCCCGCCTACGCCGTTCCCGACCAGATCGCCGAGCCCGCGCCGGCGCCCGGAGTCGAGGTCGCCGAGCCCGCGCCCGCGCCCGCAGTGGAAGTCGCCGAGCCCACGCCGGCACCCGCAGTCGAGATCGTGGCGCCCGCGCCGGCGACCGCCGCCGAGCCGACGGTCGCCGAGCGCATCTACGCCGCTGCCGAACAGGCCGCCGGACAGCCGTTCGGCCCCGACGTCCCCGTCGCCGAGCCTTCCCTGACGGCGTATGTGCAAGCAGGCCAGCCGGCGGGGGAAGCGCACACCGACCACGGCGAGATCTACGCAGCCGCGCTCGGCGCCGGAGCAGGGTCGACCCCGACGGAGCACGCCGCAGCGCCCGAGCCCGGGCGCTCGCCCGAGGCGGCGGAGCGTCTCCTCGACGCGGAGCAGATCCCCGTTGCGAGCCAGCTGCCGGCACGGGGCTGGCCGCGGGCGCAGACCTACGCCGGCCGCAGGGTCTGAGCGGAAGCTCGATGGCAGCGACCGATCTCGAGCGCAAGCCGGTCCCCGACGATCCCCTACGCCACCACAAGCACTACGAACGCGACGGAAAGCACCCCTCTCCATACGCCGGCGGAAGCAGCTTCATGGAGCGGATGGCGGAGAGGGTCGCCTCGGCAATGGGGACGGTGCAGTTCGTCCTATTCGGCTCTCTCATCATCCTCGCCTGGGTCTTCATCAACGGCGCGGTCAAGTACCTGGAAAGCACGGGCAAGGCGATCGCCAAAGGCGGCGAATTCGATCCCGAGCCGTGGATCCTGCTCAACCTGATCTTCTCCGGCGTGGCGTTCTACACGGGTGCGCTCGTGATCATCGCCCAGAAGGCACAGACCAGGACCGACAAGGCAAACGAGGAAGCCGCGGCGAAGCACAGGGACGAGCTGGCCCAGTTTCAGGCCGACCTGCTCACGAAGAACACCGACCTGACCGAACAGATCCACACGTTGAGCCAGAAGATGAGCACGCTGACCGAAGAGGTGCACCAGGCCACGTGCCGGGGGAGCGTCACTCCAAGCTGACGCGCGTGGGCGAAACGGGGGAGTTCGAGCCGTACCCTCCGCTCAAGCCTGTGCCCGGACCCATTCCAGGATGACGTCGACGCGCTCTTGCGTCAGCGCGTGCCCGCCCGAGAATCGAGCATGCTGAAGGGCGTCTCGCGCTCCCAAGGACTCGTAGACCTCGCGGAGATGCTCGGCAACGCGTTCGGCGCCCTGTGAATAAGGATCCTCGGTCGCCGATAGGAGGAGCAGCGGTCGCGGCGCAATCAAGCTCGCGATCGCATCGATGTCCGCGACATCGCCAATGCCGGGAATGACCAGCGACGCCTCGATGCCGGTACCAGCAGCCATCTTGGCCCGATAGGTAGCTGCAGCTCCGCTGGCGCACGCGAAGTGCACCCGCTCATCCAGAGCGGCATGAAACAAGGCCGTGCTGCCACCCATCGAATGACCAACGACACCGATCCGGTCGTCAGCCACACCTTCGATTCCCTGTAGGGCAGACACGGCCTGGGCAGCGTCAGCCAGAACGGTGCTCATCAGAAGCTGTCCCTCATCAAGCAGGCGACGGGCCATCTCGTCGTAGTGCTGCTCGTCGTCATCGCGTGGGGCAGTTCCCGTCGCCGATGGCCTCCGATCCTCGAACCCGACCGTGTCCGGGGAAAGGACGGCCACGCCTTGCTTGGCAAGCGCCGGTCCGAAGCCCTGGAGGGGGTCGCCAGCCAGACCGGCCACCTCGCTCTTGCCGAGATGCCACTGGCTGTGATGCTGGTGATACGCAGCCACGGCCGGAAAGGGTCCATCGCCTTCGGGAAACAGGAGCAGCGCAGGAATGCTCTCCCCGGTCTTCGAGCTGTAGTGAACGAGTCGCTCGTGATATCCGTGCCGCAGCCTGGTCTCTACGACTTCCAGACCCGGTGGTACGGAGGGAACGCAGAAGCCGACAAGTTCGGCAACGCGACCCCTCAGCCCGGCCTGAGACTCCAGGACTTCTTCGCGATGCGTCTCATCGTGTCGCTTTTCCGCCACGGGTCGAGTATGCGCTCGCGTCGAGCCGCCGGTCAAGCAAGCGGCCGGTCCGGGGTGTTCGAACGTCGTTCTCAAACCTGAGGCGAGTTCGAGCATCGTTCGAACACCTGCCACAACGATCTGCCAGCAGCAGCGGCCCACTTGCAGGGGACATCGACCATTTTTTGGGTTATGGCGGAGAGGGCGGGATTCGAACCCGCGATGGAGTTTGATCCCCATACTCGCTTAGCAGGCGAGTGCCTTCAGCCACTCGGCCACCTCTCCCGAGGGTTGAGCTGGCAGTTTAGAGGCTGCCGCCGCGCGCGGTGTGGAAGCTTGATGCGGCCGGCGGTGGAGCCAAGCGCCGCGGCTCAGCGGAGGGGTCCGGCGCCGTCGGCGCCGGAGTCCGCTGCGCCTCTCAGGCGCTCGAGCCAGTCTGCGATCACGCCCTCGCGGCTGTAGCGCGACTGCGCCAGCTCCCGCCCCGCCCTCCCCTCTCGGATGCGCCGCTCCGGGTCCAGGCTGTAGGCCTCGATGGAGCTCGCCAGCGCGCGCGGGTCGTGCGCCGGCGAGACGATCGTGCCGGTCCCCGCGAGCACCATGTCACGGGCGCCCTCCGGCCCGCTGGCGAGGACGGGGCGTTCGCACAGCTGGCCGAAGATGATCGAACGCGGCGCGCCCTCGATGGCCTGCGGGGCGAACACGAGCAGATCGCAGGCGGACAGGATCTCGTGGACGTAGCCGCGGGGCGTGGGCAGGAACCTCACCCGGTCCCCGTAGCGGGCGGCGCGCAGGCGCAGGGCAGCCTCGTGCTCACCCGAGCCGGCCAGCACGAGCAGGACGTTCTCGGGCAGGTACGCCAGCGCGTCGATGATCACGTCGTTGCGCTTGCTGGCGCTCAGACGCGTCACGCAGCCGATCACGAAAGCCTCCTCGGACAGCTCCCAGCCGCTGCGATGGCGCCGGCGGGCATGCTCGTCAAAGGCGATCATGTCCGAGTCGACGATGTTGTCGATCACCGCGATCTTCTCGGCCGGGACGCCGGCCCGGAGGAGCGATTCGCGCGTGGTCTGCGAGACGGCCACGACCAGGGCGGCGCGACGCGCAGCGGCCAGGTAGAGCAGGCGTGCCGGACCCGCGGTGAGGGGACCCGGCAGGGGACCCCACTCGGCCCACACGACCGCACCGGTCAGGCTCCTCGGGAGCAGCGCCGCCAGCAGCTGCTCCTTCTTGAAGTGCAGAAGCAGCACGTCGATCGGACGCGAGCGGGCCTCCGCGCGGAGCGCCGTGCCCAGACGGAGCAGCAGGCGCGGCAGGCCCAGAGCCAGGCCCAGCAGGGTCGAGCGTTTGAGCTTTGGACCGAGTTCGACGTGAACGAACGGCACCTCCGTGCCCTCGACCAGCCCGGGCTGATCGCCCAGGAAGCTCACGTCGGCGTGGGCCTGCAGGCCGCTGAGCAGCTCGACATTGGCGTACTCGGCCCCGCCCTGCTCGGCCGAGGTCTGCACCGAGACGACGTGCAGCGGCCGTGCGGGAGCGCGGGCCGCGGGCGCCGAGAGCGGCGGCACACCGACCGGGCTCGCCTCTCGCGGGGTGCGGGTCTCGCTCATCTGACTCAGGGTCGGGGGCTGGCTGCTCGTCGGCAGCACGCTGCTTGGCGCACGCTCGAAAACCGGGGGGAAACTGCTCAGGAGGACGGAGTGAAACGGCCTGCCACGTCGTTTGGCGGGAGCCGACCGCTGGCCGGCGCTCGAGGGGACGAGCGTGGCCGTCTGGATCATACGGCCCAGGCCCACGGAGCACACCGCACCCGACCGCGGTCCTCGTATGCGGCCCCGGGTAGACCGATAGCCTTCGTCGTGCCCGTGGAAGGGTGGCAGAGCGGTTGAATGCGGCGGTCTTGAAAACCGTTAGGCGGGCGAACCTCGCCTCGGGGGTTCGAATCCCCCCCCTTCCGCCTCGAACGCGACAATGAGGGGCTAGATGTGCCGGCTGTTCGGAATGAGCGCGGGACCGGCGCCTGCCAAGGCGACGTTCTGGCTGCTCGACGCACCGGACAGCCTCTCGGTGCAGAGCCACCGCGAGCCCGACGGCACCGGCCTGGGTTGGTTGGACGAGCAGGGCCGGCCGCACGTCAGCAAGCGCCCGATCGCGGCCTACGAGGATCGCGAGTTCGCCAGGCGCGCGCAGGAGGTCACATCGAGAACCTTCGTGGCTCATGTCCGCTTCGCCTCAACCGGCGCGCTCGAGATGAAGAACACCCATCCCTTCGAGCAGTCCGGCCGGCTGTTCGCCCACAACGGCGTGATCGAGGACCTGCAGGCGCTCGAGCAGCACCTCGGCGCCGACGGCATGGCGCTGGTCAAGGGTGACACCGATTCCGAGCGGCTGTTCGCACTGATCACGCGGGAGACCGCGGCGCACGACGGCGACCTCGCAGCGGGCATCACGACAGCCTGCAGGTGGGTCGCAGCGAACCTGCCCCTGTTCGCGATCAACCTCGTGCTCATCACCGACCAGGAGCTGTGGGCACTGCGCTATCCCGAGACGCACGAGCTGTTCGTGCTGGAGCGCGAGCCCGGCCGGGCGCTGGAGCTCTCGAGCCGCTTCGGCACTCGTGTCAGCTCCGAGCACGGCCTCACCTGGCCGTCGGTGACGCTCGCCAGCGAGATGCTCGACGCCGAGCCCGGTTGGCGGGCGCTGCGCTCCGGCGAGCTGCTGCGCGTCTCCCCGACGCTCGAGGTGACCAGGCGCCGCATCCTCGACGGGCCGCCCGCGCATGCGCTGACGCTCGCGGACCTGGGCCAGCGGGCACGCAGCTCGCAGGCGAAGCCGGCTACCTGAGCGCCGCCTCCGAGACGCTCGCCGAGGCCCCGAGCACGTTGCCCGAGGCGTCGAGCGCCTGCACGCCGAGATATGGACCGACCGTGCCCCCAGGCAGGGCGATCGACGTCTCGAAGCCGCTGCGCGGCACCGTCAGGAGCGGCTTGAGCGTTGTCGCCGAACCACCGACCATCACGCGCCAGGCCGCCACCAGGGTCGCGCCGTTCCAGCTGGCATAGACGGTCCCCGCCCCGCTGCCGGCAGCCTGGAAGGCGATTGCGGGCGGGTGTTCGGGCGTGCCGGTCCAAGCGAACCGGAAGCTTCGATAGGACTGGGTGTGGGCGGGCAGGTGAGCGTCGAACAGCTGACGGCCTTCGGGGCCGAACTCGGAGAAGAACGGTTCCTGCCCCCAGCCCACGAACCAGTCGCCGTTCGGCAGCGCCTGCACGTTGCCCTGGCTTTCCGCGACCAGCGCCGGGGTATGGGTGAGCTGGGTCAGCAGGGTGACCGCACCGGTCTGCTTGTTCAGCTGCAGGACGATCGCGCGAGATTGGGGATGAACCGTCGGCGAGGAGCCGTTGTCGAACAGGCTGATCGTCCCGTCGGGCAGTTCGCGGGGGTCGTGCTGCCAGGCCGTCGGGGTGCCGGGGGCGGCCACGAAGCTGCTGTGCCTGCCTCCAAGCCGCCACGCGATCTGGCCGGTGGCGGCGTCAAGGTCATAGACGGTCCAGGTGTTGCGGGCCGAGATCATGAGACTGCCGTCACGGTCCAGGTTGATGGAGTTGATGTGGAAGAAGTCGTAGGGATAGCTCGTGCTCGAGGTCCTGGCCGGCGTATAGGAGTCGCTCAGCGCGACGTGGTCGAGGCTGGTCCATTCGAACATCACGAGTCCCGTCTTCACGTCGATCTCCTGGAAGACGCCGTCGGTCAGCCCTCCGTAGGAGGGGCCTCCGACCGAGGAGATGTTGCAGAGGATCGGGAAGTAGGAGGTCACGAGCGCGGTCCCCTGCGGCGTGAGCTCGAAGTCGTGCAGGTCGGCACTGTGGCCATTGCCCGCCCGCACGTGGGCGATGTCGGCGTAGCGGCTGTTTGCGATCACGTCTTCGCCCGTGCCGAAGCCGTGTATCGAGATGTCGCCCTGCCACCAGGTCAGCACGGGGCTGCCGGCATATTCCTGGACCTTGAAGTTGGTCGCCGAGGTGTAACGGGGCAGCGGCTTGAACCAGATCAGCCCGCCGCTGGGATCGAGGATCATCGGACCGGCCTGACCGGGGCCGGTGTAGGGCGCGACGAACTCGTCGCCCGGCGCGAGGCCAGGGGAGTTGGCCGTGACGGTCACGACCGGCGGGCGCAGGTCCGGGCGGGAGAGGAAGGCCTGTTCCTCGGCGGTAGTGCCGGCGTGGATCGTCTCGGGCGTCGAGCTGATCGGGTCGGCGTGGGCGACCTGGAACACATCGAGGATCGACTCTGCGTGGCCGCCCAGGCGCACGCGCGCGTGAACGGTGACGCGCTCGCCTTCGGAGAACGGGCGTTCGGGCAGGAAGCTCGCGCCGTCGCCCTGCGAGTAGGCGTCGAGACGACCCCGGTGCGAACCGGAGCGCGTGCCGATGACGCTCTGCACGCTCAGCTCGGGCGCCGGGACTCCCGTGAAGCTGATCTGGGTCTGGGGCGAGGCATCCCTGCTGCCGGGCAGGGGCGATACTGTTACGGCGCCGGCCTGCAGAGCGGAGACATCGAGGCTCGCGGGGACGCACGATGGCGCGGACTGCGCCTCGGCGGTGGCGGTCAGGCCGGCAAACCCCATACAAAGGGCCAGCAACGGCCCCAAGATGAGAGCTCGCCTCAGAAGCATGGACTCCAGCCAGGATAAGAGAGTGGACCGACGCACGTTCCTCAAGCGGGGGGCGATCGCCGGCGGAGCGCTGGCGGGTGCCGGGATCGGCATCAAGGCGCTGGGCGCGGCCGATGGCGACACGCCCGGCCCGCCGACCCAGGCGCCCGGGCGTCCGGCACGCACCCTGCCCGCAGTGCGGCGGCCGAACATCCTCGTCATCGTCGTCGACCAGTTGCGCTCCCCGCAGTGGTTCGGGGCGACCCCGATGGGCGTGGCGCTGCCGCCGAACCTGCGCCGGCTGCGGGAAGGCGCCGTGTCCTTCGGACGTCACTACACGGCCTCGAACGACTGCACCCCATCGCGCGCGGCGATGGTGACGGGCCTCTACACGCACCAGACGGGCTGCATGATCACGGGCGGCAGCACACTCGACCCTGGCTTCCCGACCTACGGGACGATGCTCCGCGAGCACGACTACCACACCCGTTGGCTGGGCAAGTGGCACCTCACGCACCATGACAACCACTGGTCCCCCCTGATCGGCGAAGAAGCGCTCGAGCGCTACGGGTTCGCCGGCGGCGTGTATCCGTCCCCCGACGGCGGTCCGGGGCAGGGCTGGCACGTCGACCCCAAGATCGCGGACGCGTTCGCCTCGTGGTTCGCGCAGGAGGGTGGCGCCGAACCGTGGTGCACGACCGTCTCGTTCGTGAACCCGCACGACATCGCCTGGTGGTACGTGTGGAGCGATCGCGTCCCAGCCGAGGTCGACGCGCGGCGGACCGTGCCGCGGCTGCCGCCCAACTTCGAGACTCCCGAGTTGCTGATCGAGCGCAGGAAGCCCCTGCTCCAGCGCTCCCTGCAGGACACGGCGGCCGCATCGTTCGGGCCGGTCCCGTTCACCGGGCCGGAAGTGACGAGCATCTGGCTCGACTTCCTGGACCTCTACACGAAGCTGCAGCGCGAGGTCGACGTTCACATCGGCCGCGTGCTCGGGGCGCTCCACAGCCGCCCCGAGGTCGCGGCCAACACGGTGATCGTGTTCACCTCCGACCACGGCGAGTACGGCGCGTCACACGGGCTGCGGGGAAAGGGCGGGGGCGCGTACGAGGAGGCGATCCGGGTGCCGCTGATCGTCAAGGACCCGCGCGGCGTGCTGACCGCGGAACCCGAAACGCTGCGCACCCAGCTGAGCTCCAGCGTCGACCTCGCGCCGCTGCTGCTGACGATCGGTACGGGCTCGAACGACTGGCGTAGAGAGCCCTACTACTCGCACATCGCCCACCGCCTCGATCTGAGCGCGATCCTTGCCGACTCCGCCGCGCCGGGCCGCCCGTTCGTCCTGCATGCGACCGACGAGACGGTCACGGAGTTCGCGATCGAGCCCTACGCCGCAAACGCACCGTTGCACGTCGTGGCGATGCGCACCCAGGAAGCCAAGTACGCGACCTACTCGCACTGGCCCGAAGAAGGCATCGAACCGCTGTCGGCAGGCAGGGAAAGCGAGCTCTACGACTACACGACCCAGAGCGGGCGTCTGGAGCTGCACAACAGCGCCGAACGCAGCCCCCTGGAGGAGTCGCTGAACGGCGAGCTCGAGCAGGCCTTCAGAGCGGAGCTGAGGAGACCGCTGCCCCAGCGCCTCGAGGCAGCGCACGGGCGCGGCTTCGCCGACTACTTCTCGACCGCTCGGAAGGCAGCTGCGAACGCGACCGCGATGCGCAGGGAACGCGTGGAACGGACCGTCGGCAACCTCAGCACGGGCGAGGGGGGTCCTCCACCCGGCTCGCGGCTCGAGCCCAGGCCCTCCTCCCCGCGCTGGCGTCAGCGTCCCTAGCGGACCCGGCGCTCGCCCGAGGGGCCGGCGTCATCGCCGCCGGCTGTTCCCGTCGCGACGCCGGGCGCGGCGGCGTGTCAGGCCTTCAGCGTGGCCGACGTGCCGAACACGTCGCCGTTGCCGTCCAGCGCCTGCACCCGCACGTAGGGGCCGGGTCCCGGCGCGGTGATCGTCGTCTGAAAGCCGCTGTCGGCGCCGCTGGCCACTGTGGCGAGCGAGCTGGGCGAGGGCCCGGCCAGCACCTGCCAGCTGGCCACTTCGGTGGCGCCGTTCCAACTGACCGACACCGACAGTGCGCCACCCGCCGCCTTGACCGCCACCGACGGGGCACCCGTCGGGTGGCCGCTCCAGGGTGCCAGGTAGGTCCTGAAGCTCTGCACGTTCTTGCCGAGCGTGCCGTCCAGGAGCACCTGGCCCGAGGCGTCGTACTCGGTGAAGTCGGGGAGGCCCCCGTAGCCCATCAGCCAGTTGCCGCCCGGCAGGCTCAGCGTGTTGCCCTGACTCGAGGCGAGCAGCGTCCGAGCCGGGTTGACGAACTGTTTGCGCAGCGTGACCGTATGGGTGGCCGGGTTCGGTTCGAGCAGCAGGCCGCGCGATTGCTTCTCCTTGGGGGGGTCGGAGCCGTTGTCGAACACCGAGATCAGTCCGCCCGGCTGGAACTCTGCGTCGTGCTGCCAGTAGAAGCGCGTCCCTGCGGAGGCCTTGAAGCTGCTGTGCGAGCCGCCCAGCCGCCAGCGGATCGCGCCGGTGTGCAGATCGACGTCGTAGATCGTCCAGGTGTTGCGCGCCGAGAGCAGCAGGTCGCCGGCGCTGCCGGGATCGATCGAGTTGACGTGTACGTAGTCCCACGGATAACTCGACGTCGGCACCGCGTTGTGCGATTCGCTGACCGGGATGTGGCCCAGGGCATGCCACTCCCACATGACGAGCCCCGTCTTGACGTCGATCTGCTGGACCACCGAGTCTGTCACCACGGCGTTGGGGCTCCCGTGCAGCGGCGAGAGGTTCATGCGGATCGGGTCGAACATGTCGATCCAGGCCGTTCCGTCGGAGTCGAGCAGGATCTCGTGCAGGTCGGCGTGGTAGCCGTTACCGGCCCGCACGCTGCCGATCTGCTGGTAGTGGTCGTTGTAGATGACGTCTTCGCCCTGACCGAAGCCGACTTCCAGGATCCTGCCCTGCCACCAGGTCAGCACCGGCTGGCCGTCGAACTGCTGGACCTGGAAGTTCGTCGCGGCCTCGTCGCTGGGCAGCGGGTGAAACCAGATCAGGTTGCCCGACTGGTCGGTGATCATCGGGCCCGGCGTGCCCTCGCCCTGGTAGGGAGCGAGGAACAGGTCGCCCGGCGTCGCTCCGGGCCTGGCGGGCGTGAAGATGTGGACGGTGGAGGGCGTCAGCGTCGGGGCCGAGCTGTAGTGCTGGATATCGGCCGAGCTGCCCGGGTTGATCGGGAACTGTTTCTGGCTGGGGGTGAACTCGTCGCCGATCGTGAAGCTGGTCGTGGCCGACCCGAGGTTCGGGCCGCCGACGACCCGGGCGTGCACGGTCACGCGCTCGCCGGCCGTGAAGGGATGGCTCGGTATGAAGCTCTCGCCCGTGCCGGTCGAGTAGGCGCGCAGCACGCCGCCATGCGAGCCGCTGCGTGAGCCCTTCACGCTCACCGCGGCGACCTTCGTGCCGCTGCCGCCGAGGAAGCTGATCTGGGTGGTCGGCGACGCGTCCGGTGTGCCCGGCTCGGGCGAGACGGCGATCGGGTTGGCGCTCGCCACCCCGGCGTCGCGTTCGACCGGCGGGATGTCGGCCGAGGAGGTGCCGCCGCAGGCTGCCAGCGCGAGCGCGAAGCCGACCGCGATCAGAGAAGCCGAGACGCTGCGCAGGCGGCTCATGTGCCGGCCCCGATCGCAGGGATCGGACTCGCAGGCGCGGCGTGGGCCGCGGGAATGGTCCGTGTCGTGCTCATTCAGCGCTGTTTGCGTCTTGGTCGCTCGCCGCTCGGGCGAGTGGGGATCGCCACGACCCTACCGCGCGAAGGGGCGGGAAGCTCCGATTACCCGGCCGCCGGCGTCCAGCGCCTGCACGGTGAAGCTCGTGTAGCCCTGTCGCACCAGGATCGCAGTCTCGAAACCGGACCTGGGCGCCGTCGCAACGACGGTGGGGCGCCCGGAGCCGGCTGCGGCCATCACGCGCCAGGCGACGACCTGGGTGGCGCCGTTCCAGCTCGCGTAAACCGTCGTCCCTCCGCCGGCGGCCGTCCGCGCGGCGCCCGCAGGCAAGGTGAGCGGTTCCCCGACCCACGGCTGGACGAGGGCGCGGTAGGTCAGATCGGGTTCCGGCAGGATCCCTTCGATCAGCAGGCGGCCCCCGCGCGTGTACTCGGAGAAGTAGCGTTCCGAGCCCCAGCCGACGAACACGTTGCCGTCACCCAGCGGCTGCGTGTCGCCCATGTATTCGGATTCGAAGCCTTCGTGCTCGCCGTACTGGGCGACGAGCGTCGCGGTCCCCGCACTGTGGTCGAGGTTCAGCACTAGTCCCCGCGACGGCCCCGTGGCGTGCACGGAGGTGCCACCGCCGGTCAGCTGGCAGCAGTGATCGTCGAACACCGTCACGGTCGAGCCCGCCCCGAGCCTGACGTCGTGCTGCCACTCGAAGGCGGCGCCCGAGCCGAAGCGGAAGCTCGAGCTCTTGCCGCCGAGCGTCCACTCGATCCGGCCGGTGGAGGCGTTGACCAGGTACGCAGCCCAGGTGTTGCGCATCGAGACCAGGAAGCTGTTGGTCCCGACCAGCTGGACCGAGTTGACGTGGTAGGCGTCCCACGGGAAGCCGTTGGTGGGCACAGTTGCCTGCGACTGGTCGAGCGGTATGTGCTGGAGCGCGTCCCAGCTTCGGATCAGCCTGCCGGTGCGGAGGTTGTACTCCTGCACCGCGGCGTCGACCAGCGCCCCGTTGTACGCGCCGCCCCACCGGGACAGGTCCTCGGGTACGTTCTTGTTCACGGTCACCCAGGCGTCTTCGCCGCTGATCAGGAACTCGTGCAGAGTCAGCACCCAGCCGCCCGTCGCCTTCAGGCGCGCGACGACGCGGTAGTGCTGGTCGACGACGACGTCTTCGCCCGTTTCCGTCGCGCCCGTGTTGGTGACCTTCCCCTGCCACCAGGACAGCGCCGGCTTGCCCTGCCAGGTCTGCGGCTCGAGGTTGCTGGCGACGACGTCCTTCGGCACCGGCTGGAACCAGACGGGATGCAGGCTGCGATCGAGGATCAGCGGGCCGCTCTGGCCCACGAGCGGCGGCTTGTTCAGGTTGTAGAAGTTGGCGGTGAGGATGTACCCGGGCGCGAGCTGGGAGCTCGGCGCGTGTGGCTTGGAGCGCACGACCGGCGGGTGCAGCCCGGGCGCCGAGACGAAGGTGTAGGCACCGTGTGTCGTGTAGGTGCCGAGCGGGGCGGCTTTCGAGCCTGCGAAGGCGACGCTCAGACCAACGAAGACGACGAGCGCGCACGCCACCGCGGCGATCAGCCGGCGGGACGCGCGCGCGACACCTCCCTCGGGGCGCGGAACCGAGACGAACGTGATCGCGGCGGCGAGCGCGCACAGCCCCGCGGCGATCAGATACGAGAGGCGGAAGCCCTTCGTCAGCGCCTCGGCGACCTGCTCGCCGGAGCCGATCAGGCTGCTGCTGCGCTGCGTGGCGAGCGTGATCAGGACCGCGAGGCCGAGCCCGCCTCCCACCTGCCGGGAGGTGTTGACCAGACCGGAGGCGAGCCCCGCCTGGCCCTCCTTCGCGCCCTGGGTCGCAGCGATCGTCGAGGGCACGATCGACATCGCGATCCCCGCCGCGGTGAGCACACCCGGGATCACGACGTAGACGAGCGGGCTGCCGCTCGAGCCGATCCGGGTGAACAGCAGCAGCCCGACGGTCATCATCAGGAGGCCACAGCCGAGCACCGTTCGCACGCCGAAGGCCGTGACCAGACGTCCGGCACGGGTGGCGATCAACCCGATCGCGATCGTCATCGGCAGGAAGACGAGCCCGATGTGCAGCGGCGGGATGCCGAGGACCTGCCCCATGTACAGCGAGCTGATGAACCACATCGGGAACAGCGCCGCGCTGAACAGCAGCACGATCGTGTTCGCGACCTTGAGCGGCGCGGTCAGCTCACGGAACGGGATCAGCGGAGCCGCGGCGAGCCGGGACTCGATCACGACGAAGCCGACCAGCAGCGCGACGCCCGCGGCGATCGGCACGAGGGCGACCGCGGAGCCCCAGCCGGACAGCCCCGCTTCCACGACGCCGAAGACGAGCACCATCTGCCCGAGCGTCAGCGTCAGCGCCCCCGCCAGGTCGAACCTCGCTTCGCGCGCCCGCCGGCGTTCGCGGACCACGCCGTAGGCGACGACCGCGCAGGCGAGACCGATGGGCGGGTTGATCAGCAGGATCCAGCGCCAGCTGAGCAGTTCGGTGATGATCCCGCTGAGCAGAACGCCGGCGGCTCCGCCGAGCCCGTTCATCGCCGCCCAGGTGCCGATCGCACGATGCAGCGCGGGCCCCGGCGGGAACGACGCGGTGATGATCGCCAGCGAGGAGGCGGCCATCAGCGCGCCCGCGACGCCCTGCAGCGCGCGGGCCGCGACCAGCACCTCCTGGGTGGGGGCGAGCCCGCCGGCCAGCGAGGTCAGCGAGAACAGGACAAGGCCGGCGACGAAGATCCGGCGCTGGCCGAAGTAGTCGGCGAGACGGCCGCCGAGCATCAGGAACCCGGCGAAGGTGATCGTGTAGGCATCGACGACCCACTGGAGCGCCGGCGAGGAGAACCCGAGGTCCGACTGGATCGACGGCAAGGCGACGTTGACGATGCTCAGGTCCAGGATGACCATGAACTGCGCCACGCAGCAGACGGCGAGCAGCAGGCCCATACGCGGCGCCGGGGCGGCGCCTGCGCCGGGCTCGGAAGGCGCCTGAGGCGGTGCGGTCTCGGTGCTCATCGCCCCGGCCAGCTCTCAGCAAACGGCGCGGAACGGCTGTTAGTGTGGCCGGACGATCCCCCGTAGGAGAACTGGAGCCCGGCCCATGAAGAGAAGGCCACTGACCGCCATGCTAACCCTCCTCGCCGTCCTGGCGAGCACCTGCGCGGTGACGGGCTGCGGCGGCAAATCGAGCTCCTCCTCTTCGACGCCGGGCACGCAGAGTGCCCCGGCGACGACGTCCACCACGACGACGACCGAACACGGCAAGCACAAAACGAAGTCCGCCTACTAGGGGACGAATCGCGACCGCGCCACGGCGCGGCGCTCATCGGATCGCGCGGCGCGCTCATCCCGCGCCCCCGGGCAGCGAGGAGGCGTAGGAGACGGTGCGTGACGTGCTCGAGGAGCCGAGCACGCGCCCCGCGCTGTCGAGGGCCTGGACCTGCACGTATTCGTAGCGGCGGGGGAGCGTGACCGAGCTCTCGAAGCCCTGGCTCGGGATCGTCGCCTGCGCGCTGAGCGAGCCCACTGCCCGGCCGGCCAGGATCCGCCAGGACGCCACTCCGGTGGCGCCGTTCCAGCTCGCGTGGACGATCGTCTCTTCGGCGGTGTCGTTGAGACTGGCGAGCACCGCCGGCGGTGTCTGCGGCCGGCCGGCCCAGGGAAAGCGAAAGGCGCGGTAGAAGGCCATATCGAACGGGGTGTGCGCGTCGAACAGGACGCTCCCTGCGGCCGCATACTCGGTGA
>JBKQOO010000004.1:0-4372 GCA_052145475.1 Solirubrobacteraceae bacterium
GCCTCGGCCTGGATCGCGGTCATATACAGCGCGGCGCGCGCGACATGCGGGCTCGGCCGGTCGCTCGTCCACGGCAGCGAGTGCAGCTCGTGGCGCCTCCACAGGCGCATGAGGTCGTGCCACGCGGGATGGAACTCGACCTCGTCGATGCGGTGGCCGTAGCGATCGTGGGTGTGCAGGACGGGACGGTTCTCGTTGGCCAGGCGACCCCACTCCAGCGGCTCGCCGCCCACCTCGCGCCCGAGCTGTGCGCCGCGCGCCAGCACCCACTCGGCGCCCTCGCGCCGCACCGCCTCCACGAGCGGCACGTTGGTTGAGAACAGGTCGACGTCACGCAGCGGCGGTGGCTGGTTGGTGACGTCGTGCGTCTTCCAGGGCGCGGCGTCCGAATCGGTCTGCGAGATGGTGGCCATGGCGATCCTCCTGAGCGTGGGCCGGCGGCGGGCGGGGCGCCGCCTTCTCCTGCCCATGCAAGTCAAGCAGACCGATGAGTTTGTCGATCGGGGCCGGTCTCAACCGTCGTACCGTTGAAGCGGTCCGCGTACGCATCACTCGGGTTGTCGCGGGCCGGGTCTTGAACGCCGCACGGGAGACGACATGCACGCCACGTCTGAGCGACTGACCGCACCCTCCGACGGCCCGCCTGCGCTCTACACGCCGCGGGCCAAGAACCTCGCCCTGCTGCTGCTGGCGATGACCCAGTTCGTGATCGTCATCGACGCGTCGATCGTCAACGTGGCGCTGCCGTCGATCGGCATCGCGCTGCGTTTCTCGCGCGATGACCTGTCCTGGGTGGTCAACGCCTACACGCTTACGTTCGGCGGCTTCCTGCTGCTCGGCGGGCGCCTCGCCGACCTGCTCGGCCGACGCCGGATGTTCATGACCGGCCTCGTCCTGTTCTCGGTTGCCTCGCTGGTCGGCGGGCTGGCCCAGTCCGAGGCGTGGCTGATCGTCGCGCGCGCCGTCCAGGGCCTCGGCGCCGCGATCGTCTCGCCGGCGGCGCTATCGATCATCACGACCACGTTCGCCGAGGGCTCCGAGCGCAACCGCGCACTGGGCATCTGGGGCGCCGTGGCCGGCGCGGGCGGGGCTGCCGGGGTCCTGCTCGGCGGCATTCTCACGAGCGGGCTGAGCTGGCGCTGGGTGCTGTTCGTGAACGTGCCGATCGGCCTTGCCTCGGCGTTGCTCGCACCGCGGCTGTTGCTCGAGAGCAGGTCCGAAGACGGCACCGAAGGCTTTGACATTCCCGGAGCGGTGACCGTCACGGCGGGCCTGGCGCTGCTCGTCTATACGGTGGTGGACGCCGTCAACGTCGGATGGGGCTCGACGGAAACGCTGCTGAGGCTCGCCGGTTCGGTCTTCCTGCTCGCGGCCTTCGTGGCGATCGAGCGCCGCCAGCGCCACCCGCTGCTGCCATTCTCGATCTTCCGCTTGCGCACCCTGCGGGGGTCGGACATCGTGGGCCTGTTGATCGGCATGTCCCTCTTCTCGATGTTCTTCTTCATCTCGCTCTACCTGCAGGACGTTCTGCACTTCTCGCCGATCAAGACGGGGCTCTCGTACCTCCCCCTCGCCGTCGGCATCATGATCTCGGCTGGGGTCGCCTCGCAGCTGGTCACGCGTATCGGCTTCAAGCCGGTCCTGATCGGAGGCCTGCTGCTGATCGCCGGCGCTCTGGTGTGGTTCTCGAAAGTCCCCGCGCCAGGTGGTTCTTTCAGTGCCGATGTGCTGGGCCCGTCACTGCTCGCCGCCTTCGGCCTCGGGTTCTCGTTTGTGTCGGTGACGATCGGCGCCGTCACGGGAACCAAGCCGCATGAGGCCGGCCTGGCATCGGGATTGATCAACACCTCCCAGCAGGTCGGTGGGGCGCTCGGCCTGGCGATTCTCGCGACTGTCGCCAACAGCCGTACTCAAGGACTGCTGAGCGGCGGCCTGCACACCTCGGTAGCTCTTGCGAAAGGTTTCGACCGCGCCTTTCTGGTCGGTGCGGGCTTTGCGATCGTCGGCGCGATTCTCGCGGCTGTCCTGATCTCATCTCGCGACAGCCGCGAGCAGGCGAAGGCCGCAAGTCGCGGCGAGCTCGAGACGGTCCTCGCGTGAAGGGGCGCGACTGCCTTCATGCGCCGCCGTTCTTTGGAGATCCTCAGGATCCTCTTGCATTTTCCTTGGGGAAGCGAGCCATCGTGGCACTGATGCCCGGGGATGTCCCGGCCCCTACAGGGAGCAACGATGATGTTGAAGCGACTCAAACAACTCGCGATAGGTGGGGCGGTCCTGGCCGGGCTCGCCCTGGGCGGCTCGGCCAGCGCCGGAGCCGCCACGGCCAGCAGGAGCAGCAGCGGCTTATCGCCGACTGGTCGATACCTGACAGATCACGAGCAATACGTCAGACACCACGAACGCCTGGCCTCTGAGCCGGGAGGGACGGTCACGTCGTTCTCAGGAAGGAGGTGATCCGATGTTCGCCCAGAGACTTGCACGGACGGCCGCCATCGGCGCCGCAGCCATTGTGATCGGGGGCGGTGCCTACGGCATCGTCAGCGCAACCGCCAGCACCGGCTCGGGCACCTCGACAACGGCTTCGTCGACCTCCGCAGCGCCAGCGCAACGCGCCCCCGGCATGGGGGGCAACGCTCGGTCTGGACCGGCTGCGGGCGGATCGATCGGCAAGGTGAGCAGCGTCTCCAGTTCGGGCTTCGGACTGTTGACCTCGGCCGGAGAGAAGGTGACCGTCAAGGACACGTCGGCCACGAAATACGAGAAAGGGACGCACGCGGCGTCGGCGAGCGCCGTCAGCAGAGGCAAGACGGCCCTCGTGCTGGGAACAACCGACAGCACGACGATCACGGCCACGCTGGTCATCGTGGAACCGACAAACAGTGGGCCCAAGTCGTCGTCGAACGTGATTCCGTTCGAGCGCGGTGCGCAGTCCGTGTCGAAGCAGGTCGGTCGGATCCCGGCGAGCTACAAGCAGGGGTCCGGCACCATCGTCAGCGGAACCACGGCGACCAAGGCCACCAAAGCCGCATTGGCTGCCTACCCGGGCGGCGTCGTCGACCGTGTCGTGAAGCTGAGCAGCGGTGGGTACGAGGTCCACAACATCGGCGTCAACTGGCCGCACCACATCTTCGTGAGCCAGAACTTCAAGGTCGTCGGCGCCGACTAGGCAGCTGGGCGAGGCAGAGCCGTCCGGGCGCGAACTGCGGCGGGTGCCAGCGCCTCGGTTCGCGACCGGCGAACGGCTGCTCAGGACGGAACCGGGAAGGTCCCGGCATCCGCGATCAGCTCGGGGTCAGCCCCAACGCCCGGCGCAGCTGGCTCGGTGCGAGTCCTTCGACGCGGACCACCTTTTCGCGCGAGCGCTGGCCACGGATCACGCTCACCCGTCCGCGGGCTACGCCGGCGCGCTTGGCGATCAGCTTGCACAGCGCCGCGTTCGCCTGGCCCTCGACAGGTGCCGCCGCGACGCTCACGTGCAGCACGCCGTCACGCTCGGCCACAATCGTGTTCCGCTTCGCACGCGGCTGCAGACGGACCGTGAGATCTGCGTCGGGCATCAGGTGGAGTATGCGCGGTCCTGTCGGAGGTCGTCTCTCCCACGCATGCGTCCCGTCTCGGGCCGAGGACACGCATCGGTCAGCCGATCTTCAGAGGCACTTCCGCATAGGGGTCGATGCGATAGAGCAGTGACACACGGTGGTAGCCGTCGGCGATGTCGGCCCGCCTGTCGGCGTTGACCACGAGCACGGGGCTGAGGTGCCGGCCCTCGATCACCTTGATCAGCTCTTTCATCACGCCCGGATCGTCAAGCGTCGCCGCGGTCGCTCCGGCGGCGCGCAGAATGTCGTTGGCGCGCCGCATTGTGAGCGCCGCCTTGCGGAGCCGCTTGACGGTCTTCTGCACGGCCTCCGGGTCGGACTTGAGCGACAGGTACGCCTCGGCGGCTTCGTAATCGTGGTCGGCGACCTCCTTGAGCCATTTGATGTGCTCAATGGGCCCGGCCTTGGATGCCTTGGCTTTTGCTTTGGCCATGGCAACGATCATGCCAGACGAGTGCCTCGCCGCCACCTCGGGGTCGATGCAGACGCCTGCCTTCGCTCGAAGCAACGCCGCGGCGGGACCTAGACTTCGAATCATGACGGAAAGGCAGCGGGGGCGTGGCGGCTTGACGCTGGGTCTATCCGGTTCGGCCGCAGCCGATCTCCGCCGCCGCATGACGAGACACAACAGAGAGCGGGGAGATCGACGATGGCGATCGTGCAACGCAATGTCCAGATCAAGGCCTCGCCACAGCAGACCATGGCGCTCTTGAGCGATGCCAGTCGCTGGCCGGACTGGTATCCGGGCATGACGGAGATCGACATCGCCGCTC
>JBKQOO010000005.1:0-20354 GCA_052145475.1 Solirubrobacteraceae bacterium
GGCGCTGCCGCGCCGCCCGACCGCGCGGGTCTACTTCGACGTCCACGAGCCCGCCGGCTACTACCTGCCCGCGCTGGGTCAGATCCACGCGGTCAGCTCGGTGATGGGCGAGCTGCTGGACTCGTCCGATGAGAAGGCGATCTCCACCGTCGCGTTCCAGGCCCGCGTCCAGTCCTACCTCGCGACGCTGGGCGGCCTGGTCGACATCTGGGAGATCGGCAACGAGGTCAACGGCAACTGGACCGGCCCCTACGAAACGGTCGCGGCGAAGCTCACGGAGGCATATGAAGACGTCTCGGATGCCCGTCGCCCGGCGGCGCTGACCCTGTACGAGAACGACTTCGGGCCCGACCACTGCGGCGACGGCGAAGCGGAGCCGACCCCGGTGCAGTTCAGCGAACGCTACGTGCCCGCCGGGGTTGCCGCAGGCCTGGACTACGTGCTGCTGTCCTACTACCCCACCGAGTGCGGCGGGCGGCTGCCCGACGCACTCGAACTGGACCTGCAGCTCGAAGCCCTGCACGGGCTCTACCCGCACGCGCTGCTCGGCTTCGGCGAGGTGGGATTGCCCCACCCTGCCTCGAAGCGCACGCAGGCCCAAGCCGAAGCGATCATGCGCTGGGCCTACTCCCTGTCCCCCGGCGGGGTGGACCGGTTCGACTACATCGGCGGCTACTTCTGGTGGTACGGCTACGAGGACGCGCTGAAGCCGAACGCACGCCTGTCGGCGGCCCTCCCGGCAGCGTTCGAATCGGAGGCCGCCGCGCTCGGCTAGCGGGAGCGGTCACGCTGTACTCGACAGCGCCGGCCCGGCTCGGGAGAGGAGCGCCGCAGGCGGCGCCGCGCGCTCACGGCAGCAGTTCGGAGCGCCAGAGCGAGAGCTCCAGCCCCGGGTCGTAGAAGGCGATCGCCGCCAGCCGCGCGAAGGGCGCCGCCGTGAGCACCCCCGACGTCGCGGGCGCGGCTTCGGCAGGCGCGCCGCGGCGGGGCAGCACGAGCGGAGCAACCGTTTCCGAAGGCCAGATGTGCGCCGGCGTGAAGAGGATGTCGCCGCCTCCGGTGGAGGCCACCGGTTCGCTGCCGGCGGGAACCGGGGCGAACAGGCCCGGAGTGCCGACGGTCCTCACGGTCAGGACGGCGACGCCGTCCGAGCCGGTCGTCCGCCAGCTCGCGATGCCGCCGCCCGGGGCTGCTGCGCTCCGCGCGTAGTAGGCCAGGACACCGGGCGGCGTGAGCACCTGCGAGGCGGAGAACACGCCGCCCTTCAGGGCGCTCGCGAGCACCGGGCCCGGCAGATCCCCGACGGCGCGGTCCGTCGAGCATGCGGCCGCCGCCCACGTGACGAGGCCTTCGCCGGCGCCGGAGGTGCCGACGGTGAGACCGGAGACGGGCCCGCGCGCCAGCGTGACCGTTCGCGTGAACCGGCGGCTGCCCGCAGAGGCCAGCAGGATGCGCCCGCTGCAGGGGCTGTAGAGGTAGGCGTTGCCGATGACGTCGAACACCGGGCGCGCGCCTTCGGGGGCTTCCCGGACGAGCTGCGGGGCGCTGAAGCCGCGGCCCGGAACGCGCCATGCGAGCTCGACCCCGCCGACGGGGCGCGGGCAGGCTTTGACGCTGCGGCACGCGCTCCAGGAGGCCACCACGGTTCCGTTCGGTGCGACGGCGAGCTGCGGATAGACCGTGAAGCTGCCACCCGTGAACCACTGCTCGGAGAAATGGCCCAGCACCCGCGAGGGCTGCCAGCGCCCTTTCAGCGGCCCGTACGCGACGTGCAGGCTCTCGGAGACGGCGCCCGGGTCTTCGACGGCCCAGGCCACGGTCACTTCGCCGCGGGTCGTCGCGACCGCGATCCGGATCGTCGGGTTCACCCGCTGCTGCCAGAGCGTGCGGATCACCTTCTCGCGGTTCGCCGTCCACACCGCGACCTTGATCGTCACGGTCGGGAAGCAGTTGGCCGGACGCGGCTCGGCGAAGGCGCAGCTCTTCTCGCGCGCGGGCGACAGCCGGCCGCCGCGGACGGTCTCCCAGGCGACCGCCGCATCACCGCGGCCGGCGACCGCGACAGCCGGAGCGGCATAGGGGGACGAGGGGCCCGATTCGATCGGGACCGGATGGGTCCAGCGCGCGGACGCGGCCGATGGCACGAGCAGGGCGCAGGCGATGAGCAGGGCGACGGGGGCGAGGAACCGGCTCATGAGGTGAACCTATCTCCGGGCCGGGCGCCGCAGATCGCGGAAAGACCGCGGTCCCGCCGTGGGTTCCCCACTGGTTGCGAGGCGCGGCGGGAATCGCTCACCCGCGCCTGGCGCCGGGTGAGCGCCGCGCCCCCGTCCCTTCCTCGGCCCCGGCGGCTCTCACCGCACGCGGGGCCGCGGGGACTACGGCGTCAGCACGACCTTGCCCACGTTCCGCCGCTCGACGATCATCGTCTGCGCCTCGCCGGCCCGCTCGAAGGGGAAGGCGCCCGCCACGACGGGTGTGATCGTGCCGTCGGCCAGCATCGCGCTGAGCGGATCGATCCAGGGCGCCAGCGTGCCGCGGTCCTTCCACAGGGTGAGCATGTTCAAGCCGATCACGGCCTTCGATTCCTGCATCTGCTTCATCAGGTTGAAGCGCGGCATGCGCACGACCGTGCCGAGCGCGTTGACCAGGTTGCGCCGCTGCCCCGAGACGACGGCCGACGCGCCGAAGGCGACCAGCCGCCCGCCCGGGCGCAGCAGGTTGTAGCTGGTCCGAAAGCTCCTGCCGCCGACCGCGTCGAGGATCACGTCGAAGCTCCCGATGCCGCGCTCCCAGCCGGGCTTGTTGTAGTCCAGCGCGCGGTCGACGCCGACCTCGAGGACCCGCTCGTGCTTGGACGGCGAACAGGTGCCGTAGACCTCTGCGCCGAAGCGCTTGGCGATCTGGGTCGCCGCGATGCCGACGCCGCCCCCGGCCGAGTGGACCAGGACGCGCTCGCCCGCCTCGAGGCTCCCGTAGCCGATCAGTCCCGCCCAGGCGGTCGCGTAGTTGACCGGTATCGCGGCTCCCTGCTCGAAGCTGAGCCCCTCGGGGAGCACCACGACGTCGCCGGCCGGGACGGCGACCTGCGACGCATAGCCGCCGAACTGCGTGCCGGCCAGCACGCGCTGGCCCGGGGTCAGCTCGGGATGCGTCTCGGAGACGCCGTCTCCAAGCTCGAGGATCGTCCCCGATACCTCGTAGCCGACCACGCAGGGCGGCTTCGGCGCATCGGGGTAGAGGCCCATGCGGGCCATCACGTCGGCGAAGTTGATCCCGGCCGCGGCCACCTGCACGCGGACCTGCCCTGCCGTCAGCGGTGGGTCGGGGCGCTCCTGCACCTGCAGCACCTCGGGCCCCCCGTGCTTGGTGATCACGACCGCCCTCATCGGTGCGGCCACCCTACCCGATCAGCCCAGGTCGACCGACCAGCCGTCGGCGAAGCCCTCCGAGGCCACGATCTCCTTGACCACATCGGGGCCGACCGGCGCGTCCGTCGTCACGACCATCGCGGCGTAGCGACGCTCGTCGCCGTCGACCGAGTCGGGCGTGTGCCCGACGGCGGCGGACGAGATGTTGATCCCGTGCGCGCCGAAGATCGTGCCCACGCGGCCGATCATGCCCGGCAGGTCCTCGTAGCGGAACACGGTCACGTAACGCTCGAGCTCGATCGTCAGCCGCCTGCCCTGCACCTCGACCAGATGCGGGACCTGCTGGGGCCCGATCCCCGTGCCCGCGACGGCGACGCGCTCCTCGCCCGCGACGACCGTCACGCGGATCAGCTCGTTGTAGTCCTCGGCCTCGGAGACGGCCTTCTCCTCGAACACGATCCCGCGCTGCTGGGCCATCGTGGGGGCGTTCACGAGGTTCACCTGCTCCTCGGTGCGGCCCTGCAGCGCGCCGACGATCACGGCGAGGCCGAGCAGGCGCGTGTCGAACTCCGCGATGCGCCCGAAGAACGCAGCCTCGATCCGCTCGACCGAGCTGCCCTCGGCGAGGCTCATGGCGATGCGGCCCAGCTTGGTGGCCATCGGCAGGAACGGCCCGAGCACCTCCATGTCCTCCGCGCCGACCGCCGGGATGTTGACGGCGGTCGACACGACGCCGCCGTCGAGTGCCGCCACCACCTGCTCGGCGCTCTGGTAGCCGGCGCGGTCGGTCGCCTCGGCTGTCGAAGCGCCCAGGTGCGGGGTCACCACGACATCGGGGCGCCCGAACAGCGGGTTCTCGGTCATCGGCTCGGACGGGAACACATCGAGGGCCGCGCCCGCGACCTTGCCGGAGTCGAGCGCACGCTCGAGCGCGGCTTCGTCGACGAGCCCGCCGCGCGCGACGTTCAGGACGCGCACGCCGTCGCGCATCGCGGCGAACTGCTCGTCGGAGAGGAACCCTTCGGTCTCCGGCGTCTTCGGCAGGTGGATCGTGATGAAGTCGGCCTGCGCGTAGATGTCCTCGGGGCTGTCGGCCTTGTCGACGCCGAGCTCGCGGTAGCGCTCGGCGCTCACGAAGGGGTCGAACGCCAGCACTCGCATGCCGAACCCGCGCGCGCGCTGCGCGACGAGCTGTCCGATGCGCCCGAAGCCCAGCACGCCCAAGGTCTTCTCGTAGAGCTCGACGCCCGAGAGCTTCGAGCGCTCCCACTTGCCTTCGACGAGGGAGGCCTGCGCGCGCGGGATGTTGCGCGCCAGCGCCAGCAGCAGCGCCATCGTGTGCTCGGCCGCGGTGACGACGTTCGACTCCGGCGCGTTGGCGACCACGATGCCGCGCCTCGTGGCCGCCGGCACGTCCACGTTGTCCACGCCGACGCCTGCTCTGCCGATCACCGTCAGGCGCTCGGCCTTGTCGATCAGCTCTGCGGTCATCTTCGTGGCCGACCGGATCACGATGCCGTCGTACGCCGCGATCCGCTTCGCCAGCTCGGCTTCGTCCCAGTCGATGCCGAGGTCGACGTCGAAGTGCTCGCGCAGCAGCGCGACGCCAGACTCGCCGATCTTCTCCTTGACCAGAACCCTGGGACGCGCCCCGTCCCCGTCGGCGCGGCGGTCGGCCGCGGCCGGGCTCACTGGCCCAGCCTCTCGACGACCCAGTCGATGCAGGCCGTCAGCGCCTGCACATCGGCCGTCTCGATCGCCGGGAACATGCCGATCCGCAGCTGGTTTCGGCCGAGCTTGCGGTAGGGCTCGGTGTCGAGGATCCCGTTCGCCCGCAGCGTCGCGGCGACGGCAGCGGCGTCGACCCCGTCGGCGAAGTCGACCGTGCCGACGACCAGCGACCGGCTCGCCGGCTCGGATACGAACGGCGTCGCGAACGAGCTGCTCTCGGCCCACCCGTACAGGTGCTCAGAGGAGGCCCGCGTACGGGCCACGCACCCGGCCAGCCCGCCCAGCTCGAGCATCCAGGCGACCTGGTCGGCCATCAGGAACAGCGTCGCGACGGCGGGGGTGTTGTAGGTCTGGTCCTTGAGCGAGTTCTCCAGCGCGGTCTGCAGCGAGAGGAACTCCGGGATCCAGCGCTGCGCGGCGTGCAACTCGGCGATCCGCTCCTGCGCGGCGGGGCTGAGCAGCGCCAGCCACAGGCCGCCGTCGGAGCCGAAGCCCTTCTGCGGCGCGAAGTAGTAGACGTCGGCCAGGCTCACGTCGACCGGGAGCCCGCCTGCTCCCGAGGTGGCGTCGATCGCGACGAGCGCGTCGCCCGAGCCGCCGGGTCGCAGCACCGGCACCATCACGCCCGTGGAGGTCTCGGTGTGGGCCCAGGCGAGCAGGTCGACCCCGGCCTCGGCGGCCGCGGCGCCGGCGCCCGACGGGTCTGGAGCGGCGCCCGGTTCGGCCGTGATCGTCACCGGCTCCTGCAGGAAGGGAGCGCCCTTGGTCACGGCGGCGAACTTCTGCGAGAACTCGCCGTAGGCCAGGTGCAGCGAGCGCTCGCGGACCAGTCCGAAGGCGGCTGCGTCCCAGAAGGCCGTCGTGCCGCCGTTGCCCAGCGCGACCTCGTACCCGTCCGGAAGCGAGAACAGCTCCCCCAGTCCCGCTCGGAGCCGCCCGACGAGCGACTTGACGGGCTTCTGCCGGTGGGAGGTCCCCATCACCGCAGCGCCGTCACGGGCCAGCGCGGCCAGCGCCTCGGGACGCACCTTCGACGGTCCGCAGCCGAAGCGCCCGTCGGCGGGCTTCAGCTGCTCGGGGATCAGGAGTGGCTGCTGCTCGGTGAGGGGGCTGCTTGTCATTTGGCCTGCACGCTCCTTCGGGGCCTCGAGGGGCTGGTCGATGCTCTTGAGGTGCCCAGGCGCGCGGCGGCGAGGCGGTCGTCACTTCCCGGTGGTTGACTCCACCCGAGCGCCAGTCGCGACGACGAGGGCGAGTGTAGCGAACCGTCCCGCCCCGAGCCGGCGGGGTTCGCTCACTCGTCCGGGACAGGTTCGCGGGCGGCCGACTGGACGGTCCAGCCGGCGGGCAGCCGCGTCGCCGCCAGGCCGGTGCAGGCCTCCAGCGCCGCGCTCGCGCTGAGCAGACACAGCTCGGGAGCGGGCCCCAGCACGAGCGAGCGCCGCCACAGCGAACTCGCGCCCGGATCCATCCCGTCCTCGAGCAGGTCGGCCAGCTTCGGGTCGGCCTGCCCGCCGGCCGGCGACACCCACGCCGCGAGCCGCGCCTGGTCGGGGGTCGCCGACCCCTCCAGCAGACGGTAGACCGCCCCCGCCCCGGCTCCGGCGCGCCTCGCCGCCTCGTCGTGCGCCGTCACGTGACCGCGGGCGACCGCAGCCGCCTCGAGCACGCCGAGCGCGTCCCAGCTGTCCAGCAGGTACCAGTCCTCGTAACCGCCGCCCCGCGCGCCGGAGGGCCCCTCAAGCCAGGGCAGGTCGACCGCGCGCAGCGGCGCGGAGCCCTGGAAGCCGCTGGGCGGCTGGCGGGCGAGCGAGCGGTGGAAGCGGAGCAGCGCGCGCTCGTAGGCCTCGTCGCCCACACCGTGGGCCGGTCGGTGCCAGAAGACGTAGGCCAGCATCGGAGGGTCGCTGCCGCCTGACGCTGAGCGCCTAGAAGCTCGGCTCGATCCAGTCCATGTGCGAGCGCAGCTCGCCGCCGACGTGCTCGATCTGGCTGTCGGCCTGTTCGGCTCGCATCCGCTTGAAGTTCTCCTGGCCGGCGCGGTTCTCCGCGATCCACTCGCGGGCGAAGTCACCCGACTGGATCTCGGCGAGGATCTTGCGCATGTTCGCGCGGGTTTCCTCGGTGATGACCCGCTTGCCACGGGTGTAGTCCCCGTACTCGGCCGTGTTGGAGATCGAGAAGCGCATCCCAGCCAGGCCCTTCTCGTACATCAGGTCAGCGATCAGCTTGAGCTCGTGCAGGCACTCGAAGTAGGCCATCTCCGGGTCGTAGCCGGCGTCCACGAGCGTCTCGAAGCCGGCCTGGACCAGCTCGGAGGCGCCGCCGCAGAGCACCGCCTGCTCCCCGAACAGGTCGGTCTCGGTCTCGTCCTTGAAGGTCGTCTCGATCACGCCTCCGCGCGTGCAGCCGATCCCCTTGGCGTAGGCCAGGGCGAGGGCACGAGCGTCGCCCGTCGCGTCCTGCTCGATCGCCAGCAGGCCGGGCACGCCGCTGCCTTCGGTGAACTGGCGGCGGACCAGATGGCCGGGACCCTTGGGCGCGATCATCGCGACGTCGACGCCGGCCGGCGGCGTGATCTCGCCGTAGTGGATCGAGAAGCCGTGGCCGAACAGCAGCATGTTGCCCTCGGCGATGCCGTCGCGGATCTCCTCATCCCAGATCTTCCCGTGCAGCTCGTCGGGCAGCAGGATCATGACGAGGTCGCCCCGGCTGGCGGCCTCGACGACCGGGAGCACCTCCAGTCCCTGCTCGCGGGCCTCGGCGACCGAGGCGGAGTCGGGCCGCAGCCCGACCACGACCTGGGCACCGGAGTCCTTCAGGTTGAGCGCGTGGGCGTGGCCCTGCGAGCCGTAGCCGATGATGGCGACGGTCTTGCCGTCGAGGAGCCTGAGGTCTGCATCGTCGTCGTAGATCATTGGCCGCAGGCTATCCAACCGGCGCTCGAGATCAGGCTCCGGCGAGCGCGACCAGCGCGCGGCCCGGGATCTCGAGCGCCCCGGAAGCCGACCTGAACGGCGCGAAGCGCTGCTCCAGCGAGGCTCTGAGCTCGGCGATCTGATCCTGCGGCAGCGAGAGCACGGCGTCGTGGAAGCCGCGCGAGACGTCGAGCTGCAGCTCCCACAGCTCCTCGAAGCTGGCGTGGCGGCGGATCAGCTCGATGGCCTCGACTCGCTCCGTCGTGAAGCCGGCCTGCTCGAGCGCCTCCGAGACCAGCTCGGGGTCGCCCATCGAGAACGGGCCCGGCCCGCCTCCCGGCGCGGGCGCCAGGCCCCGCTCGAGCAGCTCCTGGGCCGGCAGCAGCGCCCACGGGTTGGCGTCGATCCCGTCCCACACCGCCAGCGCGAGCCGTCCACCCGGACGCAGCACGCGCCGCGTCTCTCCCAGCGCCGCGCCGACGTCGGTCATCAGCATGTAGCCCCAGCGACAGATGACCGCGTCGACGCTGGCCAGCGGAAGGTCGATCCATTCGGCGTTCAGGACCTGGAACTCGATGTTGGCCAGCCCCAGCTCGGCCGCGCGGGCGCGGGCGCCGTCGAGCATCGCCTCCGCCTGGTCGGAGATGATCACGCCGCCCATCGGCGCGACCAGCTCGGCCGCCAGCAGACCGGTCTCGCCCAGCCCGGCCGCCAGCTCGAGCACACGCTCGCCCGGCTGCGGCGAGATCGCCTCGACCAGCCAGTGCGACACCGGATTGCCCCAGTCGCGAATCTGCGCCTGGCGCCGGACCCATCCGGGCGCCGCCTCTTCCCAGCCGCGCAGGCTCTCCTCGCGGTGCGCCGCCGGGTCGAAGCTCACGCGAGCTCCCGGCGCAGCAGCTTGCCCGAGGGCGTTCTGGGCAGCGGCTGGTCGCTGGCCAGGAAGTCCTTTGGGACCTTGTAGGGGGCGAGCGAGCGCCGGCAGTGCTCGACCAGCTCGCCGACGTCGAGCTCCTGCCCCGGTCGCGCCACGACCCACGCCGTCACCGCCTCCCCCCATTCCTGATCGGGCCGCCCGACAACGGCGGCCTCGAGCACGGCCGGGTGGGCCTCGAGCACCGCCTCCACCTCGGCGGGAGCGACGTTCTCGCCGCCGCTCACGATCGTGTCCGCCTTTCGCCCGACCACACCGAGCCAGCCGCGCTCGTCGATCCTCCCCAGGTCGCCCGTGGCCAGCCAGCCTCCGCGCAGCGCGGCGGAGCGGGCGACGGTCGGGCCGGCGAGGAGGATCTCGCCATCCGCGGCGATCCGCACCCGGGTGCAGAACAGCGGCGGCCCGGCCGTGTCGGCCTGCGCGCCGCCCGCGAGGAGGGCGGCGAGCGGCACGGTCGTGGCCTGCGAGCAGGTCTCGGTCAGCCCGTAGGTGAGGCTCACCGGCACGCCGGCCCGCTCGGCGCGCTCGATCAGGGCGCCCGGCACGGGCCCGCCCCCGGTCAGCGCGCAGCGCAGCGCCGGCGGACGGCTCAGGCCGGCGTCGAGCAGGCGGGCCAGCGTGGTCGCGACGAGGCTGACCAGCGTCACCCCGCCGCCGTGCAGGGCGTGCAGCGCCCGATCCGCCTCGAAGCGCTCGTGCACGACCGCCGTCGTCGCGTAGATCGCCGAGCGCATCAGGATCGAGAGCCCGCCGACGTGTGACAGCGGCAGCGCGCACAGCCAGCGCTCATCGGTGGCCACGCCGAGCGCCACGCCGGAGCCGAGCGCGCTCCACAGCAGGTTGCCGTAGGTCAGCTCGACGGGGCGGGGCCCGGCCGTCGTTCCGGACGTGTGCACGACCAGCGCGGTCGCCTGCAGGTCATGCCGGGAGGGCGGGGCAGGCCGGCTGCGGGCACGCCCGACCGCCGTCTCGAGCGGCTCCTCCACGAGCGCCGCCGCCCCGGCCACGATCCGATCGCGCTCGGAGCGCGACAGACGCAGGTCGACCGGGACGGCCACGGCCCCCAGCAGCAGGCAGGCGTGCAGCGCCTGGGCGAAGCCCAGACCGGCGGGAAGGGCGATCGCGACCCGCTCGCCCGGAGCGACCCCGCGCGCCCCGAGCTGCGCCGCGCCGGCCCGCGCGGCTGCCTGCAGCTCTTCGTAGGTCCAGCTCCCGGCCGGGGTCTGCAGGGCGATCCGACCGCCCGCGCGCCCCGCGGCACGCTCGAGCCATCCCTCGATCTCCATGGCGCACAGGCTAGTGGCGGTCAGCCTTCTTCGAGCGGCGGTTCATCCTCGTCCCCCTCTGCCTTCTCGGCCGCTTCCCTGCCCGGAGCTTCCTCGGTCTGCTCGGCTTCCCCGTTCAGCTCCCCGTCGAGCCGTGTGTCTTCGCCCTTGACCCCGTATTTCTCGCGGCCCGCGAACCTCAGCCTCCCGCCCGCGCCGTTTGTCAGCCTGCCGCTGTTGCCTTTCAGCGTGAACGTGTTGTCGATCTCGTCGTGGCGCGGATTGTCGAAGTCGCCGAATTTCGCGGTCAGTGGGCCAGTGAACACGCCGTAGTCGGTCCCGCCGAGGCTCAAGTCGAACGCGACGTTGCCCAGCGGCTCGACGAAAGGCTCGCCGTTACCGTTCAGCACACCCGTCCACGGCATCACGGGCGCGATCGTCACGCCCTCGGTGCAGGAGAAGAAGCTCATCGCGCGGGCTTCATCGAGCGCCTGGGTCGACGTGTTACGCGCCGCCTCGATCCCGGCCACGTCGCATGTCGCCTTCAGTCTCCTGTTCCCGAGCACGATTTTCAGGAAGTAGGAGCCCTGGAACGGCACTTCGACCGTTTCGCCGACCGCGATACGCCGTCTCGCCCCGTTCGGACCGTCTTCGATCGACCACTGCGCCGCGGACGCGCTGCCCGCGAGCAGCAGGAGGGCGAGGAGGGTGCACACGGCTGCCTTCGTTCGCATCGTGCCATTCCTTTCGGTCTGGAGCAGGTGCCTGCGCCCGCCGTACTGTGGGCACTCGGGAACGTCGGGCTTTGCGCGCTGCGGTCGGTGGCGCCCCCCGACGCCGATCCCCGCGCTGACGATACCCGTCCAGACCGCCGCGAAACGGTTCGCCGACCGCGAACGATTCTCGAGGCCGGCTCGGACGACCCGCTTCGAGAGAGCTGATGCCGCGCGATAGCCGCTCGCCGTCTGGTCCGGGAAAGATAGCCTTCGCGCCATGAGCACCCAATGGATCGCCGCCGGCGAGCTCTACACCGACATCCGCTACGAGACCTCGGCGGCCCCGGACGAGGGCATCGCGAAGATCACGATCGCCCGTCCGGAGGTGCGCAACGCCTTTCGCCCGCGCACCGTGATCGAGATCTCCCGCGCGCTGGATCTGGCGCGTGAGGACCCCTCGATCGGCGTGATCGTGCTCACCGGGGAGGGGCCTGACGCGTTCTGCTCCGGCGGCGACCAGCGCGTCCGGGGCGACTCGGGATATATGGACGACGAGCAGCAGCAGGACGCGGCCCACCCCGGCGTCGGCCGCTTCCACGTCACCGACCTTCACATCCAGATGCGGCGCACGCCGAAGCCGATCGTCGCGATGGTCGCGGGCTACGCGATCGGCGGCGGTCATGTGCTGCACCTCGTCTGCGACCTGACGATCGCGGCCGACAACGCTCGCTTCGGCCAGGTCGGACCGAAGGTCGGCTCCTTCGACGGGGGATTCGGCGCGGGCCTGCTGGCGAACCTCGTCGGCCCCAAGAAGGCCAAGGTGATCTGGTTCCTGTGCAGGCAGTACTCCGCCCAGGAGGCGCTGGAGATGGGCATGGTCAACACGGTCGTGCCGCTCGAGGACCTCGAGCGCGAGACGGTCCAGTGGTGTCGGGAGATGCTCGCCCTCTCCCCCTTCGCCCTGCGCATGCTGAAGGCGAGCTTCAACGCCGCCGAGGACGGGCTGTCGGGGATCCAGCAGCTCGCCCACGACGCCAACCTGCTGTTCTACGAAAGCGAGGAGGCGCAGGAGGGCCGCGACGCCTATCGTGAGAAGCGCAGGCCGGACTTCTCGCGCTTTCCGAAGCGGGCCTAGTGCGGACGGCGCGCATCTGGGTGATGGCGGCGCGCGTGCGCACGCTGCCCGCCGCGATCGCCCCCGTGCTGGTCGGGACCTCGCTCGCGCTCGGCGCGGGGACGTTCCACCCGCTCGCCTTCGTCGCCGCCCTGCTCGGGGCGATCCTGATACAGGTCGGCACCAACCTGTCCAACGACTACTCCGACGCGCGACGCGGCGCCGACACCGAGGACCGCCTCGGGCCGGTGCGCGTGACGGCCGGTGGTCTGGTCCCGCCCAGCCAGGTGCTGCTGGCGACCTACGTCACGTTCGGGCTGGCGGTGGCCTGCGGCGCCTACCTGGTGGCGGTCGCCGGGCCGGGCCTGATCGCGGTCGGGGCCGCCTCGATCCTCGCCGGCGTGCTGTACACGGGCGGGCCGCGTCCCTACGGCTACGAGGGCCTGGGTGAGCTGTTCGTGTTCCTGTTCTTCGGGATCGTGGCCGTCGTCGGGTCCTACTACGTGCAGGTGCAGTCGCTGCCCTGGCAGGCGTTCGTCTGCGCCGTGCCGGTCGGGTTGCTGGCCAGCGCGATCCTGGTCGTCAACAACGTCCGCGACCTCGACACGGACCGCCGGGCGGGCAAGCGCACCCTGGCCGTCCGCCTGGGCAGGGAGCGCACCCGCAAGCTCTACGTGGCGATGCTGGCCGGAGCCTTCCTGACGGCGCCGCTGCCCTGGCTGCTCGGGTCGATGAACGCCTGGCTGCTTTTGCCGTGGCTGGCGCTGCCGCTCGCCGTGGCCGTCGCACGCGTGGTGAGCTCGCGCGTCGACGGGCCGTCGCTGAACGGGGCGCTGGCCCGAACCGGTGCGCTGCAGCTCGTCTTCTGCCTGCTCTACGCCGCCGGCATCCTGGCCGCCGGCGGCATCGCCCGGTGAAGCTCGAGCTGCACAGGCGCGCGCTGGCGCTGCGCACCCCGTTGCGCACCTCCTACGGCGAGGTCGCCGAGCGTGAGCTGGCGATCGTCGCGCTGAGCGGCGCCGACGGCGTCGTCGGTCACGGCGAGGCGGCGCCGCTGCCCGCGTACGGGGGGCCGGACATGCACCGCGTCTGGCGGGCGCTGGAGCGCTACGGGCCGGCGCTGGAGGACGGCGGCGAGGCCGGCTATGGGCCGCTGCTGGAAGCCTGCAGAGCGGTCGACGATCTGCCCGAGGCGCTGGCGGCCGTGGAGATGGCGCTGTGGGACCGGGCGGGCCGCCGCGCCGGCAAGCCCGTCGCGGCGCTGCTCAGCGACGAGCCTGCCCGCGCCGTGCAGGTCAACGCCACGCTCTCCGCGCTGGACCGCGCTTCCGCGGCCGCGCAGGCCGCCGAGGCGGCCGCTGCCGGCTTCGAGTGCGTGAAGGTGAAGGTCGGCGTGGGCGACGACGCCGGGCGCGTCGCTGCGGTGCGGGCCGCTGTCGGCCCGGAGACCCTGCTGCGCCTGGACGCCAACGGCGCCTGGGACGTGGAGGAGGCGGTCGCCGCGATCGACCGGCTCGCGCCGGCCGGCCTCGAGCTCGTCGAGGAGCCCACGCACGGCCTGCAGGCCGTGCGTCGGGTGCGCGAGCGCGTCGCGGTCAGGATCGGGATCGACGAGACCGCCGCCGAGCACGGCGCGCTGGGCGCCGGTGTCGCCGACGCGGTCTGCCTGAAGATCTCACGCTGCGGAGGCATCGCCGGACTGATCGCGGCCGCATCGCTGGTGCGCGCCTCGGGCGCCGAGGTCTACCTGGCCTCCACCCTGGACGGACCGCTGGGCGTGGCTGCCGCGCTGCATGCCGCCGCCGCGCTGGCCTCGCGCGGGCCGCTGGCCCACTGCGGCCTGGCGACGCTGGGGATGTTCGCCGGCCTCGAGGACCCGCTGCCGCCTCGGGACGGCGCGATCCAGCTGCCCTCAGCCCCCGGCCTCGGGGTCGAGCTGGACGGGCTCTTCTAGCACCCTGGCGAGCGCACCCGGCGCCTCCAGCGGCAGGCCATGGCCGCCCGCGAGGACCGCGAGCGACCCGTCGGCGAGCAGCGGCAGGGCGCGCCGGGCCAGCGCCAGGAACTTCTCGTCGCGCTCTCCGACCACGAGCGTCACGCCCATCGGCAGGCTCGGAAGCCGGCCCCACAGCGGCTCCATCGCGCCAACGCTCAGACCGCGCATCGCGGCGGCCAGGGCGAACGGGTCGTTGCGTCGCTGGTCGGCCCGGGCCAGCTGCCCGACCGCAGGCGGGTCCTCCGCGAACAGCGGCTGGGTGCGCCAGCTCTCGATCCACGCCTCGAACGGCTCGCGCTCGAGCCGCTCGGCCTGACGCTCGTCCGCGTCGCGCCGCGCCGCGCGCTCGGCCGGATCCTCGATCCCCGGGTTCGCGCCGACCAGCGTCAGGTGCGAGACGCGCTCGGGAGCCGCGAGCGCGACGTGGAGAGCGACTCGGCCGCCCAGCGAGTAGCCGCACAGCGCGAAGCGCCGGGGGGCATCGGCCAGGACGTGCTCGACGCAGGAGGCGAACGTGATCGGGCCGGCGAGCGCCCGGGCGGCGCCGTGGCCGGGCAGGTCGAGGGCGAGCGGACGATAGCGTTCAGGATCGAGACGCTCGAGCACCCCGTCCCACGCGCGACGCGTGCCACTGAATCCATGCAACAGGACGAGGGACTCCGGCACCCGCGCATCCTATGACCACGGCCACCGAAACGAACGTCCTGCTGCGAGCCTTCGTCGACGAGCTGGCACGCTGCGGGATGCAGGCCGCGTGCACCTCGCCCGGCTCGCGCTGCGCTCCCCTCGTGCTGTCGCTGGCGCGCGAGCCCCGGCTGCGCTGCTACTCCCATGTCGACGAGCGCTGCGCCGGCTTCTTCGCGCTCGGGCTGGCGAAGGCCTCCGGCCTGCCCGTCGCGGTCGCCTGCACCTCCGGCACCGCCGCCGCCGAGCTGCTCCCGGCCGCGGTCGAGGCCCGCGAGGCGCGCGTCCCGCTCTTGCTGCTGACGGCCGACCGGCCGGCCGAGCTCCGCGACAACGGGGCCGGCCAGGCGATCGACCAGCTGAAGCTGTTCGGCAGCCAGGCCAAGTGGTTCTGCGAGGTCGAGCTGCCGGGGACGGGCGAGGCGCAGCTGCGCTGGATCCGCACGCTGGCCTGCCGCGCCTACGCGACCGCGCTCGAGGGCCGGCCCGGGGCGGTGCACCTCAACTTCCCGCTGCGCGAGCCCTTGGTCTCCGAGCAGGAGCTGCCGCCGGACTCGAGCGGCAGACCCGACGGCGGCCCGTTCGTGCGCCGCCACCGCACACCCCCTGCCGACATCGAGATGGAGACGCTGCGCGAACTGGTGGGCGCCTCGCGACGCGGGGTGCTGGTCGCGGGCCGCCACGAGCGCGAGCAGCCGCTCGGCCCTGCCGCCGCCGAGCTGGCCCGGGCTGCCGGCTGGCCGCTGCTGGCCGACCCGCTCTCGGGCGCCCGCCGCGGCGCCGCGGCCATCGCCCACTACGACGCGATCCTGCGCGACGGCTCCGCGCGCGAGGGGCTCCTCCCGGACCTGGTGGTCCGTGTCGGCGACCTGCCGGTCTCCAAGCCGTTGCGCGAATGGCTCGCCTCGCTGGCGGGCACGCAGCAGGTCGCGCTCGACCCCGAGGGGGCCTGGCAGGACCCTGCGGGCACGCTCACGGCGAGCCTCGCCCTGGAGCCGGCCGGCGCCTGCCAGCGGCTCGCCCTGGAGGTCGAGGCAAACGACCCCGACTGGCTCGGTGGCTGGCGCAGCGCCGACGAGCTGGCCGCGGAGGCGATCGCCGGCGTGCTCGGCGCGGCCGGGCTCTCCGAGCCGGCGGTGGCCAGCGAGCTGGGTGTGCTGCTGCCGGCGGACAGCACGCTGTTCGTGTCCTCCTCGATGCCGGTCCGGGACATCGAGACGTTCTGGCCCGCCCGCCCCGACCCGCCCCGGGTGCTGTGCAACCGCGGCGCCAACGGCATCGACGGCGTCGTCTCGAGCGCCTTCGGGGCGGCCGCGGCCGGCGACGGCCGGGTCGTGCTGCTGATCGGCGACGTGGCGCTGGCGCACGACATCGGCGGCCTGCTCGCGGCGAGCAGGCTGGGCCTGAAGCTGACGATCGTGCTGCTCGACAACGGCGGTGGCGGCATCTTCGACTTCCTGGCGCTGTCGCGCACGCCTGTGGCGCTCGAGTCCGACCCCTCTGCGCCCGCCACGGGTGAGGCGGAGGACCTGTACACGCGGCACGTGGCCACGCCGACCGGGCTGCATTTCGCGCGCGCAGCCGCGTTGTACGGCCTGCAGCACGAGCGGGTCGAGGATCTCCCCGGCTTCCGTCTCGCCCTGGAGCGGGCACTGTCGAGCGAGCGCTCGGCGATCGTCGAGGTGCCGGGCGTCCGCGGCGAGAACGTGCGGCTGCACGCCGCCGTCTGGGAGGCCGTCTCGAAGGCGCTCAGCCCGCGAGCAGAGGCAGCAGCGCGGCCAGCTTGATCTCGGTCTCGGCGAGCTCGCGCTCGGGCACCGAGTCGCGCACGATCCCGTTGCCGGCATAGCAGCGCGCGACCGCGCCGCTCAGCAGCGCGCAACGCAGCACCACGCAGAACTCGCCGTCGCCGAGCGCGTCGGTCCAGCCGACCGGCCCCAGGTACCACCCCCGGTCCAGTCCCTCGAGTGCCGGGATCAGCGGCGCCGCCGCCGACAGCGGCTCGCCGCCGACGGCCGGGGTCGGGTGCATCAGTCCGGCCAGCTCGAGCGCCTCGATCGGCGCCGCCAGCTGCGCGCGTATCGGCGTGGCGAGATGCTGGATGTTGGCGATCCGGGCAAGCTCGGGCTCGGGCGCCGCGGCCACCCAGACCGAGTGCGGGCGCAGCGTGCGCTCTATCCGGCGGGCCACGATCGCGTGCTCCTCGCGATAGCTCGGGTCGTTCAGCAGCTGCTCGCCGAGGTGGTCGTCGACCGCGGGATCGGCGCTGCGACGGGTCGAGGCGGCGAGCGCCAGCGTGCTGACCCGCTGACCCTCCCTGCGCACCAGCAGCTCCGGACTGGCGGCGATCAGGGCCGCCTCGCCGCGGCCGACGCAGAGCACGAAGCAGGACGGGAACTCCTCGCGCAGCACGCCGAACACGGCCGCCGGGTCATACGCGCGGGGGGCGTGGACCTGGACTTCGCGGGCGAGCACGATCTTCTCCATGCGGCCTGCTCGGATCATCTCCACGGCCCGGTCGACGGCCTGCTCGTAGTGCTCCGGTGGCATCGCGCTGACGACCTCGAAACGACCGGTCGGCGCGGGGTCGAGCAGCGGCAGCTCTGCCGTGCGCATCGACCCGACCCGCTCGAGCAGGGCGGCCAGACGCTGATCGGGATCGTCGTCGGGCTCGAGCACCGCCGCCAGGGTCAGGCGCACGAGCGGCTCGCCGCCGCGCTCGGCCCGCGAGAGGCTGACCTCGGGGACCACGAGGCTGGCCGGCGCGAAGGCGCGCCAGTGCGGCGCATGCCCGCCCTCGGGCGCGAAGGCGAAGCCGCCGACCGCGACAGGCCCGCTCGCGTCGGGGCCCTCGGGCGGGTCGGCCAGCGCGGCCGACGCCAGCTCGCGCCAGCGGGCCGCGACCTCCGCGAAGCGCGAGCGCCCCGAGGCCCGCAGCTCGACCGCCGCTCCCATGCACGCCAGCGCGCGCCTGCCGCGGGCGGGCTGCTCGAGCAGCAGCCATGGCTCGCCGGGGCGACGCGAGGCGCAGACGACCGCCGAGGGATCGACGTCAGCGGGCAGCTCGATCGTGACGGCGGCCAGGCGCGAGCGCCCTGTGGCGCGAGCGCCGGCCAGGGCGCGGGCAAGCCTGCCGGCGAGGCGCTCGTGCTCGGCGTCTGTGAGCGCGAACGGCGAGCCTGAGGCGGTCGCCGGCAACGATCAGGTCTCGGTGCGCCCCCGCGAGATGGCGATCTCGCCGGTGCGCATCATCTCGATCAGGCCGAAGGGACGGACCATCGTCTCGAACGCCTCGATCTTGTCGGTCGTGCCGGTGACCTCGATGATGATCGCGCGCTTCGTCACGTCGACGACCTTGCCGCGGAATATCTCGGCGATCTGCATCAGCTCTCCCCGCTGGGTGCCGTCGGCGGTGACCTTGAACAGCGCCAGCTCGCGCGCGACCGTGTCGCCGGGCTCGAGGTCGCGGATCTTGAGGACGTTGACGAGCTTGTGCAGCTGCTTGGTGACCTGGTCGATCGGATGCAGCGCGCCGTCGACGGTGAGCGTCACCCGCGAGATCTCCTCGTCCTCGGTCGGGCCGACGGTCAGCGTGTCGATGTTGAACCCGCGCCGGGCGAACAGCCCGGCGATGCGGGTGAGGACTCCCGACTTGTTTTCGACCAGGATCGAGAGGACGTGCTTGCGTCCCGTCCGCATGTTGGTCGCGGCCTCGAGCTCCTCGAGGCTGAGCGGCTCCTTGGTTCCCGGTTCGCCCATCGACGCGCTCACCCCACCATCTCGCGGGCGGCGTGCCCGGCCGGGATCATCGGGTAGGTGTTCTCCTCGCGGGTGACCCTGACGTCGACCAGCACGGGGCCGTCGATCGCGATCGCTCGCTTCATGTCCTCGACCAGCGTCGTCTTGTCCGACAGCCGGATGCCCGTTACGCCGTAGGCCTCGGCCAGCTTGACGAAGTCGGGGAACTCGCCCATGTCGACATGGCTGTATTTCCCGTCCCAGAACAGCTCCTGCCACTGGCGAACCATGCCCAGGTAGCCGTTGTTCATGATGAACACCTTGATCGGGATGTTGTTCTGCGCGCAGGTCGCCAGCTCCTGGGCGTTCATCTGCACCGATCCGTCGCCGGCGATGCAGCAGACGAGCTGATCGGGACAGCCGACCGCCGCGCCCATCGCGGCGGGCAGGCCGAAGCCCATCGGGCCCAGGCCGCCGGAGTTGACCCAGCGCCGCGGCTCGGGGAAGTCGTAGTGCTGCGCCGTCCACATCTGGTGCTGACCCACGTCGCTCGTCACGATCGCCTCGCCCGCGGTCGCCTCGTGCAGCGCTTTGACCATGAACTGCGGCTTGATCTCGTTGTCGGTCGTTTCCTCGAACTCGAGCGGGTACTTGGCTTTCCAGCCTTCGAGTCTCCCCCACCAGGCGTCGAGGCGGCCCGGGTCGGCGCCGATCGCCCGGTACTCGACGACCAGCTTCGCCAGCACGTGCTTGGCGTCGCCGACGATCGGGATGTGGGCGGGCACGTTCTTGGAGATCTCCGCCGGGTCGACGTCGATGTGGATGAACTTCGCCCGCGGCGCGAACTCCGAGAGCTTGCCGGTGATGCGGTCGTCGAAGCGGGCTCCGACGGCGCAGATCAGGTCGGCCTCGTCCATCGCGTAGTTGGCGGCCCGCGTGCCGTGCATGCCGAGCATCCCGAGCCACTGCGGGTGCGGCGCGGGGAACGCGCCGAGGCCCATCAGCGTGCACGTCACCGGGAAGCGGTCGGAGCCGGCGAACTCGCGCAGCTCCTCCGCGCCGTCCGCGTTGACGACGCCGCCACCCGCGTAGATCACAGGCCGCTGCGCGGCGGCCAGCGCCTTGGCGGCCTGGCGGATCTGCTTCTGGTTGCCCTCGACGCGCGGCTGATAGCCGGGCAGGCGCACGTCCGAGACCGGCTCGTAGTCGATCTCGGCGCGCGAGAGGTCCATCGGGATGTCGACCAGCACCGGTCCGGGCCGGCCGCTGCGGGCGATGTGGAACGCCTCGTGGATCGCCCTGGGCAGTTCCTGGGGCTGCTGGATCATGAACGAGTGCTTGACGACCGGCATCGTGATGCCGATCGTGTCGGCCTCCTGGAAGCCGTCGGTGCCGAGCAGCTCGGTGCGGACCTGTCCGGTGATGAACACGACCGGGACCGAGTCCATCATCGCGTCGCAGATCGGCGTGATCAGGTTGGTGGCACCGGGGCCGCTGGTCGCGAACGCCACGCCCACCTTGCCGGTTGCCTTGGCGTAGCCCTCGGCGGCGTGGCCGCCGCCCGCCTCGTGGCGGACGAGGATGTGACGAACACCCCCGTTGACCAGCGCGTCGTAGGTCGGCAGGTTGGCCCCGCCGGGGAGGCCGAAGACGACGTCGACGCCCTCCGCCTTCAGACATTCCATCAAGGCATCGACTGCCCTCATCTCACCGACCTCCTTTCAACTGTTCGAACGATCGACCGGCGGGGAACCAGCCCCCGCGACTGGACAGCTGAGTCTACCAGCGGGTTTTTCCCCCGCCACAGCGGCGTCCCTGCCTCGGCGAACCGTCGTCCGGGCTATTCGTAGGTGAAGTGCGCGGCTTGGGACGGGGCGGAGGCGCTTT
>JBKQOO010000006.1:0-25146 GCA_052145475.1 Solirubrobacteraceae bacterium
CGCTGTCCGAGAGCGAGGCCGCCAGCTTCCTGACGGCGCTGGACGCCGTGCTCGCGGAGTGTCACGGCGCTGCGAGCAGGAATCTGGCCGTCGTGCGCGACATCGCCACCGCAACCCTTCGCCGCCGCGTCCGCCCGCCCTTTCGGTGAGCGACGCCGCGCCGCCTCAGCGGAGCTCTGTCGATCGGTCGTATCACGAGCAGGCCTGCCTGGTGACGGGCGCGACGGGGTTCATCGGCGGGCGGCTGGCGCAGCGCCTGGCCGGCGAGGGATCGACGGTGCGCTGCCTCGTGCGCCCCGGCAGCGACACCGCGGCGCTCGAGCGGCTCGAGGTGGAGCTCGCCGTCGGCGACCTGACCGACCCCACGTCGCTGGCAGCAGCTGTCGAGGGCTGCTCGCACGTCCTCCACTGCGCCGCCCTCGTCACCGACTGGGCCACCAGGGACGAGATCAGGCGAGCCAACGTCGAGGGCACCCGAAACCTCCTGCAGGCCTCGATCGAAGGCTCGGTCGGGCGCTTCGTGCATCTGAGCACGACCGATGTCTACGGACATCCCGGTGGCGCGGCGATCGACGAGAGCCACACCCCGGCGGGGTTCCGGAACTGGTACGCCCAGACGAAGCTCGAAGCCGAGGCGGAGGTGAGGCGCCTCGCCGGCGGAGCCGGCCCGGACGCGGTGATCGTGCGCCCGGCGACCGTGTACGGGCCCGGCTCGAGGGACGTGATCGGCGAGATCGCCGACGCGCTCCGCGCGGGCCACATGATCCTGATCGACCACGGTTGCCCGGTCGCGGGCCTCTGCTACGTCGAGAACCTGCTCGATGCCGTCCTCCTCGCCCTGCGCCGCAGCGACGCGTCTGGCCATGCCTTCAACGTCACCGACGGCCTCCCGATCACATGGAGGGAGTTCCTCGACGGGCTCGCAGACGGGCTTGGCTGCCCGAGGGCGCGGTGGAGCCTGCCGTACTGGCTCGCCGGCGCGATCGGGGTCTCGCTGGAGGAGGGGTACAGGGTGCTGCGGCGCAGCACCGGCGTGTCGCTTCCGCCGCTGCTCTCGCGCCAGGCGGTGCAGGTGCTCGGCGTGAGCCAGGATTTCAGCAACCACAAGGCCCGCGAGCTGCTGGGCTGGGAGCCGCGGGTCGACTACGCCGCGGGCCTTGCTGCCACGGTCGCGTGGCTGCGAGCCGAGCACCCTGAGTGGTGATCGGATACCTCGCTCAGCTGCCGGCGGCCGGCTGGCGAGCGCTGTCGGGCGGACCGTTGACCCAAGAGGGCTCGCGTGCACGGAACCGCAGCAGCTCCCTCCACGTGGGAGCGTCCAGCAGACCGTCGGCGCGAAGCCGGTGACGGGACTGGAATCGCGCCACGGCGCGCGCGGTCTCCGCGCCGAAGAAGCCCCCCACGGGCAGCCGGGCGCCCGCCCCGTCGAGCAGCTCCTGTGCCCAGACGACCGCATCGCCGTCGGCGCCGGGCCGGACGCTTGCGAACACGGCCGCACGGCGCAGCGCCGGCAGCGGTCGCGGAACGAGCGCCGCCAACTGCGCGGGTTCGGCGACGTCGAGGTCGAAGAAGCTCGAGCCGGGACACCCGTACTCGTGGGCCAGGAGCTGGAACCGTTCGAGTTCGGCCGGGGCCGTGGCGCCGTACAGCTGGCCGACCGGCGCGATCGGCCTGCCGTAGATCGCGTTCGCTCCGATCGTCGCGGCGTAGGCGCCTCCGACCGTGAGGCCGAAGTCGCGCCAGTAGACCTGCGGCTCGTCGACGTCGAAGCCGCCCGGGCCGAGGAACACCGAGTACGGGAAGGCGGGGTGCTCGAGTGTCTCGGCCTGGCCGGCCAGACCGATCGGAAAGCCCGTCCCCAGCATCGAGCGCAGCGCGTGCACGAACACCTGGGCTGCGCCGTAGCGGCCGTCGTACTGCCCCTCGGCGTCGACGACCAGGCAGCCGGCCCCGGTCCTCGCAGCGGCGATCGCCGCTGCGGCTTCGCCGGCCGGGTCGGCACCATAGGCGAACGTCCACGCGCAGACGGCCAAGCCCGCGTCGCGTAGCCCGGCGATCAGCGCCGGGGTGAACTGCGGTTCGGTGGTCGTGCCATCGGCTGCCTTCACGAACACGGTGCCCGCTCCTGCCTGCGCCGCCTGGCCGGCGAGCGACTCGGCAGAGCCGGCGTGCGTGACCCACAGCGCCGTGGTGTCGAGCGGGGACCGTGGAGCGGCGCTCGCGGCGGGCGCCGCCCACGCCAGAATCCCTGTCAGGAGCAGCGCCGCGGCCCGGCTCAGAGCTCTCGAGCTAGCGCCTGCCATCGCGCACAGTCTCTCAACTCGCACCCTCCGTTTGTAGGAGTGAAGGAGCGAACGCGCCGTCCTAACCTAGTTCTTCGCAGCGGCGCCCGACAACCGTCGTCCGCCCCCCGGATGCCGGTTGCACCCATCGTCGCTGCCTGGCCCCGGCCGCATGCTGGCTTTCCGACGAGAGAGGCCGCGCGGTCGGGGCCTTTTGCCTCCCCCGCCGACCAGGGCGCGAGCTCCGGCTCCTCAAGCCGTGAGGCGTACCGTCCCGCGGCCGATCATCTCGACCTCTCCCCCGGGCTCGCACCCCGAGACCGCCAGCGCCTCGCGCGCGACCGTGCGGCGCAGCATCACGAACGCGACGCCGCCCATGACGGCCGGTACGACCAGCGCGATCGCACGGTAGGCCAGCACGGCGGCGGTCGCAGCGCCGACCGGCACTCCATAGAGCGCGAAGGTTCCGACGAGCCCGACGTCGACCCCGCCGATCCCGCCGGGCACGGGGATCAGGCCGCCCAGCTCGCCGATCAGGTATCCGATCCAGACGATCGCCAAGGGCGGGACCGAGCCGAACGCATTGAAGGTCGCCCAGAGCACCATCACGTCGAAGGCCAGGTAGCCTGCCAGCCCGACCAGCAGCAGGGGATCGCCGTGGCGCAGCAGCGACAGCGACTCGCTGACCCCGTCGGCGACCGCGTGCAACACGCGCGCCGAGCGGGAGTCCTCCCCCCTGCGCTCCTGCAGCCGCACGCCGGCCCGCCCCGCCCAGCGGCCACCGACGATGGTCAGGCCGATCGCCGCCGAGGCCACGATGGCGGGCACCAGCGTCAGAGCCAGCCCGGCGCGCCCCGGGAACAGCTTGATCGCCAGGCCGGCTCCGATCAGGATCACGCCGAGCACGTTGGGCAGGCTGGTGAGGAAGAAGAAGGCGATGCTGCGACGAGCGATCCGGGCACCATCCATCCCCCCGCGGCGCAGCGCCCAGGCACCAAGCGCCAGGCCCCCGGCGCCGCCTGTCGGGATGACCGCGTTCGCGCCGAGCTCCGAGAAGCCGATCTGCCCACTGGTTCCCCACGGCATCTTCGGGCAGAACACGCTCCTGAAGACCATCACGTAGCAGACGCCCGAGAGCACCTTCAACCCGGCTCCGGCGGCCAGCCAGCCGGGGTCGCCGTGCGCGAACCGCTCGCGCAGGCTGGCCAGCCCCGGAACGAGCGTGATGACCGCGACGATCCCCACAGCGACCGTCGCCAGGATCAACAGCCGTCGGCGCAGCCGCGGTCCCTGCACCTCCGGAGGAGGCGTCAGATCGGTCGCGGAGACCTCCGTCGCCTCCCGGTCCTCGGCGCCGGGCGCGGCGCCCGGCTGCCGTACCGGCTCCGATCCACGCATGCCGACAGGCTAGCCGCGATCGGCCCGCTCCCCCGTTCGGACGGGTCAGGCGCACGTCCGCCCTTGCTCGTCGGAGAAGAGCTGCATGACGAGCAGGCCGGACGCGGCACGAGCGCGCTATCTGGCCGGCGGGACATCACGGGGTGTTCGTGCCCGTCCCCGCGGTCGTTCCGCACGAGACGTCCGTCGCAGACAACTGTCATCGTGGGACGCGATGGCAACGCGCCGCTCGCCGCCCGTGTCCGTCCCTGCGCCGATGGCTGTCGCGACCGTGCCGGCCGAGCTCGTGACGCCTCTGCGCAAAGCGCTTCTGCGCCGCTTCGCCGCCGCCTGCGAGGAGGCCGGAGCCGGCGTCCTGCGCGCGGAGCGGGTGGAGGATCCCGAGCTGCTCGCCCTGCTCGGCACCTGCGGATCGCTGCTGCTCGCGCTGCACGGGGCGCGCTCGAGCGACCCGGCGACGCTCGGCCTGGATCGCTCCGCCGCGAGCGTCCTGCTGGCGCCGCTGGGCGAGCTGCGCCGCGCGACCGAGCGGCGCCTGGACATGACCGCGAGCGAGAGCGCGCCCGGGGCGGACGAGTCGACAGACGGGCTTGGCGCACGGTTGCGGGCGGTCTGCGAGCTGACCGACGCCGTGCGGGCGATCGCCGACCGCGAGCCGGCAAGGGCATGCGAGACCTCCGCGGACGCGGTCTCCCCGGCCGACCGCGCGAGCGCGAGTCGCCTCACCCCGAGGGAGACGGACGTGCTGGCCGCTCTGTCCGCCGGCAGGAGCTACGGCGAGATCGCCGCCGAGCTCTACATCGACCTCGAGACGGTTCGCACACATGCACGCCGGGTGCGGCGCAAGCTCGGCGCGCGGACGAGTCGCGAGCTGGCCGGATTTCTCGACCCTTCACCATTAACTGATTTGACAGAAGACAAATGAGCGGCCACTGGTTTCATCCCCCCCGAATCACCTTTTACGAAAGCCGTCGACCGGCTAGCTTGCTCCCCGTCATTCACACAAATGACGCCGTCCGCGCGAAGTCACATCAACATGGCGAGCTCGACGCGGGCTGCGATTCACACGAACGGAGGCGGCGGTGTTGCGAACGGTTCGGTCCAGGAAGCACAGAGCGCGTCGCCGAAGGCTGGTGGCGCTGGCCCTCGGCCTCGGAACCCTGATGGCGGTCTGCGCGAGCGGCCCCGCGCAGGCGCAGCAGTTCTACGGCGGCGAATACTGGTGGGGCTGCACGTACTCGTGGGGCACGGCTTGCATCGAGCCGCACTACGAGACGGCGATCCACTACCTGAGATCGATGGACCCCGACAACGCGGTGCAGTGGCTCGACGCGGAAACGGAGAACCACTACAAGGCGCCGAAAGGCGACGGGATCGAACGATGTGTGGCCGCGGCAGTCTGGGACGGCGGCCAGACGGAGCCGTGGGTGTCGGGCTGGGGATATGTGGTCGCCGAGTATCCCGGCGGCGCCCCGGGCTACGGAATGATCGGCAGCTGCGCCCCCTACTACGGGATCGCCCTCTACCAGTACGTCAACTGGGGCGAAAACTGAGCTCGCCGAGGCCATGGCCCGCACCCCTCTTGGCGACCATGGCCTCGGCGGGCGTCGTGCTGTCGGCGTGCGGCTCGGCCACGGTGGCGACGCCGTTGCGGCCGTCGCCGGCGCTCGGGCCGACGCCCAGGACAGGGACAGAGGCGACGATCGTCGCTGTCGCACGCTCGAAACGCGAGACGCGGGCTCGGACCCGCCGCTCCGTCGATCCCATCCCGGCGCGCAGGGCGCGGCAGGCGCCAGAGGGGCAGTTCGCACTGCTCCGTCGCCGGGCGGGACGCGGCGACAGGCTCTCGCCGGCAGCGCGGGCCCTGGTCCAGAGGAACAACGGCGAAGCGGCGGACGGGGGCGGCCCGCGCCTGTCGCCGGCCTCCGCGCGCCGGATACCCCTCGCAGGGGCGCCGCCGTCGTGGCTGCTGGCGGGAGACGGCGAGATCTGCCTGCTCCGGACTGCGAGCTCGGGCGAACGCAACGCCGCCAGCACGCTCGATTGCGTTCGGGCCGCGGCGGCGGCACGAGGCCTCCTGATGAGCGCGTACTCGTCGCTCTCCACCGGTGCCGGCATGTCGTTCCTCGAGGGCGTGGTGCCCGACGGAGCGGGCCGGGCCGAGCTGGTGCCGCCCGCCGGCCCGCCGACCGAGCTCGTCCTGGCCGACGGGGCCTACCGAGCCGACGCCCCTGACCACAGCGTCGTGTGGTTCGAGCGGGGAGGCCGACGCTACGCCGTCCCGGTGCCCCAGGCACCGGCGCCGTTGCCGAGGGACTCCGGATGAGCGGGCCGCCGAACGGCTCGATGCGGGTCCTGACTCTCGTCCTGGCTCTGCTCGCGGCCTCCGCCGTGCCGGCGTCGGCGTCCGCCGTGACGATCGCGCAGCATCCCCTGCCCGGTCCCTACTCCCCGGCCCAGGCGATCCAGGGGTGGGCCGGCGGTCTTGCGGTCACGCGCAGCGAAGGCGGAACCAAAGAGGTCCTCCAGCGGATCACGTCAGCGCCTGCGTTCAGCGCCGGGCCCGTCCAGCACGTCGAAGCGCTCACGCTCGGTACCGGACCGGACGGCGATCTCTGGCTCGTCGGCGGCCACCCGGTGGCGGGCGCCCCGTCGCCGAACATCGCGCTGGAAGACGTCCTCCCGTCGGGAGCGCTGCAGGCTCGCTACGCGTTCCCCGGCAGCCTGGGCTCGTCGTACTGGCCGGAGGCGCTCGCGGCCGGCCCGGACGGCTCGATCTGGGTCGCGAACCTGACGGCGAACGCGATCGAACGCATCTCCCCGGCCGGCGCCGCCACGACCTACCCGCTGCCCCGCAGCGGCGCGCCGACGTCGATCGCGGTCGCTCGGGACGGCAGCGTGTGGTTCACCGAGCTCGGCACCGGCGCGATCGGCGAGATCACGCCGGACGGCACGGTGATCGAACGCGAAATCGGTGCGGGGCAGGGCTTCGGAGGGTTCGGCTCGACCGAGCCCTACGCAATCGTCCTCGGACCCGACGGAGCGCTGTGGTTCACCGAGCAGAACGCCGGCCGGATCGGCCGCATGACGGTGACGGGACAGCTTCAGGAATTCACGATCCCGGATGTCGACCACGCCGCTCCCGGGCTGTTCGGCGCGCCGGCGCCGCGAAGCATCGTCCTGGGACCCGACGGGGCGCTCTGGTTCACCGATGACGGCGACGAGTCGATCGGCCGGATCACGACGAGCGGCCAGGTGACGGAGTACCCGATCACGACGGCCTCCGCCCCTTCGCCCCAGGGGATCACGAGCTACGCGGGGCAGCTCTGGTTCGCCGAGGCGGGAGTCCAGGCGCTCGGCAGCGTCGATCCGAACGGTGTGCCGGCCACCCCGGGCAGGGCGGGAGCGGACGAGGCGAGCAGGCGAGATGCCCCGTTGCGGCACTGTCCGACGACCCCTATGATGTCCGCAGCTGACGCTGGCCCAGGAGGCACGGCGAACGGGGCTAGGCGCCCGGGAGGGACGGGGGATGGAGAGCGCAGGCACGACCATGGAAGGCCGCAGTCGCAGAGCGCGACTAGCCCCGGCGCTGCTCGGGCTCGCACTGCTGCTGCTCGCGCTGAGCGCCGGAACGGCCCTCGCCAGCCCTGCCGGCGCCGGCCTGGACGGCGTCAAGCCGCTCGCTTCGGGCGCACCTAAAATCACGGCTCAGCCGAGCAGCCTGACCGTCGAAGAAGGCCAGAGCGCGAGCTTCACGTCGACCGCCTCGGGCACACCGACGCCCACCGTCCAATGGCAGATGTCGAGCGACGGCGGCGCGACATGGCACCAGATCGAAGGCGCCACCTCGACCACCTACACGATCGCCAGCGCGAGCACATCCGAAAGTGGCGATGAGTTTCGAGCGGTGTTCCTCAACAGCGCCGGCGAAGCGACCAGCAAAGCGGCGACGCTTACCGTCCGCAAGGCCCCGGCGATCACGGGCCAGCCGCAGAACGCGACGGTCGAAGAAGGGCACACCGCCACCTTCGAAGCAAGCGCGTCGGGATTCCCCACGCCGACGGTGCAATGGCAGCAGTCGATCAACGGCGGCACCAGCTGGAAAAACATCTCCGGCGCCACCACGACGGTCCTCAGCCTGGCGAACGTCAAAACCAGCGAAAGCGGCGACAAAGTCAGGGCGATCTTCAAGAACGTGGTAGCCGAAGCGATCACCGAAGCGGCCACGCTGACCGTGCAGGTCGCGCCCAAAGTGACCAAACAGCCGGTCAACGACACGGTCAACGAAGGCCAGTCCGCGATCTTCGAAGCGACCGCGACCGGGGTGCCCACCCCCTCCGTGCAGTGGGAAGTCTCGACCGACGGCGGCGGGACGTGGGAAGCAGTGCCCGGGCAGACCTTCACGGGGCTGCTCGTCTCGAAAACAACCGCGGCGATGAGCGGCAACGAGTACCGGGCCAGGTTCACGAACGCGGCCGGCACGACGACGAGCGCGCCCGCCACTCTGACCGTGCAGTCGCTCCCGATCATCACCACCCAACCGCGTAACGCGCTCATCTTCGTCGGTGGGACGGCGACCTTCGAAGCGGCCGCGAAGGGGACGCCCCCGCCGGCTGTGCGGTGGGAAGTGTCGACCAACGAAGGCGCCAGCTGGAGCGCGGTCCCGGGTGCCACGACGAACACGCTGACGGTCAGCGACGCCCCCCTGTCCGACAACGGATCGCAATACCGGGCCGCCTTCACCAACACGGTCGGCACGACCGACAGCTCGCCCGCGACGCTGACCGTCTCCAGCACCGACTATGCCGCCTACGGCTGGGGCGAGAACGCCCACGGCGAGGTCGGCATCGGCTCGACGGAAGGCTCGATCCTCACGCCGATGCCGATCCACTCGTTCGGCTTCGTCACCGCGATCTCGGCGGGTTCGCGCCACAGCCTCGCGCTGCTTGCAGACGGCTCGGTCTGGTCGTGGGGCTCCAACGCGGACGGGCAGCTCGGCGTCTTCGACCTGTCCGGCAGCAGGTCCCCGGTCGAAGTCTCACAGGTGCACGGAGTCAAGGCGATCGCCGCCGGCGGCAACCACAGCCTCGCCCTGCTCGATCATGGCACCGTCGAGGCCTGGGGCGAAGACGAAAGCGGCGAGCTGGGCGACGGAAAGCTGACAAACAGCGAACTGCCCGTCGCCGTCCAGAACCTCAGCGGCGTCACCGCGATCGCGGCCGGCAAAGAACACAGCCTGGCGCTGCTCTCCGATGGGACCGTGATGGCATGGGGAAGCAACGAACGCGGTCAGCTCGGCACGGGCGACTACAAATCCAGCAGCACGCCCGTCGAAGTCAAGGGCCTCACCCACGTGACCGCGATCGCCGCCGGGGGGCAGTACAGCCTCGCCCTGCTCGAAGACGGCAAGGTAATGGCCTGGGGAGACGACGAACACTACGAGCTGGGCAACGCGCAGGCCGCAGAAGAAACCGAAGCCAACGAAGAAGACGGTCTGGAGAGCGACACGCCGGTTGAAGTCGAAGGTCTCAGCGACGTGACCGCGATCGCCGCAGGGACGACACACGACCTGGCGTTGCGGGCGGACGGCACGGTGTGGGCGTGGGGTGAAGACAAGGAAGGCGAGCTGGGCAACGGCGCAATCGAAGCGCGCGTCGACACGCCGGCGCCCGTCGCGGGCCTGTCGCATGTCAAGCAGATCTCGGCCGGCACGCAGGACAGCGTCGCCTTGCTCGAAACGGGCGGCCTGATGGCGTGGGGCAGCAACTCCGTCGGCAACCTCGGCGTCGGCACGGCCGGATCGCCAAGCGACGTTCCGGTCCAGGTTCACGGGCTCGCCCAGGTCATGGGCATCTCGGCCGGTGGCCAGCACGTGATGGCCTTCGGCGAAAGCGTCCCGGTCGTGACGGCGATCAGCCCGCAGGCCGGCCCCGCGTCGGGCGGCGGAACTGTGAGCATCACCGGCGAGGACCTCGCCGGTGTGAGCGCCGTGCAGTTCGGTGCGACCTCCGCAACCTCGTTCAAAGTGGAATCGTCCAGCTCGATCACGGCGACGGCGCCCGCTGGCACGGGGACGGTCGATGTGACCGTCACGGGCGCCACCGGCACGAGCCCGATCGTGCCGGCCGACCGCTACAGCTACCGGCAGCCCCCAACGGTCACCAAGCTGTCGGCCAAGGGCGGCCCCGCCAGCGGAGGCACGACGGTGACGATCACCGGCACCGAACTCAGCGGCGCCAGCGAAGTCTCCTTCGGCGGCGTGCCGGCAGCGGAATTCACGGTCACCTCGCCGACCTCGATCACCGCGGTCTCGCCCGCAAACGTCGGCGGCACGCTCTATGTGACGGTCAAGACGGTCGGCGGCACCAGCGCCACGAGCTCAAAGGGGCGCTTCAAGTACACGCCCCTGATCGAATCGCTGACGCCCGCGACCGGCCCGGTTGCGGGGGGCAGCAGCGTCGCGGTGAGCGGCGCAGGCTTCTCCACGGCGCCCGGCGCGACCGAATTCAAGTTCGGCAAAGCCAAGGTCGTGACGGTCGAATGCACAAGCTCGACCAGCTGCACCGTGACGGCGCCGCCGGCGAAGGCCGCGGGTGCGGTCGAAGTGCAGGCGACGGTCGGCAAGGCCAAGAGCGCCACCGGCCCGAGCGACCGCTTCACCTACGAATAGATCGTCGCTCAGCCCAGGTAGACGCGGGCCAGCGACTCGGCGACGCACACCGGCTTCTCGCCACCCTCGCGCTCGAAGGTGAGCTCCGAGGTGATCTGGGCGCCGCCTGCGATCTCCTCGACGGCGGCCAGCACCGCACGCATCCGGACCCTGCCGCCGACCGGCATCGGCGCGGGGAAGCGGACTCTGTTCAGCCCGTAGTTGACGCCGAAGGCGAAGCCTTCGAAGCTGAACATGTCGTAGGAGAACCGCGGGGCGAGCGACAGCGTGAAGTAGCCGTGCGCGATCGTCCCCCCGAACGGGCTCTGCTTGGCCCGCTCGACGTCGACATGGATCCACTGGTCATCGCCGGTCACACGGGCGAACTCGTCGATCTCCTCCTGCGTCACCAGGCGCCAGTCGCTGACGCCGAGCTCCTTGCCGACGTGTGCCTTGACCTCCTCGAGGCCGGTGAGGGTGAGCATTGCTTTGAGTCCTCCTTCGCTGGCTGGCGTTCAGGCCGGATCGGCCGACGATCGATCCCGGACCCTACCTGCGCGGCGCCGGCCCAGCCACACGCTCCCGCCCGCGCGCCCGGCGCCGGGCCGCCGAGCCAATAGGCTCACGACCGTGCCTCTCCACGGCGAAGCTCCTCGCGGGACCGCGGGCCCGGCCACTCAGGCCGGCGCGCCGGCCCTGGCTGAGGCGGGTCCGCCCGCTCCCGAGCGCTGGGTGATGGACTTCCACGAAGGCTCGCGCGAGCTGCGCGAGGTGCTGGGCGGAAAGGGCGCCAACGTCGCCGAGATGACCCGGGTGCTGGGCGCCGAGCTGGTGCCCAGCGGCTTCACGATCACGACCGAGGCCTGCGTCGCCTACATGCGCGAGGGCGCCTTCCCGCCCGGTCTCGCCGAGTCCGTAGAGGCGGCGCTGGAGCGCCTGCAGCAGCGGTCCGGCCGACGGCTGGGTGACGTCGCCCGGCCGTTGCTCGTCTCGGTCCGCTCGGGCGCCCGCGAGTCCATGCCCGGGATGCTCGACACGGTCCTCAACCTGGGCCTCAACGACGAGACGGTGCTCGGCCTGGCCGAGGGCGCGCGCGATGAGCGCTTCGCCTGGGACTCCTACAGACGCTTCGTGCAGATGTACGGCAACGTCGTCATGGGCATCCCGGGCGAGCGTTTCGAGAAGGCGATCGCCGCGGCGAAGTCCGCCCGCGGGGTGACCCTGGACACGGATCTCGACGCTGCGGCCCTGCGTGCCCTGACCCTCGAGTTCAAGGGCTTCTACGAGTTTCCCGAGGATCCGCATCAACAGCTGCGCGGTGCGATCAGGGCCGTGCTCGACTCCTGGCAGGGGGACCGTGCGATCGCCTACCGGCGCATCAACCGCATCCCCGACGAGTGGGGAACCGCCGTCAACGTTCAGCAGATGGTGTTCGGCAACCTGGGCGAGCGCAGCGGCAGCGGCGTCGCCTTCTCGCGCGACGAGCTGACCGGCGCCCCGCAGCCGTCGGGCGATTTCCTGCAGCGCGCCCAGGGCGAGGACGTCGTGTCGGGCGTCCGGACGCCCCAGGACCTCGCCCAGCTTCGCGCCTGGCTGCCCGATGTAGACGCGCAGTTGATCGAGATCCTGGCACGGCTCGAGCGTCACTACGGCGACATGCAGGACACCGAGTTCACCGTGCAGGAGGGGCGGCTGTACATGCTGCAGACCCGAAATGCGAAGCGGCCGGCGCAGGCGGCCGTGCGCTTCGCCGTGGACGCCGTCGCCGAGGGGCTGCTCGACCGCGAGGGTGCGATCGCCACGATCGACCCCGCGACGCTCGACGCCCTCTTGCACCCGACCTTCGATCCGGCCGCCGACTTCGAGGTGATCGCACGCGGGGTCGCGGCCTCGCCGGGCGCCGCGAAGGGCGAGATCGTGCTCAGCGCCGCCGAGGCGGTCGAGGCGGCCGAGCAGGGACGCGAGGTGATCCTCGTCCGCGCCTTCACCGAGGCCGACGACGTGGCGGGCTTCCACGCCGCCCGTGGGATCTTGACGAGCGAGGGCGGCAAGGCGAGCCACGCCGCGCTGGTCGCGAGGGGCATGGGCCGCCCGGCCGTGACGGGCGCCTCCGACGTGCTGATCGACCTCGACGCGGGCGAGGTTCGGATCGGCGCCCGCACGTTGCGCAGCGGCGAGACGATCGCGATCGACGGCAGCCACGGCACGATCACCACCGACGACGTGCCGCTGGTCGAGCCGGAGGTCTCCGAGCACCTGCAGACCGTGCTGAGCTGGTGCGACCGGCTGCGGACGCTGGGGGTGCGAGCCAACGCCGACACGCCGCTGGATGCGCGCAAGGCGATCGAGCTGGGGGCCGAGGGCATCGGGCTGTGCCGCACCGAGCACATGTTCCTGGGCGAGCGTCAGCCGCTGATGGCGGCGGTGATCATGGCCGAGGACGACGAGTCGCGCGGCGCGGCGATCGACCGGCTGCGCCCGCTGCAGGAAGCCGACTTCCAGGAGATCCTCGAAGCGCTGGGATCCCGCCCCGTGACGGTGCGCCTGCTGGACCCCCCCTTGCACGAGTTCCTACCCGACCCGCGCAGCCTGCCGGACGGCTCGCCGGCTCGCCGACGGGTCGAGCAGCTGCAGGAGGCCAACCCGATGCTGGGCACGCGCGGCGTCCGTCTCGGGATCCTGTTCCCCGAGCTCTACGAGATGCAGGTCCGGGCCCTGTTCTCCGCCGCCACACGGGTGCCCGGCAGCCGCATCGAGGTGATGGTCCCGCTCGTCGCCTATGAGCGCGAGCTCGCCCTTACCCGTGAGCTGATCGCGCGGGTCGCCGCCGAGCTCTCGCTGGAGGACTACCTGGTGGGCACGATGATCGAGCTGCCACGCGCCTGCCTGCAAGCCGACCGTATCGCCGAAGTCGCGGACTTCTTCTCGTTCGGCACCAACGACCTCACCCAGACCGCCCTGGGTTTCAGCCGCGACGACATCGAGGGCCGTCTGCTGGGGCGTTACATCGACGTCAAGATCCTCGACCGCTCGCCCTTCGAGACGCTCGACACGCCCGGCGTGGGACAGCTGATCCGGATGGGTGCATGGCTTGGGCGCAAGACCAAGCCCGGCCTCTCGCTCGGAGTGTGCGGAGAGCACGGCGGCGACCCCGACTCGATCGAGTTCCTTGCCAGCTCGGGCATCGACTACGTCTCCTGTTCGCCCTATCGCGTGCCGATCGCACGGATCGCTGCCGCGCAGGCGGCGATCCGCGCGCGGGTCTAGCCGGAGCTCGCCGCGAACGGCGTCACGTAGCGTAGGAACGGCTCTATTTCGAGGCCCGTGCCGGTGGCCTGCTCGACCAGTGGCACCGTGTCGAGGCGGCGCCCGTAGCGATGCACGCGCTCGGCCAGCCACTGCTGGATCGAGGACACATCACCGGTGGCCAGCGACTGCTCGCGCGGGCCGACGTCCCGCTCGATCGCCTCCCACAGCGATGCCGCGATCAGGGTGCCGAGCGCATAGCTGGGGAAGTAGCCGAAGCTGCCGCCGCCCCAGTGGATGTCCTGGAGGGCGCCGAGCGCGTCGGACGGCACCTCCAGGCCGAGCAGCGCTCGCATGCCGTCGCGCCACGCCGCAGGCAGGTCGGCGACGGCCAGGTCGCCTTCGATCATCGCCAGCTCGAGCTCGAAGCGGAGCACGATGTGGAGCGGGTAGGTCAGCGGGTCGGCCGAGACCCTCACCAGCGACGGTTCGACGCCGACCATCGCGGCATGCAGCTCGTCCGGGTCGATCGGATGGCCGGCCCGGCCCAGCTCGCCGGCCATCACGCCGGCGAAGGCGCGGTTTCGCGCGACGTGGTTCTCCCACAGCTTGCTCTGGGACTCGTGGATCGACATCGACGTGCCCGTGCCCAGGTTGGTGCGATCCAGCGCGGGGTCGACCTGCCGCTCGTAGAGGGCGTGGCCGTACTCGTGCAGGGAGCTCAGCAGCGACTCGACCCCCCCGTCCCCGTAGCGTGTCGTGATGCGGGTGTCGCGTCGACCCATCCACGCCGTGAAGGGGTGCGCCGAGACGTCGACCCGCCAGCTGTCGGCCGTCACTCCAACGCGGCTCAGGATCGCGTCGACGGCACGCTGCTGGATCGCGGCGGGGATCTCGGGCTGGGCCGGCCGACGGTTGCCGCGCGCCTGCTCGACCAGCGGCGACAGACTGGCCGAAAGCGCCTTGAACAGTCGCTTCAGGTCCGCCACGGCCAGCCCGAAGTCGTAGTCGTCGAGCAGCGCCTGGTAGGGGCCGCCGCCCGCCTCTCCTGCGACGCACACGCCGTAGGCGCGAGCCAGCTCGACGTTGCGCTCGAGCGCCGGCGCGAACGCCTGGAAGTCGTCGTTCTGGCGCGCGACGCGCCAGCTCTCCTGACCGTCGGCGTGGGCACGGGAGAGCTCGGCGGCCAGCTCGGGCGGAACGCGTCGAGCCCGCTCCCAGTCACGGCGGGCCAGACGCACGACGTCCTGGTCGATCGCATCGAGGTCCGCCCCTGCGAGCTCCTCCAGCCACTCGCCGATCTCGGGCGCAGTCGCCCGCTCATGGGTGATCTGCGCGAGCGAGCCGAGCTGGTGGCCGCGCCCGGATGCGCCGCGCTCGGGCATCATCACCAGCTGGTCCCAGGAGGCGAGCATCTCCAGCGCCGAGAGGTCGGCCAGCTCGGCCATCCGCACGCGCAGCTTCTCGATCGCGGTCACGCCGCGAAGCCTATGCGGTTCCGACCTGCAGACGGATTCCGGCTGTGGGGAAGCAGCGCCCGCGTCAGGCGCTGGAGCCTGCGCCGGCGGCCGCCGGCTCGAGCGCCGCGCGCCCATGGCGGATCAGGTCGGCGGCGCGCTCGGCCAGCGCGATCGTCGGTGCGTTCGTGTTCCCCCGCGGCACCGTCGGCATCACCGAGGCGTCGACCACACGCAGCCCCTCGAGCCCCTTCACGACCAGGCGCTCGTCGACGACGGCCTGCTCGTCAGCGCCCATCCGGCACGTCCCGACGGGGTGGTAGATCGCGAACGTCGTCCTGGCCACGTGCGCGACGAGATCCTCGCGAGAGTCGCCGGCCGGCAGATTGAACGGCTCGGCGCAGTAGGGGCGCATCGCCGGCTGCCCGCAGATCTCCTGCGCCAGGCGCAATCCGGCCAGCATCCGCTCCAGGTCCTCGCCCTGGGAGTAGAAGTCGTTGTGGATGATCGGCTTCGCCGTCGGGTCCTTGGAGGCCAGCCTGACCGAGCCGCGGCTCTGCTCGGTGAGCAGACACGGCGAGACCCACACGCCGTGGGCCTCAGGGTCGCGCATCCCCTCGTCGACGATCTGCACGGGCGCGACGTGGAACTGGATGTCGGGCGCCGGCGCGCCCGCGCCGACGCGGGCGAAGCCGCCGGCCTCGGCGAGATTCGAGGCGAACGGCCCCGTCCGGGCAGCTTCGTACTCCTCGAGTGCGGCCGGCTCGAGCGCGAGCAGCAGGCTCTCCGGCTCGGGGGTCGTCCAGACGAGCTGCGTTGCCGGATGATCGGAGAGATTCTGGCCGACGGACGGCTGGTCCAGCAGCACCTCCACCTCCCGCATGGTCAGGTGCTCCGCCGGACCCACGCCAGAGAGCATCAGCAGCTGCGGCGAGTTGTAGGCGCCCGCGGCGAGGATCACCTCGCGCTCGGCCATCAGCTGCTGGACCTCGCCGAGGCGGCTCGCCTCCACGCCGACGGCGCGCTCGCCGTCGAACAGCACGCGCCGCACCTGCATGTAGGGCATCACGGTGAGGTTGGCCCGCTCCATCGCGGGATGCAGGTAGGCGACGGCGGCGCTGGCGCGCATGCCGCCGCGCTGCGTCACCTGGTAGAGCCCTACGCCGTCCTGCTCGGGTCCGTTGAAGTCCTCGTTGCGGGGCAGGCCGGCCTGCTCACCGGCGTCGACGAAGGCCCGCGAGATGCGGTTGCCCGAGCGCTGCTCGCTGACGGGCAGCGGTCCGCCGGCGCCATGCAGCTCCGAGGCGCCGCGCTCGTTGTCCTCGGCCCTGACGAAGTAGGGCAGCATGTCCGACCAGGACCAGCCGGTCACGCCCCATTCGTCGTAGTCGAGCCGGTTGCCACGGATGTAGACCATCGCGTTGACCGACGAGGATCCGCCCAGAACGCGTCCGCGCGGCAGCGTGATCCGCCGTCCGCCGCAGTGCTGCTCCGGTGCGGAGTGGTAGTCCCAGTCGACCTCGGTCGCGCCGAGCTGCAGGTATCCCAGCGGTACGTGGATGTTCTCGTTCGTGTCGGGTGGACCCGACTCGAGGAGCAGCACCTTCACGTCCGGGTCCTCGCTGAGACGCGCGGCGAGCACGCAGCCCGCCGAGCCCGCTCCGACGATCACGTAGTCGTACATCTCAACCTGGCTCCCCTCTCGCGGCCCGATTACCCCGGGGCGACGATACCGGACCCCGGGAAGCCGGGCTTCAGGCGGCCGCCGGAGAGACCTCGGCGGCCGCTCTCATCGGCACCCCTGCGGCCGAGTAGGCTTCGGGCGCGTCGAGCGTCTCCGCTTTGAGCAGCGCGTGGCTCAGGCTCTCGAGCTGTTCGCGGTGATCGGTGAGCAGGCGCGTCACCTCCTGGCGATTGGCCTCGACGATCCGCTGGGTCTCCTCGTCGATCACCTGCTGGGTGTGCTCGGAGGTCTCGCTGGCTCCAGGCAGCAGCGGTCCCTGCCCGTCGCTCGGCAGCACCGCGATCGGTCCGATCGCTTCGCTCATCCCCCACCGCCCGACCATCTGGCGTGCGATCTGCGTGAGCTGCTCGATGTCCGACTCGGCCCCGGTGCTGATCGTGCCGAAGATCACCTCCTCGGCGACCCTGCCTCCGAGCGCGACCTTGATCTTCGCTTCGAGCTCCTCGAGCGAGTACGAGACGCGATCGCTGTCGGGCGTCGAGAGCGTGACGCCCAGCGCCATGCCGCGGGGGATGATCGACACCTTGCGCACCGGATCGGCATCCGGCGTGAGCATGCCGACGAGGGCGTGGCCGGACTCGTGGTAGGCGGTGCGTTCGCGGTCGGCCGGGGCGAGCAGGATCCCACGGGGCGATCCCAGCAGGATCTTCTCCAGCGACTCGGTGAAATCGGCCATCTTGACCTTTTCGTGTTCCCGCCTGGCGGCCAGCAGCGCTGCCTCGTTGCACAGGTTGGCCAGGTCGGCCCCGACCATTCCGGGCGTGCTCGAGGCCAGCGCCTCCAGATCGACGTCCGGGTCCAGCGGGATCGAGCGCGTGTGGACCTTGAGGATCGCCAGACGGCCGGCCCGGTCGGGCGGCTGCACAGCGACCCTGCGGTCGAAGCGTCCCGCCCGCAGCAACGCCGTGTCGAGCACGTCGGGGCGGTTGGTGGCACCCAGCACGACGACCGCGTCGGAGGATTCGAAGCCGTCCATTTCTGTGAGGATCTGGTCGAGCGTCTGCTCGCGCTCGTCGTTGGCTCCCGTGATCCCGACCGAGCCCTGCCGCGAGCGTCCGATCGCATCGATCTCATCGATGAAGATGATGCTCGGCTCGGCCTCCTTCGCCTTGGTGAACAGGTCGCGGACCCGCGCGGCGCCGACGCCGACGATCGCCTCGATGAACTCCGACGCGGAGATCGAGAAGAAGGCGGCGTGCGCCTCGCCGGCGACTGCGCGGGCCAGCAGCGTCTTCCCGGTGCCGGGCGGGCCCGACAGCAGCACCCCGTGCGGGATGCGACCGCCCAGACGGGTGTAGCGCTCGGGATTTCGCAGGAAGTCGACGATCTCCGACAGCTCGGCCTTGGCCTCGTCGATACCGGCGACGTCGTCGAACGTGACCCGGATCGTTTCGGGGTCGACCCGGCGCGCCTGCGAGCGCCCGAAGGACCCGAGCGCGCCCATGCCGCCACCGGCTTTGGCAGCGCGGCGTGCGATCAGCACGAACAGCCCGACGATCAGCAGGGTCGGGCCGAAGCCGAGCAGGATCTCCGCCAGCACCGACTGAGTCGTGGTCGTCGACTTGGCGTTGATCACCACGCCCTTTTCCTGCAGCAGCGCGGACAGCTCTGCGCCGTTCCAGAAGCTTGGAACCTGGGTGGCGAACAGTTTGGTCGGCTGCGCCTTGGAGTCGTTGGACGGGTAGGTCAGCTTGGTCGCGAAGTTTCCTTCGATCGTGTCGCCCTTCGAGGAGATCGAGCTGACGCGCCCGGCCTTGACCTGTTCGACGAAGTACGGGCTGAACGGGACTGTGACCCGTGTTTCGCCGGTCGACGGCTGGAACAGCGCGACGGAGAGCACGTTGAAGGCGAGCAGGATCAGCACGAACCACAGGAAGGCCGGCCGGCGGTGCGGCGGCGGCCCGGTGGGCGCCCGCTCGGGCATGCCGCGGCCGTCCGGGGCGGGCGCCACCTGCCAGCCGCGCTTGTCGCGCGGCAACGGCGGGTGCGCGTCGCTGCGGCTCGGGGCTGGGCTCTGGCCGTCGGAATCCTCGGGCACCGCAGGCATGGTACGCCTCCCCGCTTCGCCGCGAGGGCGCGCCGGGGCGGCGTGAGGGAAGATTGGCCGCTGTGACGGGACCGGAGCGACTGAGCCACGACGAGTACGAACACGAGCTGCGCCGCCTGCAGACCGAGCTCGTCTACATGGAGGAGTGGATCATCGCGAGCGGCAGGCGTCTGGTCGTCGTGTTCGAGGGCCGCGACACGGCGGGGAAGGACGGGGTGATCAAGCGGATCACCACCTACCTGAACCCGCGCACCTGTCGCATCGCCGCGCTGCCCGCCCCGACCGAGCGTGAGCAGACGCAGTGGTACCTCGCCCGCTATGCCGCCGAGCTGCCGGCGGCGGGGGAGATGGTGCTGTTCAACCGCAGCTGGTACAACCGCGCCGGGGTCGAGCGCGTGATGGGCTACTGCACACAGGAGCAGTACGAGGAGTTCCTGCGCTTCTGCCCGCAGTTCGAGCAGTCGCTGCAGAACGAAGGGATCACGCTGGTGAAGTACTGGCTCTCGGTCAGCGACGACGAGCAGGAGCGACGCTTCGAGAAACGGCTGACCGACCCTCGCAAGCGCTGGAAGTTCAGCCCGGTCGACCTGCAGGCGCGGGCGCGCTGGGTCGATTACGCCGAAGCCAAGGACCGGATGTTCGCCCGTACCGACACCGACCAGAGCCCGTGGTACGTGGTCGAGGCCGACGACAAGCGGGCCGCCAGGCTCAACCTGATCAGCCACCTGCTGTGGCTGATCCCCTACGAGCAGCTGTCGCCGCCCAAGCGCGTGAAGCTGCCCCCCCGCCAGAAGCGTGACTATCGACGCCCGCCCCGGGACAGCGAGCGTGAGGTGCCTGTCCGCTACGAAGTGCGCTGAGCGCCGCACGCGCCGGTAGCGTCACAGCAACCTTGTCGGCGCCATTCGTTCACGAGCTGCGGGTTCGCTACGGCGAGTGCGATCCGCAGAGCATCGTCTTCAACGCCAACTACCTGCTCTATTTCGACGTCGCCTTCACCGAGCTGTGGCGGGCCGCCGTCGGGCCGTGGCAGGAGATGGTCGAGCGCGGCGTCGACGCGGTCGTCGCCGAGGCCAACATCGAGTTCCGCTCGCCGGCTCGCTACGACGACATGCTCGCTCTGAGCGCCCAGGTGACCCGGCTGGGTCGCACTGCGATCACGACTGAGATCGATGTGCTCCGCGCGGAGCAGCTGCTGGTCAGGGGCCGTCTGCGGCATGTGTGCGTGTCGACGAGATCGACCGAGGGCAGGAACAGCCCCGAGAAGATCGAGATCCCGGGCTGGGTGCGCGAGGGGCTGAGGCGCTTCGCCGCCGAGGGCGCCGAGCGCGAGTCGGCTGGACCGTAGACAGGCGCGGCGTTCCGGTACGGCCGAGTCGGCCGCCGCCGCGGCCGACTCGGGTCCATCAACTTCTCTGCGCCGCGTCTGGCGCGGCGCTTCTCTGCGCTCTGTCTGGCGCGGCGGCTAGATCTTCCCTTCGAGACCTTCCTGGGCCGCTTCGGCGGTGTTCAGTTTCAGCGTCCCGTCGAGGACGGTCAGGTTGGCACCCGACGGAGAGGGCAGGCCCAGCGCAGCGTTGATCGCTTCGTCAGCGCTGCCTTCGACGCCGCACCCTTCGACTCCGGGGGAGGCGAAGGTGTTGTTGACCAGCGTGTCCGTGGGAACCGTGATGCCCGCCGCGTCGGCTTTCAGGGTGCTCCCGTCTTTGCCGTGCACCGACCCCGAGGTCCCGGTCGTGAATTCAACGACTATCGGGCTTGAGTTCGAGCCGATGTAGCATTCGCTTCCCAGGAACTGGTTGCTCAGCTTGAGCTTCACCGGGAACGAGAACGCGGTACCCGATTCCTCCAGGAGATTTTCCACGCTGACGTGGATGTCGCTGGCCGGCCCGGCCAGTTCGACCGTGGCCGTGACCTTTGTGTCGCGGGCGATCTTGTCGTAGTAGTCGAAGCGGCTCAGTTCGCTGGAGGACAGCAACGCCGTATCGACGTCCTTCTTCAGGGGCTGCGCCTTCTGCGCCACGGGTTCGATGCTTTCGACGCCGTTCGGCCCGACCCATTGCTCTTCTGCTTCGTTTTCGAAGTTGATGCCGCCGGTAAGGATGATCGGGCTGGCCAGCAGAACCGTGACTTTGCCCGCCTGGATCTCCGAGGGGAGTTCGAGCGGTTTCCCGTGTTCTTCGATGTATGCTTCTTTCACCTTCTTGGACGGCCACATTTCCTTGGCTGTGGACTGCGCCCATGAGCAATCCAGCGCCGTGCTGGCCCCAAACGGGCAGTGCACGTAAGCCTGGAATTCGGCATGCTGCTGTTCCGATTCGCAGGTTTCTCCGTAGAGATGCTGCTTGCACGTTCCTTCTGCCAGAGCAGGCGTGCCCGCCAGCGCGGCTGTCCCCACAAGAGCCACGGTCAGGGCGCCCAATAGCCTGAGTATTCGCATCGTTTTCTCCCCTCCTGTCGGCGATAGAGCCCACTTCGAGCGCCGAACCGGACTCGCGCGCGGCGTAATCTCCCACTGCTCCGAAGGAGACCCTCTGCCGACTATAAAAGGGTTGACAGACCGCGTCAAGCCCCCCACGCGATGTCAACTGTCCGGACAGGTCGTCGGTCGAGTGTCCGCGGAGGCCCACCCCTCTCAGGAAACTCCCAGGCTCTGCACAGGCTAGGCTCAATCCCGCGGGCGATGCTGGCCTGCATGAGGAACCCGCAGCGCGAGGAGGAGCACCGTGATCGAGTCTGAGGCAACGTCCGCGACGGGCGTCAACGGCGCCGACGGCAGCCGGATACTCGTCGTCGACGACGAGCCCAACCTCGCCGAGGTGGTCTCGATGGCGCTTCGCTTCCAGGGCTTCGCGGTCGAGACCGCAGGCTCCGGCCACGAGGCGATCGCCGCGGTCAGCCGCTTCAAACCCCATCTGATGGTGCTCGACGTGATGCTGGGAGACATCGAGGGCTTCGAGGTGGCCAACCGCCTCGGCGCGCAGCGCGCAGGGGTCCCGATCATCTTCCTGACCGCTCGCGACTCGACCGAGGACAAGGTCCGCGGACTCAGCGGCGGCGGCGACGACTACATGACCAAGCCCTTCAGCCTGGAGGAGCTGGTGGCGAGGATCCGCACGATCCTGCGTCGAACCGGTCAGGCGGCCGCCGAGTCCGGCCGGCTGGTCTTCGCCGACCTCGAGCTCGACGAGGAGTCCCACGAGGTGACGCGGGCGGGCGCACCGATCGACCTGACCGCGACCGAGTTCAGGCTGCTGCGCTACCTGATGCTCAACCCCCGCCGCGTGATGACCCGGGCCCAGCTGCTCGATCACGTGTGGGACTACGACTTCGGCGGCGACGGACGCGTGCTGGAGACCTACATCAGCTATCTGCGCAAGAAGCTCGACGCCCACGGGCCGTCGCTGATCCGCACGGTGCGCGGCGTCGGCTACGGCCTGCAGGCGCCTCGACCCTGATGTCCTCGCTGCGCGCTCGCTTGCTGGTGAGCGTGCTCGCCCTGGCGGCGGCCGGCATGGTCGCGGTCGGCGCCGTGACGTACGCGGAGCAGCGCTCGTTCCTGCAATCCCGCGCCGACCAGCAGGCTCGCACCGCGGTCGGAGCGCTCTCGCAGGCGCTCGACAACGCCGGCCTGCGCCCGCCCGGCCCGAGCGACGGCGAGGGCGGCCCGGGCCGGCCTGGAGCCGGCGGGCCAAGAGGCGACTCGGACAATCGCGGGCCACTGGTCAACCTGCCGCCGGGTACCTACGGCCAGCGTCGCGAAGCGTCCGGGCGCGTGATCGGCTCGAGGCAGATCAAATACAGCGCCAGCGAATCTCTGCCGGCACCGCCGCGAATCCCCACGGAGGTTCCGCTGAACAGGCTCTTGACCGTCGGCTCGGAAGGCTCCTCAGGCCTGCGCTACCGCGTCTATGCGCAGCGCGATCCGGAGGACTCGGGCATCACGGTCGCGGCCGTGCCGCTGAGCGAAGTGGAACAGACCTTGAACCGGCTGCTGCTGGTCGAGGCGCTCGTGATCGGAGGCGCGCTGCTGGCGATCGGCGTCAGCGCGTTCTTCGTCGTCAGACTGGGCCTGCGCCCATTGGATCGCATGGAGGTCACGGCGGGACAGATCGCCGCCGGCGACCTGTCCAGACGGGTGAGCCCGGCGACCGCCAAGACCGAGGTCGGCCGGCTCGGGCTGGCGCTGAACGGCATGCTCGACCGCCTCGAGCAGGCCTTTGCGGCGCGCACTGCCAGCGAAGAGCGGCTGCGCCAGTTCCTGGCGGACGCCTCCCATGAGCTGCGCACGCCGCTCGCCTCGATTCGCGGCTATGCCGAGCTGTTCCGGATGGGCGCGGCTCGCGACGAGGCAGGAACGGAGACGGCGATGCGGCGGATCGAGCAGGAGTCCAGGCGCATGGGCTTGCTGGTCGAGGACCTGCTGACGCTGGCGCGGCTGGACGAGGAGCCCGAGCGGGTGCGCGTGCCTGTCGACCTCGCCGGCCTGGCCCGTGATGCCGTGGAGGATGCGCGGGCCCGCGCCCCGGAGCGCACGCTGGGGCTCACCGCGCCCGAGCACGCCGTGGTCTCGGGCGACCCGCTCCAGCTCCGTCAGGTCTTCGCGAACCTGCTGGGCAACGCGCTCGCCCACACCCCTGTCGGGACGCCGGTCGAGGTCGCAGTCGTGCCGAACGGCGAAGTCGTCGAGGTGAGCGTGCGCGACCATGGGCCCGGTATCCCGACCGAGGCCCGTGAGCGCCTGTTCGAGCGCTTCTGGCGGCGCGAGGGGGGCCGCGAGCGCGGCAAGGCCGGCGCCGGGCTGGGGCTGGCGATCGTGCACGGCGTCGTCACGGCGCACCACGGGCGGATCGCAGTCCGCTCCGCGCCGCAGGGCGGCGCCGAGTTCCTGGTCAGCCTGCCCGTCGCCGCGCCGATACCCGCACCGGCGCCGGCACGAGATCGCGACTGAGCGCGGCCCGAGGACCGACGCGACGGAGCCTGGGCGAGCCGGTCGAGGCTCTCAGGAAACGCACAGGCGAGCGCCACGGTGGTCTCAGGGGCAGGAGCGATGCTGCTTCCAGACTCCAGAACCCACGAAGGGAAAGACCATTCCTCCGACACCCGCCATCGCGCTCAATGGACTCGTCCGGGGCGCTCTTAGGCCCGGCTTAGCGGCGTGTTAGCGGCGATTCAGAGCAGCTCGGAACAGTAGATCGACCTCCGTCTGGCAAACCCATGTCCCTGATCCACATCGAAACGCTGGCGACGGCCGTCGGCCCCCATCTCTTCTGGCTGGCGAGCAGGGCGGCTGGAATCGCGGCGCTGATCCTCTCCAGCGCGAGTGTCTGCGTGGGGCTGCTGATGAGCGGCCGGCTGCGCAGGCGGGGCACGGACCTGCGGGTCGCACACGAGGCGCTCTCGCTGGCGACGCTGGCCGCCCTCGCGGTCCACGGCCTCACGTTGCTGGGCGACGGCTACCTGCACCCCAGCCTCGCCGATGTGTCGATCCCCTTCGTCAGCTCGTACATGACGCTCTGGACCAGCGCGGGAATCATCGCCTTCTGGGCGCTCGCGCTGCTCGGGCTCTCCTACTACGCCCGCACCCGGATCGGCGTGCAGCGCTGGCGCCGGCTGCACCGCTTCGCGGCGCTGGCCTGGCTGCTCGGGATCGTCCACTCGCTCGGCGAGGGGACCGACTCCGGCCAGACATGGTTCCTGGCGATGACCGCGATCGCCGTGATTCCGCCGCTGGTGCTGCTCGCTGCCCGGTGGCTCACCGTGATCGCCTCGCCCCGGCCCCGCCCGGCACGATTGGAAACGGAATGAGCATGAACCCTCGCGACGAACCCCCCGCCCTGGATCGGAAAACCCTCACGCCCGTGCAGCTTCGGGCTCGGGCGACCGCCCGAGCCCGCCGCGCCGAGATGAGGAGGCGGGCACGCCGCATCCGATGCTCCGTCGCCGGGATCGCAGCGGGGCTGTTCGTGGCCGCGTTCCTGGGAGTCTACGTCCAGCTCGCCTCCGGGCACGACCCCGCCCTGGTCTCAGCCGAAGCGCGCACGAAGCGAACGGCAGCGGCACAGACGAGCACGAAGACCGACTCAACCGGGAAAACGGCGGGCTCCTCCGGCTCGAGCGAGGAATCCGGCGAGTCGAGCTCCGGCTCCACCGAAACCTCCACGGGCTCCAGCGAAACCTCCACGGGCTCCAGCGAAACCTCGTCGGGCTCGAGCGGCCCCTCTTCGGTCACGACGACACAGTCATGAGCGGCGCAGAGGCGATCGAGCGCTTCGACTGCTTCGGCAGCCGCTGCGGCGTGTTCGTGATCGGCGACGGCCCGG
>JBKQOO010000007.1:0-15273 GCA_052145475.1 Solirubrobacteraceae bacterium
AGCGAACTGCGATGGCCCCGGCGCGATTGCCGGGGCCATCCCCAGAACATCGGTGGTGGCTGCTCTGCGCCTAGGAGCAGACGGTGCAGGCCGCCCCTTCGGCGACCTCTTTCAGCGCCGTGTAGGCCAGCTTGCGCGCGCCCGAATGCTTCTCGACGCCGTATCCGCCGCCTTCGCTTTCGTCCCGATAGCCGAAGAACGTCACGGCGGCGATGTGGGGCCACTTGCTTCTGGCCCAGCCGGCGAAGTTGTAGATCGCCTCGGCCTGTTCGCCTTCGCTGTACTGAAGGCTGTCGCCGGTCGGGCCTTTGGTCGGGAACCCGACCTCGGTCACGTAGACGGGCTTGCCGGTCAGCGCGATCGTCCGTTCGACCAGCGGACGGTTCCCGAGGATCGCAGTCGACCTGGCGCCGGTCCCGCCGTACGGGTGGTTGGTCAGGCCGTCGCAGTCCGCGAGCGCTGTCGTGTTCTTCGTCCATGCTTCCCCGAAGGCGTCCGAGGAGTCGTGGCCGCCGTCGTAGGAGCACAGCTGCAACGGCCTCGCGCTGCCGAATTCCTTGACCAGCGCTTCGTGCACCGAGATGACGAGCCGCGCGTAGGCTTCCCTGTTCGCGCTCGATTCCGAGTTCGAGCCCCAGAACCAGTCGCCGCCCGGCTCGTTCAAGGTCTCCAGCGCGTAGAGGTGCGGGTTCGCCTTGACCAGCGCGACGTCGCGCGCCACGTAGGACGCGGTGTTCACGCCGCTGACGCCGGAGCTCGAGTACGGCCCCGACATGTCGGCGATCACCTTGATGCCCTTCGATTCGTAGGCGGCGAGGCTGCCCGAGGGAGTGTCGAGACGCACCGTGCCGCCGAGGGCCAGGACGTCCGGCGCTTCGGTGCTCGCGCCCCAGCCGCCCGCGTTGATGCCGAGCCTGAATCCCGAGGGCAGTTCGGAGGGAAGTTCTTCGTGCGTTTCTTCCTGGGGTTCTTCATGCGGTTCTTCGTGAGGCGATTCCTTGGGCGCTTCGCCACCGGGGACGGTCTGCTTGCGGCCGGCCCATTCTCCGATCGCCTTCGAGGACGACCAGGCCTGCGCGTCGACGACCGGGTCCGAGGCCGCCGGCGTGTAGGTGAGCTGGGTGGCCGGTATCGAGATGTATTTGAGACCGGCTCCACTCGTGTTCTGCATGACCGCCAGCCCGATGTGCTGCGTGCCCGCCGGCAGGCAGGTGATTTCGATGCTCGACTTGGAGGGGCTGAGCTGGTCTGAGATGGAGCTGCACGTCGTCGCGCCGTAGCTGGGCTGGCCAGCGCAGAGGACGACGACCAGCGCCGTGAAGAGCGCGCCGAGCCAGCGCGAGAGCGATGAGACTTTCATGTTGGGGGACCTCCTGGAATCCCTAGTGCCGGTGACCACAGCGGGCGCACTCCGACCAGCGCGAGCAGTTGTTCCCGCGCCAAACCCACCGGTGTCCCAGCAGCGTGCAGATGGTCATCTACCCAGCCAAGCACTGAGACAGACAGGTCTGTATCCCACGCGTGGGTGATTTCCATCCGGCTGCGGCGCGAGGAGGCCCATCGGGCGCCCGCCGCGCGGCGATCGCCGGGTGCTCCCTAGCTTAGGAGCGTCGTGCCAGGCATGCGCTGGTCACGTAATGCATGGCGAAGCCGCCGCCTGCCCGCTCGATCACTTCCCCCACGGCGGCGAGCAGCGCTTCACGCCGCTCGAGCGGGAGCAGAATGTGATCCTGGTGGGTGCAGATCAACTCGAGGTACTCCGTAGCGGTGTACCGTCGCGACCATCGATGCTCGCGGACCTCGGGGTCGCGAAATCCTCCGGCGCCGGCCAGCTCCGCGTGCCAGTCTCCGGCGAGCTCCTCCGGCCGGCTGGCGGGGTGCATCGGAAAGCCCGCCCCCATCTCGGGTGCAGTCTCCGCGTAGGCCCGGTTCAGCGCGTCCCTGATCGTCACCTCGTCCCAGCTCGGCAGCGTCCAGAGGCAGGCGAGCGATCCACCCGGCAGCAGCGCCTCCCGCGCCCGTGCATAGCGAGTCTCGGGGGACACCCAGTGCCACGCCTGCGCCGAGAAGACGAGCGGGACCGCAGTCTGAGGGCTCCAGCTCTCGAAGTCCAGCTGCACGACCTCGACGAGCGCCAGCCCGCCGCAGTTGCGCAGCGCGACCTTCGCCATCGCCGGGTCGGGCTCGAGCGCGAGGACCCGCAGCCCGCGCTCCGCGAGCAGCCGGGTTGCCTTGCCCGTGCCCGCTCCGACCTCCACCACCGCGTCGCCGGGTTCCACGCCGGCGTAGCGAACCACGTCGTCGAGGACCTGGCGCGGGTATGAGGGGCGGGCGCGGTCGTAGGACTCGGCGACCCGCCCGAAGGCCAGGCGCTGCTGCCGGGAGAACCCTCGGGGCATCGCCCGAGTATGCGCCAGAGCCGTGACCCGGCGGAACGCTAGATGAAGTCGTTGCCGGTCAAGACGAAGAGGAACGGGACGAACGGGACGATCACCGCGACACCCCAGGCCAGTCTTGCGATGAAGCCCATGTCGCGCCTGAACAGGAGGCTGATCCAGATCAGCACGACGGCGATCGGGTGCAGGATGCAGAGGATCAGCTCGATCAGTTTCTTCACGACGGGTCCCTCCCTGCCAGCTCGGGTCTCTGCACCCTAGCCCTTCTCGAATGCGGCCGGCCCGCACGCCTTCAGCCTGGTCGGCCTCCGGGTTGCAGGGACCCGGGCGTGAAGTCGAGCTTCCTCCCGATCGCCTTCGAGACCTCGGCGACGAGTTCGCCTTCCGGATCGAGCAACGGTTCGCCGCGACCGTCGATCACCAGCTGCACCCCACCGCAACCGCCCAGCTCATCTCTGGCCACAGCGATCGGCTCGCCTCCGGCCTGCCGGTAGAAGGCGAGGCGCATCGCGACCCCGAAGTCGGCCGGGCAGGGACGCGCGATCCCCGTCCACTGGACCACGGGCAGGGCGTTCAGCAGCGTGACCACCCGTTCGATCCGGCGCCGGTCGCTGATCGTGACCGGGCCCTGCGCAGGTCGGTTCTGCGGGATGCTGGCAACAGCCGAGATCCGCAGCAGCCGTGCCCCGGACGGCACCACCTCTGTCCCCGGGCGCGGCGTCAGCCAGGAGGCCTGCGCGTCGACGCGCAGGCCCGTGATGCCGCCGGCCAGTTGCACCGCCTCGGCTTTCAGGCTGAGCTGCCCCCGGGCCCGCGGGATCGCCGGCCAGAAGAAGCCGGCCTCCGTGGAGTTGCCCGGGAGACCCTCCGAAGAACCGGATTCCGCGAGACTCGAGCCGGCCGGCTGGTGGGACTCGAGGTAGCTCAGCATCTGCCCCGGTGTCCCCTGGACCAGCCACCACGCGGTCAGCACCACCACTTTCTCCCGGGCGGGTCGGGGCGGCTCTGAGAGCAGGCCACCATCGCCGGCGGGCTCACCGGCCGAGGGCAGCGCGCCCGGCGGCGGCATGAACGCGGCAAGCACCCGCGCTGCGCCTACGCGTGCGGCTGCTTCGCTTTCGGCTTCGCTCAGCTGCGGCGGGAGCCCGGAGCCCGCGGCGGGCACCGCTCCCCACGAGATGAGCAGCAGGAGGCCGAGCAGCAGCGGCCCGATCGCTCGCACGATGCCCCGGTCTCGACGGGCGGATGGCCCCATTCGGCCACCGTACACCGACTGGAGTGCGACCCCTGACAGGTCGGCCATCGGCCGTCGCCCGCTCCGCCGCCGATCCGGCTCTGCCCGTCGGTGCTTCTACCTTGGAGGTATGGCGAAGACCTGGGTCCTCGATACCGAGACGAAGGGCACCGGAGCGCACGTGGTGCCCTACGAGAAGACGCTGAAGCCGGCTCGCGTCGAGCGGGAGCTTGCCCTGTTCGAGTTCGACAGGACCCCGCGGGCACCGCTGCCCGATGCGCCTCCCGAGCCCCTGCGCTTCAAGGTCGTGGACGTGATGAGCTCGCAGGTCCTGGCCGAGGGCGCGAGTGCCGGCGAGGCCGTCCGTGCTCTGGAGGGACTGCGCAGCGTGCTCGACGCCCGCATCTTCGTGTGGAACGCCGAGCGGGGGCGGTGGCGGCTGCTGTCGCTCGAGGAGTCCAAGGCGCTGTGGGGCTTCCGTGGGCGCCTGGACTCCCCGCAGCCGGGCCAGGAGGACGACGAGCGCCGGGGGCGCTGAGCACTCCTGGTCAGGGCGATGCTCCGCGCACGCCCAGCAGGTGCTCGACCAGCAGCCGATCGAGGCGCTCGTGGCCCGCGCCGGCGGCGGCGAGCCGCTCGACAGGCGGTGCTTCGGCCAGCAGCTCCCGAGCCGCCTCGGACGTGTAGGGCCCGACGGTCGGCTCGGCCAGCTCGCCGACCCGCGCCGCCTCCAGCGCGGCGCGGACCGCCGGATCGGCGTCGAACGAGCGTGCCCTCTCTGCGAGCATCAGGTAGGTGCGCATGCAACCCAGCGCGAACTCCCGCACGCCTGATGGGTCCTCGACGCGGAGCGCGTGCGCGTCGAAATGGCGGGGCCCGTCGTAGCCGGAGCTCTCCAGCAGCCTGACCAGCAGGAGCGCTTCCTTGATGCCCTCCTGCCCGAATCGCAGGTCCTGGTCGAAACGGCTCATCCGTTGCGAGTTGAGATCGATGTGAAAGAGCTTGCCGACCCACAGGGCCAGCGCGACGGCGTGCACGAAGTTCAGACCGGCCATCGTCTCGTGCGCGACCTCAGGATTCACGCCGACCATGTCGGGATGCTGAAGGCGTCCGATCAGGGCGAGCGCGTGTCCGACCGTCGCCAGGTAGGAGTCCCCGCGGGGCTCGTTCGGCTTCGGCTCGACCGCGAACCGCAGCTCGTAACCCCGGTCGATGACATACCCGCACAGGAAGTCGAGCGCCTCCAGATAGCGGTCCAGCGCATCGCGGGGAGGTTTCGCCGCGGTCACCTCGCTGCCCTCGCGCCCTCCCCAGAACACATAGATCCCGGCTCCGAGCTCGACGCCGAGCTCGATCCCGCGGATCGCCTTCGCCAGCGCGAAACGACGCACCTCCCGATCGTTGGAGGTGAAGGCGCCATCCTTGAAGACCGGATGACGGAACAGGTCAGTCGTCGCCATCGGCACGCACATCCCGGCCTGCTCGACCGCGGCGCGGAACCGACCGACGATCCGCTCACGCTGCGACGGGGTGGCGTCGAAGGGAATCAGGTCGTTGTCGTGGAGGTTGACCCCCCAGGCTCCCAGCTCGCCGAGCAGCCCGACCGCGTCGACCGGGTCGAGCGGCGCCCGCGTCGGCTCGCCGAACGGATCGCGGCCGACGTTTCCGACGGTCCACAGGCCGAACGTGAAGCGATGCTCGGGGCGGGGTTCGTAGTCGCTCACGGAGACTGCGCTTGATCTTCGCAGGCGTGGACAGCTCGACCCAGGAGACGAAGGTGCTGATCCTCGACGGGGACAGCGGACAGGTGATCGCCCGTGGGCGCTCGGCCCATCCCGTCCACGGCTCGGGTGGCGCGCGGCTCAGCGATCCGCGGGACTGGTGGCGCTCGTTGCGCGAGGCGCTCGCTCAGACCGGCCGGGCCGGCGAGGTCTCGGCGATCGCGGTGGCCGCCCAGCAACACGGACTCGTCGTGCTCGGCGAGGACGGCGGGCCACTGGTGCCGGCGACGCTGTGGAACGACACGACCAGTGCCGAGGACGCTGAGCTGCTGCTCTCCGACCTGGGCGGCCCGGAGGCTTGGGTGTCAGCCGTCGGCAGCGTGCCGGTCGCCGCGATGACCGTCTCCAAATGGGCCCGGCTGCGGCGCGTCCAGCCGAGCGTCGCGGATGCCGCGAGGGCGGTCCGGCTGCCGCACGAGTACCTGACCGAGCGGCTGTGCGGCCGCGCGGTCGGGGACCGCGGTGACGCCTCCGGCACGGGCTGGTTCTCGCCCCGACGGGGCCGTTACGCCGAGGAGGTGCTGTTGCTCGAGCGCGTCCGTCTCGACTCCTCGTTGCTGAGCGAGGTGCGCACCGGCGACGAGCCTGCCGGCGAGGTGACCGAGCGAGCGGCAGGCGAGCTCGGCCTCGCCGTCGGCGCGCTGGTCGGAGCCGGCACCGGCGACAACATGGCCGCGGCGGCCGGCCTCGGTCTCCTGCCCGGAGAGCCCGTCGTCAGCCTCGGCACGTCCGGCACGGTCTACGCGAGGACGCTGCGGCCGGTCGAGGATCCCAGCGGGGTGCTCGCCGGCTTCGCCGATGCGACCCAGCTGTTCCTGCCGCTGGCCTGCACGCTGAACGCGACCCTCGCCATCGACCGCTTCGCGGGCTGGCTGGGCCTGGACCGGGAGGACGTCTCACCGGCCGGCGAGATCGTGGTGCTTCCCTACCTCGACGGTGAGCGGACCCCCAACCTGCCCGGCGCGACCGGGACGATCGCCGGCCTCACGCACGCCAGCACCCCGTCTCAGATCCTGCAGGCCGCCTACGACGGGGCGGTCGAGCCGCTGATGCTCGGACTCGAGCTGCTGCAGGCAGCCGACGCCGGCATCGGCACGGACGCGACCCTGACCCTGCTCGGTGGCGGCTCCCGCGGCCCGGCGTGGCGTGAGACGGTGGGGCGGCTGTCCGGCCGGCCGCTGCTCGTGCCCGCCGAGCAGGAGCTGACGGCGCTGGGTGCCGCGGTGCTCGCGGCCGCCGCCGCAACCGGCCGGGACGCGGTCTCTCTCGCCCGCAGGTGGGACACCAGCGCCGGGACGGCCGTGCCGGCTGCGCCGCTGGAATCGGGTCGGCTCGAAGAGATCCGGGCAGCCCGCGACGATCTGATCGCATGGTCTGGTCCCTGAACGAGCTCCCGCTCGCGGCCACCTCCCAACACCTCCCCGGCGTCCTGCACTCGCTGGAGCCGGCGCTCAACCGCTTCGGCTATCTCGCCGTCGCCGCATTCGTGCTGCTCGAGGACTTCGGCGTACCGGTGCCCGGCGAGACGATCCTGGTCCTCGGCGCCGTGTACGCCGGCACCGGCCGCCTGAACATTTTCCTGGTCGCCCTGATCGGTTTCCTCGCTGCGGTGCTGGGCGACAACATCGGCTTCGCGGTCGGCCACTTCGGGGGGCGGCCGCTGATCGAGCGTTACGGCCGCTACATCCTGATCACGCCCGAGCGCCTGGCGAAGGCGACCGGCTTCTTCGAACGCCACGGGGGCAAGGTCGTGATCGCTGCGCGCTTCGTCGAGGGCCTGCGACAGGCGAACGGGATCATCGCCGGTGTATCGGGCATGCACTGGGCGCGGTTCCTGCTCTTCAACGCGATCGGGGCAGCCCTGTGGGTCTCGGTCTGGACGACGATCGGGTACGTCTCGGGCGATCACATCAACGAGATCTACGACACGGCCAAGCGGTATGAGGCATATCTGGCGCTCGCACTCGTGGCGCTGCTCGTCATCTACCTCGCCACCAGGCTGAGACGCCGCATCCTGCGCAAGCGCTCGGCCGATCGCTGAGCGCCGGCCGTGCCGCACATCCCGCCGAGGCCGGGTACGCTGCGACGGTCACGCAGGAAAGGGGGCGGTGGGTGGCTTTCATCAGGATCGTGCGGCCGCAGGCGGTGAGCGCCGAGATCTACGACGCGGTCACCGCGGAGTTGGACATCGCATCCAGACACCCCGTGGGACTGATATCGCACGCCGCCGGCGAGGTGGACGGAAGCTGGCAGATCGTCGAGATCTGGGAGTCCGAGGGGTACGCCCAGAGGTTCGACCGGGAGCGGATGGTCCCCGCGATCGAAGCCGTCACCGGCAGCCCTCCGCCCGGCGACGCGCCAACTGTCGGCTACACGCTGCACCAGCTGGTCACACCCTAGGAGCTGGTGCCCTTGATCCAGGAAGGCTGCGTCCTAGCCAAGCGAGAAACGATGCGAAGGAGCGGATGCGGTGTCGGTGAAGCTCAGCAAATCGGCATATGAGCACGCGCAGCAGCTGATCCTGGCGGGCGATGCCGTGCGAGACGACCGGGACGAGTGGAGCAAGCACCAGCCCTCGGCCGAAGCCGAGAACAAGTTCATCGAGGAGCACGGCTACGACCAGTACGCACTGTGGCATCTCGGCGTGGACGACGAGAAGCCGGAGAAGACGAAGGAGCGCTACGAGTTCCCCTACGGCGACCTCCACGTGGTCCGCCGGTCAGCCGTGCTGGCGGCCGAGTCACGGGCGGGGCAGTATCACCACCAGGACATCGAGCTGGCCGCGGCCCATCTGCACGGCATGCTCGAGACCTAGCCCTCGACCTGGCGCTTCACGGGCCGCCGGAGGCGCCCTTCGACCAGCACCACGTCCTTCACCGAGACGCCCTTCGGAGACGGCGCGATCTGCACGATCGAAAGGTGGAATGCGAGCTTGCCCCGCCTGCTGCGCAGCTCGCGGCGGCCGGTCGAGTCCAGCTTGATCTGAACGGTGGCGCTGCCGCCCGCCTCGACCGAGTACCGAGCCTCGCCGATCGTGACGATCGCTGAGCCGGCTCGATGCCGGCGCTCGACCGCTCGTCTCTCCCTGAGCGCCAGCTTGCCGTGGCAGCGGGCTCGGCCCGAGCAGGTGACCTTCACCAGCGCATCGCCGCCGCGACCGACCGCCACATGCGTGTCGGCGAGCGAGAGGCCTCTGGCCGCCGTGACCGTGAACCCGCTCGACGGGCCCCGCGCACCTGCACCGGATCCCGCACCGCCCGCGGTTTCGCCGCTGCCCGAGCTGGGCGCCTGCCCGGTCGGGAGGTGAACGAGCGTGAGCGCCTGGTCGAGGCCGCCTCTCACTTCTTTGGGGGCGACCGTGATGGGTGTCGCTTCGGACAGGCCCTTGCCTCCCCCGAGGAATTCGATGCCGAGTTCTTCGTGTCCGACGTAGATGAACAGGATGTAGATCGAGCCGCCCGGCACGCCGGCGAGCGTGTAGGCGCCGCCCGCTCCTGTTTCCGTGCAGGCGACCGCTTCCCCCCTCCCTGGCGAGACGAGCCGGCCCGCACAGACCTCGGCGCCTTCCAGCCCGGCCCCGGTGCCGGCCAGGGTGAGCGTTCCCGACAGCTTCGCGCCGGTTTCCAGTTCCGCTCCGATGTCCGGGGTGTCGGCGCCTTCGAGCACCGTCACGGGCGTCGCTTCGCTCTCGGCGCCCTTGCCGTCGAAGTACTGCAGCACGAAATTCAACGGGCTTCCCGGCGGCGTCAGGAACGCGACTTCGTAGCTGCCCGCGTTCAGCCCGGTGATCGCGTATTCGCCCGTCGCGCCGGTTTTCGCGCAGCCGCTTTCGCCTGTCGCTTCTTCTTCGGATTCTTCGGAGAACGTCGGGTTGAGCGTCAGGGCGCACACTTCGATCCCGTCGATCGGGTCGTGGCTGATCGCTTCGGTCACCTTTCCCGAGATGCTGCCGCCGGCGGCAAGTGCAGCGGCGGGGCTGAAGGCGAGCGCGCAGAGCACGAACGCCGCCAGCGCGAGCAGCGGGCCGACGCACGACGACGAAACCCTGCCCTCCCCGCTGCCCTCCAACGCCGCCTCCTCGCGATCCGCCTTTTCGCCAAAGTACCAGATAGTGAAACCGTCGCGCCCGCGGCGGAGGCGGCGCGGTCGGCTCGGCGACGGCCACCGGGAGGCGGCCGGCGCGGGAACCGTGGAGTCCGAGATCGAGCTTCGCCGGCGCGCTCGGGACCGACTCTAATGTTGCCCACCCTCACCGCCGATTAGGACGCCGATGAGGTTTCGCATCACCACGCACAGCGGACACGACTCGCCGCCCGACGCCCTGAGCCGCCTGCAGGAGCAGCTCACGACCCAGCGGCGCAACGGCCGCTTCTACAAGGTCGGCTCCGAGATCAGGGTGACGTGGGGACGCCACGAGTCCGACGGCTGGGAACGCCCGGAACGTCTCGAACTGGAGCGCACGGAGCTGCTCGAGCTGATCGAGAAGACCTGCGCCGGCGTCCCCGAGCTGCAGCTCGACTGGTTTGCGGTCGGCCCGCTGGACTGACCACGAGCGCCGGGCCGACACTCGGGCGCCGGCGCGAGCGCACTCAGAAAGGCAGAGGCCCGTCCCGGGGGACGACCAGCACCGATCCCTGCGACGCGTCGAGCAGCGTTCGTGCCGAGCCGCTCAGCGCGAGCCGTCCGGCGGGAACGCCGGGCTGTGAGCCGACCACGATCAGATCGGCTGCGGCGAGATCGGTCACCGTGATTTCGGCGCCCAGCTTGGCGACGGCCGCTTCTGCGGTCTGCTGAGCGGTGTCCTCGCCGTCGACGGCGAGCACCGCGATCGTCCTGATCGCCGGGTCGGGAACGGCCCGCAGGCCGGCAGCGGCGACGCCGAGCCCGACGGCGCCGATCTCGAGCAGCCTGTCAGCGGAGGCAGGCGGTTCAGCGTGGCCGGGCGGCGTTCGGTAGTCGGATGCGAACACGACGATCGGCGCCTGCAGCGACCTGGCCAGCTCTTCCAGTCCTTCACCGGTCGAAGGAGCGAAGACCACCTGGCGCTCGACGTCGGGATCGCCCAGCAATGCTGCACCGTGCTCGAGCCGCCTTTCGGCGTCGAGCTGCGCCAGCTCCTCGCGGCTGGAGTCGAACTCGCGGGCGTGACGGACATACGCCAGCGCCAGCCTGCTGACGTCGCCTCCCACAAGGAGCCGTCCGAGCACCAGCGCGTCGTCGTCGTTCGGGGTCCCATCGTAGGAGACGATCGCCTCGACGCTCATGTCGCGGCATCCTTTGCCAGGGCAACCGCCCGCGCATCGGCCCGCTGGCCATGAATCGGGGCCGGGCTTTGGCCAGGGGGCCCACCGAGGACCCTGCGGGGCAGGGATTGCGCTCAGAGCCTCCCGAACGGGTCCTCGTGCTCCGGCGCCGCCTCGTGCCGCTTGCCCTCTTCGATCGTCCGGCCCTTGCGGATCAGCCACCGCCCGAAGAGCTGCACCGGTATCAGGGCGACCACGAGGATCGCCGCCGCAAGGGCGACCGCGAGGCCGGTGGAGATCGCGAGCACCGCGGTCACATGTCGCTCCTGGTCGGTATGGACGCGGCGGTCAAGCGCCTCCGGCCAAACGGGGCATCACCTCTGCCGCGATCAGCGCCACGTGGTCCAGGTCGTCGATGTCGATCAGCTGGAGATAGGAGCGCGACGCGCCCGCCTGCCCGTACTCCTCGAGCCGCGCCACCACCTCGTCGGGCGAACCGGCCGCGCCCGAGCGACGCAGCTCATCCAGGTCGCGCCCGATGCGCTCCGCACGCCGCTCCAGCTCCGCCTGCCCGCTGGCGCAGCAGACCGTGATCGCGTGCGAGTAGACGAGCTCGCCGGGATCTCGGCCGGCGGCCGTGCAGGCGGCCCGCACGGCTCCGATCCGTTCGGCCGTGACCGCCGGGGGCGCAAACGGGACGTTGAACTCGTTGGCGAAGCGGGCGGCCAGGGCAGGCGTGCGCCGCGTACCCAGGCCACCGATGATCACGGGCGGGTGCGGGCGCTGAGACGGCTTGGGGAGCCCTGGACAGTCCTCGAGGCTGTAATGGGAGCCCTCGAACGAGTAACGCTCTCCCAGCGGCGTGCCCCAGATCCCGGTCAGGATCGTGAGCTGCTCCTCCAGGCGCTCGAACCGCTCGCCGATCGGCGGGAAGGGAATCCCATACGCGGTGTGCTCGGACTCGTACCAGCCCGTGCCCAGGCCCAGCTCGAGACGCCCCTCGCTCATCGCGTCGACCTGCGCGACCGCGACCGCCAGCGGCCCCGGGAGCCGGAAGGTCGCCGAAGTGACCATCGTGCCCAGACGGATCGTGCTCGTCTCACGGGCCAGCGCGCCCAGCGTGACCCAGGAGTCCGTCGGTCCCGGCACGCCCGAGCCAGGTTTGATCCGCAGCAGGTGATCGGAGCGGAAGAACGCGCCGAACCCGTGCGACTCTGCCGCCCGCGCCATCGCCAGTTGCTGGTCATAGCCCGCGCCTTCCTGCGGCTCGACGAAGATCCTCAGCTCCATCGCCCGGTCGCTAACGCCCGGTCATCCCGTCCATGCGTCCAGGATACGGGCTCAGTCGATCTGTATCGCCTGATTGCCCAGCGCCACGACGTCCCCGGCATGGACCGTGGTGCGCCCGACGCGCCGTCCGTTCACCCGCGTCCCGTTCGTCGAGGCCAGATCCTGCAGAACCCATACGCCGTCGCGAAACGTCAGCTGCGCGTGCCGGCGCGAGACGCTCGGGTCGCCGACGACGACGTCGCAGGCACGGTGGCGCCCGACCAGCAACCGGTCGCGATCGGCCGCCTCGAGCGCCAGCAGCAGCGGCACAGCCCCGCCGCGTGGCCCTGCCATCGTCCGCAGGCTGGCGGCCAGGGCGCTCCAGGCCTGGCGGCCGACGGCCACGGGGCGCAGATCCCCCCGCCGAAGCGCGAGGTCGCCGATCAGGCGCTGAGGGTCGACCAGTCCCGGGCCGAACAGCAGGCCGAGCCGGTAGGAGTGCGTCTGCTCGCTCAGCAGGCCCTCGGCGAACGCCGCGTTGAGAACGGCGGCAAGACGCTGACGTGAACGCCCTAGAGCAGACACGTGGCGAGTATCCCCCCAACCAGGCCGGCTGTCCATGGCAGCTAGGATCGTCCTCCGATGGCGACTGCCTCGCAGCGAGGGTGCAGCAGCCCTGCGGCCGGAGCCCGCGGCCGCAGGACCGGGGTGCCTCGATGAGGGCCCGGGCGAGCTTCGCCGCGGGCGCGCTCGCCGCGATCGCCCTCCGCGCGCTGGCGCCCAGGCTGCTGCTGATCGTGTTCGGCTCCTACGTACGACGTTTGAACGCCGGCGACTACGGCCCCTTGCTGAGCGCCTATGCCGATGATGCCGTCCTGCGGTTCAACGAGGGCCCGCACCGCTGGGCGGGCGAGCACAGGGGCAAGCCGGCGATCGAGGCCTTCCTGCAGAACTTCACCGCGGCCGGTTTGCAGGGGGAGCTCTGCGGCCTGTGGCTCGGCGGGCCGCCCTGGGCGCTGACGATGATCGCGCGCTTCGACGACCGGGCGACGGGCCCGGGCGGCGAGCAGCTCTACGCGAACCGCGTGACGATGGTGATCAGGACGCGGTGGGGGAAGATCGTCGAGCAGCAGGACTTCTACGAGGACACGGGTCGCATCGAAGCACTCGAGGGGCACCTGGCCCGGCTCGGTATCCCCCCGGTCAAGGCCCTGTAGCCGAGCGTGGGTCCAGCCCGGGAGAGCGGTTTGTGGCACGATTCCCTGCGCCGGCCTGGAAGGATCGTCAGCGTTGACGCAGACACCGGAGCCACAGACCATCCTGATGGCGCCCACCGAGGCGGCGATGTTCCTTGTGGTCTGCATCGAGGCGGGTGAGGAGGATCAGCTGCGCGAACTGCTCGGCGACGTCGGCGGGCTGATCCGCTCCGTCGGCTTCCGGATCCCCGACGGCGCCCTCAGCTGCGTCGTGGGGCTCGGATCGGAGCTGTGGGATCGCCTCGTCGGCTCGCCCCGTCCGGCCGGCCTGCATCGTTTCGAGGGGCTGAGCGGCGCCCGGCACACGGCCGTCGCCACGCCCGGAGATCTGCTCTTCCACATTCGTGCTCACCGTGCCGATCTCTGCTTCGAGCTGGCGCAGCGGCTGGTCGAGCGGCTCCCCGATGGCGCTGCGGTAGTCGAGGAGGTGCACGGGTTCAAGTCGTTCGACGAGCGCGACCTGCTCGGGTTCGTCGACGGCACCGAGAACCCGGTCGGCGCCGCCGCGCCGGCGGCCGCCCTGATCGGGGACGAGGATCCCAGGTTCGCGGGCGGCAGCTACGTGCTCGTGCAGCGCTATCTGCACGACCTGGGCAGCTGGGATGCGCTTTCGGTGGCCGAGCAGGAGCGGGTGATCGGCCGCACCAAGCTAAGCGACATCGAGATGCCCGACGACGTCAAGCCGGCGAACTCCCACGTGGCGCTCAACACGATCGTCGACGAGGACGGCGAACAGCGTCAGATCCTCCGCTACAACATGCCGTTCGGCGCTGTCGGCGCCGGTGAGTTCGGCACCTACTACATCGGCTATGCGCGCAGCCCCGATGTCCTCGAGCAGATGCTCGAGAACATGTTCATCGGCAACCCGCCCGGCAACTACGACCGGATACTCGACTTCTCGACGGCGACCAGCGGCTATCTGTTCTTCGTGCCGACCGTGCAGTTCCTCGACGATCCTCCAGCGAGGCGCTCGTCCCCGGCCGCCGAGGAGGCGGAGGCGGGCAGCCGCCCCCAGCACGACCGGTCCCTCGGGATCGGTGGCCTGAGATGAGCGACCCCATTCGAACAGGAGCCCCAATGACCTACGACCCAGCACCGTGTCGATGAACCATCTGCTGCGCTCCCACGCACCGATCAGCGACGCCGGGTGGAAGCTGCTCGACGAGGAGGCCCGGCAGCGGCTGGCACCCGCGCTGGCCGCCCGCAGGCTGGTCGACTTCGCAGGCCCGCGGGGCTGGGATCACTCCGCCAGCAACCTCGGCCGTACCACCTTGATGGCCCCCCCTCCGGGCGACGGCGTCACGGGCCGCCAGCGGCGCGTCCTGGCCCTGGTCGAGGCCCGGGCGGACTTCGAGATCTCGCGGGAGGAGCTGCGTGACGCGGACCGCGGAGCGCCCGACACCGACCTCTCCGAGCTCGACCGCGCGGCGTACCGGATCGCCGTCGCGGAGAACGTGGCCGTCTTCAACGGATGGAGCGGCGCGATCGTCGGCGTCACGGAGGCCTCGCCGCACGATCCCGTGCCGCTGGGCGATCCGGCCAAGTATCCGAACGCGGTCGCGACCGCCCTCGAGCGGCTGCTCAACAGCAGCATCGCCGCGCCGTTCGCATTGGCGTTGGGCGATGACGCCTACGAGGTCGTGATCGCGACCGCCGAGCACGGCGGCTATCCACTGATCGAGCACCTGCGAGGGATCATCGGCGGTCCGATCGTCTGGGCGCCCGGTGTCCGCGGCGCGGTCCTGGTCAGCCAGCGCGGCGGCGACTTCCTGTTCGACTGCGGCGAGGATCTCTCGATCGGGTACGACTCGCACGACGAGGAGGTGGTCCGCCTGTATCTCGAGGAGAGCTTCAGCTTCATCGCCGCGACCCCGGAGGCGGCGATCGCACTCCTCATGCCGGCCGACTGAGACGGCGGGAACGCGGGGCGCGGGAGCCTCGCTCGACCGGACCCGGCGGCGGGACGGCTACCCTGGGACGATGATGACGAACGCCGAGCCGATGACGACGCGTGGTGCCCACTACACGGCGCTGCTCGAGACGATCGACCGCCAGGGTGCCACGAAGAAGAAGGGGTCGGGATCCAGCGCCGAC
>JBKQOO010000008.1:0-27884 GCA_052145475.1 Solirubrobacteraceae bacterium
GTCGCCGCCATATAGGGAGGCCCCGCCGGAGCGGGGCCTTCCCTTAGCAGGTCGATAAGCCGGATTCTGTCATTGGGCAGCCATCCATCTGAGCGGCCTACCTGGACCTCGGCGAGCAGCCTGCAAGCGGTCCTGTTTGGCCTTGCATCGGGTGGGGTTTGCCCGGCCGCCGCGTCACCGAGACGCCGGTGCGCTCTTACCGCACCATTTCACCCTTGCCGGCCCGCCGTTCACGTGGGACGGCGGACGTAGGCGGTTTGTTTCTGTGGCACTTTCCCGCGGATTTCCCCGGGTCGATCTCCCGACCACCCTGCCCTTCGATGTCCGGACTTTCCTCGAAGGCACCTGGCCTCCGCGGCTGCCTGACCCACGACCCCAAGCTAGCGCTTCGGCGCTCGCCTGTGAAGGGCGCCTCGCCGGTGCATCGGCGCTCAGACTTTGCGGAGCAGCCCCACGACACGCCCCAGCACCTTGACCTCCTTGCTGCGGATCGGCTCCATCGCCTCGTTCTCGGGCTGCAGGCGGATGTGGTCCGGTTCGCGGAAGAACCGCTTGACGGTCGCCTCCTCGCCGAGCAGCGCGACCACGATCTGCCCGTCCCTCGCCGTGTCCTGTGGGTGGACGACGACGTGGTCGCCCTCGAGTATCCCGGCGTCCTTCATCGAGTCGCCGCGGATGCGCAGCAGGTACTCGCCCTCGGCGCCGCCGGCGATCTCGGGGATCGAGACGTACTCCTCGATGTTCTCCTCCGCCAGCATCGGCTGCCCCGCCGCGACCGACCCAAGGACCGGCAGGCCTTCCGTCCGCACGATGCCCCGCACGCTGTCCACCGCGTTGCCCACGGCCCGGTCCAGGAGCTCGATCGCCCGTGGCTTGGAGGGGTCGCGGCGCAGCAGGCCGATCTTCTCGAGGTTCGCCAGATGGGCGTGGACCGTCGAGGACGAGGCCAGCCCGACCGCCTTGCCGATGTCCCTGACGGTGGGGGGGTAGCCGTACTTCGCCGAGTACTTGCGGATGAAATCGAAGATCTCCTGCTGGCGCTTGGTCAGATCCATGGCGGTGTGGCTCCCCGTTCGGGTGGACAGTGCCCTGCGACGAACATGTGTTCGCAATGTACCGCCGCGCCTGGACGGATGCAAGCGGCGCGCCGCCGGGTCGGCCGTCGGCGCTCGGCCCGGGGCTATACTCGCGCACTCTGCGCTCGTGGCGGAATTGGTAGACGCGCAAGGTTGAGGGCCTTGTGGGCTTAACGGCCCGTGGTGGTTCGAGTCCACTCGAGCGCATGAGGACCCCTCCACGCGGGCTGTCAAGGGGAGCTGGCTTTCATCCGCTGGGACGATCGGCCGAACCGTCGACATGCCTGCGGAAAGCCCGCTCGAACTCCTGCCAGCGGGAGTGAACCTCATCCTGTCCCTCCTCGCGGTCGAGACGTAGGACCACGGCGACGAGGGCGCTGAAGGCGAGAGCCAGCCCCGAGGCCCCCACCACCTGCTGCGCGCCGCTCGTCATCGTCAGGCACAACGCCGGCGCGATCGGCAGCACAAACGCCACCGGCGCGATGATCGGCGCCGGCCGGGGTCCCCCGATGGCCCATCCGAGCAAGACGACTGCAAGGGCGAGCCCCGTGACTCCCACAACCGCGCCGGCATTCACGGCCGGCTCCTCGACGGTGCGGGCGCCGCGCGAGCGACAGTGGTCCGCGCATCCAGTCGTCGCAGCGGCGCCGGCGCCCACCAGTTCCACTCCCCCAGCAGCTCCATCAACGAGGGCACGAGCAGGGCGCGGATCACCGAGGCGTCGATCAGCACGGCCAACGCCGTTCCCAGCCCGAGCTCCTTGATGAACACGAGCTTTGAGGTCGCGAAAGCCCCGATCGCGACCGCGAACAACAGCGCCGCGGCGGTCACGATGCGACCGGTCCGCTCGAGGCCGGCGGCGACGGCTTGACTGTTGGGCAGGCCGTGGTCGCGTTCCTCCTTGATGCGGCTCAGCAGGAACACGCCGTAGTCGGTCGCGAGGGCGAAGCCGATCACGAACAGCAGGATTGGTTGGGTCGCGTCGAGAGCTCCGGTGCTCTGAAATGAGAGCAGGCCCTGCAGGTTGCCGTCCTGGAAGATCAGCACGAGGATGCCGAACACCGCGCTCAGGCTCAGAACGTTCATGAGGACCGCCTTGAGCGGCAGGACGACCGAGCCGGTCATCAGGAACAGGGCAAGCAGCGTCGAGGCAATCACGATCCCCAGGACGAGCGGGAGGTGCGTGGCGAGGCTGTGCTCGAGATCGATGAACGCCGCGGTTTCCCCGGCGACAGCCGTATAGACCGGCGCTCGCAGCGCCCGGACTTCGTGCACCAGCTGTTTGGTGCTCGTGCTGTAGGTCGGCGTGGACGGGGCGACGTCGAGTAGCGAGAGGTCGGGTCCGGCCGCCTGCGCGGGTGCGACCGCGGAGACGTGCGGCAACGCGCGGACACGGGCGGAGAACGCGGTCGCCTGCCGCGATCGTGCCGGCGCGGCGATCAGGACCTCGAGCGGGGCGGTGCGGCCGGGCGGGAACTCCGTGCGCAGGGCGTCATCGACCTGGCGTGCGCTCGCGCTTGTGGGCAGCACGCTTGCGTCGACGGGCAGGAACCTGATCGTGGCGAAGAACGGGATCCCGAGCGCGATCAGCAGCGCGCTGCTGGCCAGCGCGATCCTGCCCGGGCGGCGCAGCACGAAGTGCGACAGCCGGTACCAGAAGCCCGATTGCAGGGGGCGCGCGTCGCGCTCGGCGGCGCGCTGCAGCCGTGCGGGGGCGAGCGCGTTGACCCGGGGCCCGAGCATCGCGAGCAACGCCGGAAGCACTGTCAGCGCGAGCCCGGCTGCGATCAGCGCCACGAGCGCGCCGCCGATCCCCATCGAGTACAGGAACCGCTGGGGGAAGATCGCCAGCGACGCGATCGCGGCGGCGACAGTCAGTGAGCTGAAGAGGATCGTCCTGCCGGAGGTTTCAAGCGTGCGCCGCAGCGCGTCGACGCCGTAGCCGCGCGTCGCCGCCTCCTCGCGGTAGCGCGAGACCGTGAAGAGGCTGTAGTCGATCGATAGCCCGAGCCCGAGGCCGGTCACGAGGTTGAGCGCGAACACGGACAGGTCGGTGAAGTTCGAAACCACGCGCAAAGCGAAGAACGTTGCGAGGATCGCCAGGCCGCCGAGCAGCGGTGGCAGCAGCGAGGCAACCAGCGAGCGGAAGAACAGGAGCGAGAGCAGGAAGATGAACGGGAATGCGAGCAGCTCCGCCTTGGCGAGGTCTTCGCCCACCTGCGTGTTCGCCTGTGCACTGCCTATCTCTGCGCCGCCGAGCTTGACGTCGTGCTCACGGGCGAACTGTGTCTGGAGGCGCTTTGCGTCCTTTTCGAGCGTCGAATCGGACTTCGGCTTGAAGTAGGCGACGACGTAGGTCTCGCGGCCGTCGAAGGAGATCATCGCCGGATCGTGGCTGTCGTAGTAGCTCGAGACGCTTGCGACATCACGGCTCGAGCGCAGCTGACGCTCGACCGAGCGGACACGCGACTCGGTCGCGGCGCTGTGAACGTCGCCGGCGCTTACGAGGGCGACGATCCCGGGGTTGATCTGGCGTCCCGAGGCGGCCTGGTAGCGGTGTTCGGCCTGCACTGACTGCGTCGCGGGATCCTTGGCCCCGTAGGGGCTCAGCTTCTTGGCGACGCCGAGCCCGAACGTTCCGGCGATCGCCGTGCCGAGCACTGCGGCGAACACGACGCGGCGACGGTTCGCGTAGAGGAAGCCGGCAAGTTTGGAGAGCATCGCTATGCCCTCGCTCGTGCGGATTCGGGGAGGCCCTCGCTGCGACGGCTCGCCGCCGGGAGGACCGTTCGCACCAAGCCGGTCGCGATGTCATACACGTGCCCGGATACCCTGATCCGCGAGGAGATCGCGGGTGCACAGCGGAGACGTTCCACGTCTCGCGTGACGGTCGCGTCGGGGTCGAGGACGGCCTGTTCGCGCAGGGTCGACTCTTCGGCTCCGATCCGCTCGGCGTAACGGTGGCGGAACACGCCATCGGCGAGCGCAGCGCTTCCGCATGCCGTGTGGTGGATCACGGCGACCTCGAACAACGGGCCATCGGGCAGCATGCCTTCGGCGAGCTGGCCGATGAAGGCGACGTCGTTGACGACCTGCCGGTTGACGCGGCCGCCGACGTTGCGGATGACCATCGCGTCGCCCAGCGCGAGATCGAGAAAGTGTGCGGGGTCGACGCGAGGGTCGAGGCAGGTGATCACGAACAGGCCCAGCTCGGGAAACATGACGGCTCCCTCGTAAGCGCCCGCAGCGGCAAAGCGTCGGTTGCGCTCGAGCGCGGGATCGATGTTCGCCTTGGCCATGTGCTCAGCTCCTTCGTGGTCGCTTCGAGACGTATTGGGAGGTTGCGAGCGACCGGGGTGAGTCGTGATCACCCGGACTGATCTCACCCGGGCGGGTGAGGGAGGAGGCTCAGAGCAGCTCGAGCTCTCGCGCGCGCGTGACGGCCTCGCGCCTGCTCGACGCACCGAGCTTCCGGTAGATGCTCTTGGTGTGGGTCTTGATCGTGTCGTGAGAGACGCCGAGCTCGCCTCCGATCTCCCTGGCCGACAGGCCGCTTGGGAGCAGACGCAGGACCGCCTCCTCCCGCGGCGTCAGCTCCTCGACCGAGCGCGGCACCCGGGAATGGAAGACGAGGCGCAGTCGCGCTTCCGCCCGTGCGAGAAGCCGCGTGATGCGAATGCCGGGTTCCGGAGCGCCTGACAGATGGTCGCGCGCCTCGAGTACGAGCTCCCTGGCGGCGCGGCGCTCGCCGGCATCCTGGAGCAGGCCGGCGAGGGTGACCAGGACGTAGGCCAGCTCGACGATCCCCAGGCCACGCCGAGCTAGCGTCAGCGCCCGTTCGAGCTCCGCACGGGCGTCGCTCGGATTTCGCTCGTGCGCCAGCATCCGCCCTCGGGCGACATGCATCAGGCTGCACTGCCGATACTCCTCGAGCCCCCCCGCCCGCACGAGCTCGGAGCCGGCTTTCACGTGAGCCGCGCACGAATGCCAGTCTCCTTCGTCGGCCGCGATCACGGCGAGCTGCCCGGTCGCGGCGAGCGAGACCATCGCGATGCGGTCGTGGTTCAGCTCGAGCGCGCTCTCAAAACGGGCGCCGGCCTCCGCGCTGTCATCCAGCCAGTAGGCCGTCGAGCCGAGATTGCTTGCCGCGAGCCCGTGCCAGAAGGAGCTCCCGTCCAGCGGCGCGAGACTGAGCGACAGCTGCTTCGCCCTCTGCATGTCGCCGCGCAGCTCCCAGGCGATCGAGCGGAAGACGGTCACCTGCTCGCGTCGGGCTGGGTCCTCGCTCGGGTTGAACCTCGGTGCCCTCTCAGCATGATCGAGCCACGCGAGGATCTCGTCGCGATCGCCGGCGATCGACGCCGTCCTCGCCTCGGCGAGGCACATTCGCGCGTCGCTGAGGACGTGGTCTGCCGGCAGAGCCTCGAGCCACCGCGCGACCGTCGCGCGCTGCCCGACGTTGCTGAACGACAGCCAGTGTGTCGCGATCAGCTCGGATACCTCGTCGAGATCGCCGGCCGCCGTCAGGTGCCCGATCGCATCGGACACGAGCCCAGCTTCGAGGAACCATCGCCCGGCCCGGCGGTTGAGCTCGGCGAGCGAGTCCGGGCGTCGGCGCTCGAGCTCGTGACGGAGCAGGTCGCCGAAGAGGTGGTGATACCGATACCAGTCATGACCTGAATCGAGCGGGATCAGGAAGTAATTGGAGCGCTCGAGCCGATCAAGGCTCGCGCGGGCGTCGTGAACGCCGGTGACGGCCTCGCAAAGGGGCGCGCAGAACCTGCCCAGTATGGCCGTGTCGAGCAGGAAATCGAGCTCCCCGCCAGGCACGTCGGCGAGCACCTCAGCGCCGAGGTAGTCGACCACACGCCGGTCGCTGCCGGCGAACGACTCGATGAAGGCGCTCGCGTCCTCGCGACCCCGCAGCGACAGCACGCCCAGGTAGAGACCGGCCGCCCAGCCCTCGGTCCGCCTGTGCAGCCGGCCGACCGTGTCGGCGTCCAAGTCGAGGCCGTGGACGTCGTTGAGCAGGGATTCGGCTTCGGCAGGCGAGAAGCGCAGCTTGGAGGCGTCGAGCTCACTGAGCTGCCCGCGTGCGCGCAAGGTCCCGATTCGCAGAGGCGGTTCGGCCCTCGATGTGATCACGATCCGAAGCGTGTTCGGGAGATGTTCGAGCAGGGATGTCATCCCGCTGTGGATCCGCTCGTCACGGATCGTGTGGTAGTCGTCGAGGATCAGGACCGACTGCCGTGTCCCGTCGACGAGCTCGTTGACGATCTCCAGCACAGCTTCGTCGACGAGGTCGGCGCCGGGCGTGCGCAGCATCGCCAGCGCGGGATCGCCGAAGCCGGGGAGCACCGAGCGCAGCGCGCCAAGGATGTAGATCCAGAACCGTGCGGGATCGTTGTCCCCGGCGTCTAGCGAGAGCCAAGCGACCGGCACACCGTCTGCCGCCGAGGTCAGCCACTGCGTGACGAGCATTGTCTTCCCGCTACCGGCGGGTCCGTAGACCAGCGTGAGGGGGAGCGACACGCCACTCGACAGTTCCCGGATCAGAGTCTCACGGACGACGAGGCGTGGGCATGCGGGGGCTTCGAGCTTCGTCTTCAGCAGCGGCGCGACCGGATCGCTTGCGGCGACGTCGGCAGCCTTCATGGAGATGAGCCTAGCCGTAGACCACGGTTGTAGCTCTCCCCGATCGACGTGGAATGCGGCCCGGGATCTTCCGTCGGATCGCGGCGGGCCGCGACCAGCTGTTGTGGCTCGACCGCTGACGCGTCACGCGCCCGGACCTCGCCGATTGAGCCAACCTGGGGCGTGCGGCAGGGCTGGTGTCTTCTCGCCCGCGCCGAGACGGCGATGGCTTGGCGGCCGCGCGGTTTCCGCTCGATCGGGACTCTGGTACCGGCCGCGGAGTTCCTGGCCGCTGCGCCTGCATCGACCCTCCTGTCAATCCTGTGTTCTCTCTCAATTATTTGATAAGCTTCAACCATGAGTCGCGTAGCACTGGTGACTGGCGCCACCCAGGGCCTCGGCCTTGCGCTCGTCCAACGCCTGGCTGCATCCCTCGACAGCGCGGACACGGTCTATCTGACAGGCCGGGACCGCGGACGCGTGGCCGAGGCGCATGGGCACCTCGCGTCTGGGGGCGGCGCGAGCGTCGAGACCGCATGGCTCGACGTGTCCCTCGAGGACTCTGTCGCGGAGCTCGGGGCGAAGCTGCGCGATCGCCACGGCACCCTCGACATCGTCATCTCCAACGCCTACACCCGGGTGCTCCCCGGCGATCGCACCACCGAGATGATCGATCGGTACGTGGAGACGAACAACTTCGGCACGACCCGTGTGCTCCGTACCTTCATGCCGCTCATCGCGGACGGCGGCACGATGCTCGTAGTGGCGAGCACACTCGGGACCTTGCACTACCTGGCGCCTGTGCTCCACCGTCGCTTCGACGGGCTCGAGACGCTCGCCGAGGTGGACCACCAGGTCGACCGCTGGCGCAACGCGGTCCACGACGGCAGCGCTCTTCCGGAGGGGTGGCCGGCATTCATCAACATCCCCTCGAAGATCGCCCAGGTCAGCGCGGTCCGGACGCTCGCCGGCTTGCAGCGTGAGGCAGACGTCCCGCGCGAAACACTGCTGGCCGCAGTCTGCCCCGGGATGATCGACACCGACGCCTCACGGCCGTGGTTCGACATGAGCGGCGCCCAGACCCCTGACCAGGCCGCCGGAGCGCTCGTCGAGCTTGCGCTACGACGCACCTTCGAGCCCTCGTTCTACGGCGAGCTCGTGCGTTTCGGCGCCGTCGTGCCTTGGAAGCCGTGACCGCTCAGCAGCCCGAGGCAGCGCAGGAGAGCCTCGGGAAGCTGCTCAAGCGCAGCGAGCAGACACTGCTTCGAGCCAAGAGCTCGGCACTCAAGGAGACGGGCCTGACGCTCCCCCAGTATGTCGCCCTCGCCGAGCTCGACCAGCATCCAGGCATAACCGCTGCCGAGCTGGCTCGCGCATGCCTCGTCAGCCCGCAAGCAATGATGGTGGCCCTCAAGGGGATGCAGGAGCAGGGTCTCGTGGAGCGCCACCCACACCCCCGCCACCGAACCGTGCTGGAGATTCACCTGACCGCCGTCGGACGCGAGGCGCTCCACACAGGACGCGAGCTCGTCGAGCCAATCGAACAGCAGATCGCACACAGCATGAGCCCCGCCGAGACCGCCACCCTGCGCGAGCTGCTGACGCGCTGCATCGGCGCCCTCAACGCTTCCGACGCGTAAGCGTCTCGAAACGGCCGGCTACCTACTCGCTCCGTGCCGCCGCTGGAAAAGTTCTCAGCGCCCACGAGCGCGGGTGACGTCGTTCGCCTGATCTTCGGCGAGGCCCCGAAGGGCCGCATCGTGGCAACATCGCGGCAACACTCGCTCCTCCATATGCGTCCGATGCGTCCGCGAAAGCGCGCTATTTGGACGATCTGGACGCTCCTGTAAGCATCTTGCAGGCCTGTACGAGGTTGAGGGCCTTGTGGGCTTAACGGCCCGTGGTGGTTCGAGTCCACTCGAGCGCATTGGTCGTGTCGCAGGCGTCAGGTCCGATCGGCCAATCTCCGCTTGCCGCAGGCGACCTCACCGTCCTGACGGCGTGGACCGACGCCGTCGCGGAGGTCCTCGCTCGCCGCCCTGCTCGAATCGAGGCACTCTTCAGCGAAGCTCGCGACGGCGGCTGGCGCGCTGAGCTCGGCCTCCCAGAGCCTTCCTCGCAGCTCGGCCGGGCGCTCGACGCAGTTCGGGATCTGGTCGCGTCGCTCGCGCCCCCCGAGGCCCCGCCGACATTCGAGGCCGTGCTCGACGCCGCCGAGGCCGAGAGGGACGGCGAGGATGGACCTGAATCCGTGGCTCGCCGAGTGCTGCTAGCCGTGCTCGAGCAATGGCTCACCCGCGAGCCCGCGCCCAGCTCACAACCGTCGAATCGGGCCCAGGCGAGGAGCGATTAGGGGATCGAGCTCGCGGCCTCGTCGATCAGGTCCACGATCGCCGTCGGCTGTGAGGCCAGCGAGGCGTGGCTTGCGTCGAGCTCGACCGTGCGCTGCGGGTTCATCCGCGCGGCCATCTGACGCTCTGTGTCGGGGTGGATCATGCGATCGTCCGTCGACACCTGGTACCAACTCGGCTTCTTCTTCCAGGCCGGGGCGGAGAAGGCTTCTCCGAACACCGAGCCAACCGGCGCCTTCTGCGTCACGGCCATCACGAGCGCCTCGTCGGCCGGAAGGTCCTGGCAGAAGCTCTCGTGGAACTTGTCCTGCTTGATCCAGACATAGCCGTCAGAGTCCGGCGCGACGTTCTCGACCGCTGCTGCCGCCCGCTCTTCGCCGATCTGGGCCAAGCTCTCGCCAGCGTCGGGAGCGAATGCGGCGACGTACACGAGCCCGACCACGTTCGGCAAGTCCCCCGCCACTGTAATGACGGCTCCGCCGTAGGAGTGGCCGACGAGCAACACGGGCCCGTCGATCTGCTTGACCATCTTTTTCGTGCGCTCTGCGTCGTCTGAGATGGACGTCAACGGATTCTCCACGGCATGAAGCGAGTCGTAGCCGCGACCGTTCAGCTCGACGATCACCTTGGCCCAATGGGCGGCGCCCCCCCAGAAGCCATGAACAAGCACGATGTTCGGCTTGCTGCTCATTGCGTCCCTCCCATCGGCAGGATGCGTAGACCTAGTCCTCGCGGATGCTACGCCCTTGGTCCAAGCGAGTCGCCGCGGATCCTCGAGGGCGCGAGCCGTGTCGAACCGGAACGCCGCCGTGTTGAGGGCCTTGTGGGCTTCACGGCCCGTGGTGGTTCGAGTCCACTCGAGCGCATGAGAACGCCCTGCAATTCTGTGGTTTTTCGGTTGTGCCCAGGCGCGGTGCGCCGGGCCTGGGGCGGGCCTGGCAACACTATGGCAGCAGTCGGTTCGGACGCGGCCTGGGATTCATTCGCATGCGTGGAATGACCACGAGTGCTCCTAAGCGGCCATCGCGTCGGGCGCGGGCACGACAGGACTGCAGCGGAGCAGCCCCGCGACCGCCCATGAGCGCCGCGGCCCTGCGACGGCGGGTCGAGCGTCGCTTCGGAGCGGGGCCCAACTGGCGTGTTGGGACGAGCCGGCGCGCCCCACACGGCGCCCCTTCACAGGGCCACTGCGGCTCGCTTCGGCTGGGACGAGGGCTCAGAGGGTGACCTCGGACGCGATGACGACGGTGCGCTCGCCGGGGAGCGACATGTCTTCGGCCGGGTCGATCTCGGTGCGCGCCATTAGGACGAACAGCCTCTTGCGCCAGACCGGCATTCCAGGGTCGTTAGTCACGGCGATTCTCGTGCGGGAGAGCAGGTACGACGCGTGATCGAGGTCCAAGTCGCCCTCCAGGCCGTTGTCGATCGCGCGTTGCAGGGCCGCGGGCACGTCCTGCGAGTCCTGGAAGCCGAACCGGGCGGTCACGAGCGCGATGCCGTCGGGCCGGGAGCTTCGGTCGTCGATTCGGATCTGCTCGGCGGGGTCGACGTGGGGGCTGTTCGCGGGCTCGGCAGAGACGATCACGACGGACTCTTCCAGCACACCCAGGCGATCAACGCTCGCGCGCAGGGCCAGCGGCACCGTGTCGCCGGAGCCATCCGGGTAGATCGCCGTGCCGGGTACCCGGACCACGTGCGCCTGCGTGCTATGCAGCTCCTCGAGCAGGTCCTCGAGTGAGCCCTCTTTGAGCGAACGCTTCTGGGCAACGATGCGGCTTCCTCGCTGCCAGGTGCTCATCAGCGTGAACAGGAGCGCGGCGATCAACAACGTCACCCATCCTCCGTGGGGCACCTTCGGAAGGTTGGCGAGGAAGAAGGTCGACTCGATCCCGAGGAAGACGATTCCAAACAGGCCGAACTTCCAGGGTGCCCAGTGCCACCGCGCGCGTGCCACCGCGAGGAACAGGATCGTGGTGGTGATGAAGGTGCCGGTGACGGCGACGCCGTACGCACCGGAGAGGCGCGTGGAGGTGCGGAAGGCAAGCGTGATCGCCACAACGGCAGCGAACAGCGCCCAGTTCACCAGCGGGATGTAGATCTGGCCAGCCTCTTCGCTCGAGGTGTGCCGGATGGTCACCCGCGGGAGGAAGCCCAGACGGATCGCCTGACTCGTCAGCGAGTACGCCCCCGAGATGACAGCCTGCGAAGCGATCACCGTGGCGGCCCCGGCGAGCACGACTATCGGCACACGCGACCACACGGGGAATAGGAGGTAGAACGGGTTGCTCTTGGCCTGGGGGTGAGCCACGATCAGCCCGGCCTGCCCGAGGTAGTTGAGCGTGAGGGCCGGAAACACGAGCGCGAACCAGGCGAGGCGAATGGGCGCGCGCCCGAAATGCCCCATGTCTGAATACAGCGCCTCGGCGCCCGTAACGCAGAGCACCACGGCGCCCATCGCCACGAGCGCGATGAATGGCTGATGGGCAACGAACGACGTGGCAAAGGTCGGCGAGAGCCCTTTGAGGATCGCGGGCCGTTTCGCGACCTGGCGCAGGCCGGCGAGCGCGATCGCGGCGAACCACACCAGCATCACCGGACCGAATAGGTGGCTGATGCGCTCGGTCCCCCAGCGCTCGACCGCGAACAGCGCGGTGAGGACCCCTACGGTGAGCGGCACCACCACGGGGGCCAGTCCGGGGTCGACGACCTTCAGCCCCTCGTTGGCCGACAGGACGGATAGCGCGGGCGTGATGGCGCTGTCGCCGTAGAACAGCGCGGCGCCAAGGCCGCCCAGCGCGACGAGCTTGGCGGTGGCGCGGTGGGTGGGCCCGAGCGTCCGCTGGACCAGTGCCACCAGCGCCATGATGCCGCCCTCGCCGTCGTTGTCGGCGCGCATGACGAACGTCACGTACTTGACCGAGACGATGAGCGTGATGGTCCAGAACACGAGCGATACGGCCCCATAGACGTGGACCGGGGTGGCGTGCACAACGCCACCGTCGACGAAGAAGACGCTCTGGAACGCATAGAGCGGGCTCGTGCCGATGTCACCAAAGACCACTCCAAGCGCGCCGAGCGCGAGGGCCGCGATCCCGGTCCTGGCACGGCCGCTGCTGCACAAAGCCCACCCCCGCATCGGCGCGTCCCATCCTAAAACGAAGTCGCCCGGTCGGGCGAGGGGCCGGTCCCACTCGGTCGGAACGTGACCGACCGGCGGCCTCGGCCTCTGACATCAACGACCCGGTCTTACTCCCGATCCGCTCGGGCCACGGGCGCCTGCTTTCACTGAGGGCCTTGTGGGGAGTTTTCCCCGTGGTGGTTCGAGTCCACTCGAGCGCATGAGAACAAGCTCCGCATCGCGGGGTTCGCTGTCCGCAGGAGTCTTCTCCCGGCGCTGGCGTGGTGTTCGGTAATGTTGCCAATGGCAAATCCGAACACTTTCCGAGCACGAGCATTTTGGCTCGATCCGCGAGCTCGGCGTCGCCGAACGGGCGCGCGGCAGGCATGGGCAGGGCGGGGGCATCTACCCGTGCGGGACCGGCGTTGAGGCGGCTCAAGCACGGCCTAGTGGGGACACCATGGCGATAGCAGTGTGTCCGCACCTCGTGGCGATCCGACCGGTCACGCCGCGCACTCCAGACGGTTGCGAGGAGTGCCTTCGCATCGGCTCTCCCTGGGTTCACCTGCGTCTCTGCCTGACCTGCGGCCATGTCGGGTGCTGCGACTCCTCTCCGAACCGCCACGCGCGCGCCCACGCCCACGCGATCGGCCACCCGGTCGTGCGCTCTTTCGAGCCGGGTGAGGAGTGGCGCTGGTGCTACGTGGACGAAATGTTCGTTTGACTACGGCGCGTGGTGCGGATGCTCGTGCAGCCGCTCGAGGAACTCGTAGGCCAGACGGACGGCCATCGAACCCTCCCCGACAGCTGAGGCGACGCGCTTGATCGAGCCGCTGCGGGCGTCGCCGACGGCGAAGACGCCCGGGCTACTGGTCTCCAGGAGAGAGGGGGATGGCGCGCCGGCGGTTTGGCCGCATCCTGCATTGGCGGCGCGCCCGGTCAGCACGAAGCCGTGGTCGTCCAGCGCGACCGAGCCGGACAGCCAGCCCGTGTGGGGATCGGCGCCGATGAACACGAACAGCGCCTTGGCCGGGAGCTCGCGGCGCTCACCGGTGCGACGGTGCTCCACCACAACCCCGTCCAGCGTGTCCTCGCCGAGCAGCTCCCGCACTTCCGACTCGAGCAGCACCTCGACCTTGCTGCGTTCGATCCGGTCGGCGAGATAGCGCGACATGTCCTTGGTCAGGGACCCGCCCCGTATCACGAGGCGCAGCTTCGTCGCGAAGTGTGAGAGGAACAGTGTCGCTTGCCCTGCCGAGTTGCCGCCGCCGACGACGATGATCGGGTCCCCGGCGCATAACTGGGCCTCCATCAGGGTTGCGGCGTAATAGACGCTGTTCGGCTCGAACTCCTCGAGGCGTGGCACGGGTAGCCGCCGGTAGCGTGCGCCGCTGGCGACGATCACGGCACGGGCCAGCAGCTCACGCTCGTCGGCGAGACGAACCCGGTGGTGGCCCTCCTCGCGATCGAGTCCGACCGCTTCCGCGGGGACCGTGATGCGCGCGCCGAACTTGCCAGCCTGGATGGCTGCCCGCTCCGCCAGCTCGGCGCCAGAGATGCCGGTTGGGAAGCCCAGGTAGTTCTCGATCTTCGAGGACGTCCCAGCCTGTCCGCCAGTGGCGACGCTGTCGAGTGTCACGGTGTCGAGACCCTCGGAGGCGCCGTAGACCGAAGCCGCCAGCCCCGCCGGGCCGGCGCCGACGACGAGCAGGTCGCACACGCTCACCGGCGCAGCCGTGTGGTTCAAGCCGACGACCTCGGCAAGCTCCTCGTTGGAGGGGTTGCGCAGCAGTTCGCCGTGCCAGATGACGACGGGGGTTTCCTGCGGTGCCACACCGACCTCCCGTAGCAGTGCCTCGGCGCCCGGATCCCGCTCGACCTCGATCCACCGATGGGGAAGGCGGTTGCGTGCGAGGAACTCACGCAGGCGCCTGGCATCCGGCGAGTAGCGGGAGCCGATCACCTTGAAGCCGCCGCCGAGGCCGATCAGCAGCTCCCGCCGCGAGAAGTAGGCGCGCAGCAGCAGGTCGCCGAGCCGGGCATCCTCGAGGATCAACGCGCGCAGGCGGTCGACGGTCACGATCAGGACTTCGCCCGGCTCCCGGACGACCGTCGTGAAGAAGGCCGCTTGACCCGTGAGCAGGCCCAGCTCGCCGAGGAACCGCCGAGGGCCGTGCACCGCGATGACGCGTTCCTCGGGGCCTTCGTAGCCGTCTACAACGGCGACCTTTCCCGCCAGCACGACGCAGAAGTCGTAGTTGACGTCGCCTTCGCGGAACAGGATCTCCCCCAAGTGGGTGGCCCGGACCTCACCCTCGGCTTGCAGCCGCGCGATCTCCTCCTCCGTCAGCCGCGGGTACGCGCCGTCTCTGTCCGGCGTCTCGACGACCTGCTCGATGGTGTCCGGCGGGGGAGCGGACCGCCTGCCGGCCCGCGACGGACCCATACCCGCATCCATGTCGCTTGGCCTAGGCCGACGCCGTTGCCCGACAAGCTGTCCCCTGCCGCGGCCTGGCGCCCGGACGCTCTTGGTCTAGTTACTAGCCACGTTGCCGCCCGCGCTCCGCTCGTCACAGTCCGGTCCGACGGTGACCCGGCCGGCGTCGGCGGCATGCCTGAGAGTCTCATAATCGCGTTCGAATTCCGGTAGACGGACCGTGGCAACGGCGCGGCAACAGTTGGGTGTCCTCCATGCCTTGTTGACCCCGACACAGTCGAAGCGGCCAGTCGGACCTCCTTCGGAGAGGTGCGGGCGCCGGCGACGTCGGATCGAGGGTGCCGTCGAACTCCTCGAATCTGAGGCGCACCATCTGCAGCCCCCAAAACGCCCCGACAAGGCGCACGCGAGGCAGGCTCACTCACGCAGTCCTAATTGACCTCGCCGCTCGGGCGGGAGGATTCGTCGGCGCGCGGCCTGGCCAGGATGAGCTGGGCAGCGGCGATCACGAGCACGACCAGCACCGTCACCTTGTGTGTCTTGGTGTCGAAGGATCGGAAGAGGACGACGCACAACTGAAGCGCGACCGCCAGCACAGCTGCGAACAGCGGCAGAGCGATGGCCGACCAGCCGTGCAGCTCGCGACGCGGGGAGCGGTGCACGGCCGGCACCCAGGCGGCGCAGGCGACCATCAGCGCCCCCGCGCTCCACACGAAGCCGTAATGGACATCCTCGGAGGCCCCTCGTGCCTGCTGGACCGCAAAGGCGGCATCGCCGATCGTCATCGCCGCGACACCCAGCGCGATCAGAACCCACGCAGGATCGGGCCGCCAGGCCATCAGTGCGAACGTCCCGAGGATTGCTCCGAGTAGCAGCGTGTCCAGCAGCGGGTAGCTGATGTCCACGAGCCCGGCGAGTTGGTCCGAACCGAAGTACTGGACGACCGGATTCAACGTGAGCGGAAAGGCGGCGGCCAGGACGAGGAGCATCACGACGAACCCGTCCATCCAGCTGGCCAGGTCGAACCGCGCCACCCGTGCCTTGATCATGAGAGCGATGCCGACAGCCGTCAGCGGATACCAGAGCAGCCACAGCACGTCGGCGTCACTCGGGTATGGCGGGCGGACGACACCCGAGTACTGGATCTCCCACAGCACGGTCCCGAGGGTCCAGCTGAGCATGGCCACGGCCATGGCGACCCACGCCGCGCGGTCGACCGGCTGCGACCACGCGCGAGCGAGACACACGGCGGCGCAGCCGGCGAGCAACGCAGTGCCGAGCCAGACTTCGTAAAAGCTCGCGGGCCCGGCAACGCCGGACAGTTCGCCCGCGATCTCGAGCGCCAGCACAACGCCGAGCAGACCGAGAGCAAGCCGTATCGCCAGTGGCACCTCCACTCGCCCGGCTGGCGTCTCGACGGCGGTCGGCGCCAGTGGCGCCCGGACGACATCGGCGCCCGCAGGCGCGACGAGACGACGTCGGTCTGTCGAGTCCCCCATCGCGACAGAAATCATCGCCGAAACCCGGCCGGGCTTACAGCCCGGTGGACCGCAGCGCGTCGCGACGTCACGGTGCTCGAGTAGGTCGCGACAGCCGTCGCCCGTGACAACACCCGTTCCTACACATGCGTCCAGCAACAAGCGCCGGGGGCCATACCCGTAGGCACGGCACGATTCCGGCGACCAGGTCTTCTCGACCGCGCCGGCGCGCATCGGCGCGTCGGTCCTCGCCCTGCGCACCGAGCGGGATAGCACGTCCCTCGACGCGGATACCTCGGCTAACCGGGGTTCGTGGCTGTGACGATCCAGACAGCGCCGCGGCCGACTATGGAGCCATCGGGCTTTTGCCATGCCGCATAGTGGCCCCTCAGGGCCTCGGCGATCTCGCCCCGACGGCTCTCCCCGTAGTCGCCGTTCAGGCGGATCAGCTCGGCGCCGGGTCCGATCGCGAGCAGGGAGTCGACCGCCTCGTCCATGTCTGCACCCATGAAGTAGTCGATGTCACGCGGATGAAGCTCGATCTCGTCAAATCCGGCCGCCTGGAGAATGCCGCGGGTGGTCTCGGGGTTACCGAGCGAGAATGGTCCGGGCCCGCAGGTGTCGGCCTCGTACTCGTCAGGGCGCGAGAGGAACCGCCCAACGACCTGCTCCGTCTGCGCCCACATCGCGCTTTCAGCCTTGCTGCGCCAGCAGACCTTGACGAGTCTGCCGCCGGGCTTGAGCGCGCCGCGGATGGCGCGCATAGCCGGAACCGGTGCGGCGAAGAACTGCGTCCCCATGCGCGAGAAGGCGTAGTCGTAGATCGGACCCCACTCCGCAGTCTGCGCATCGGCGGTCTCGAAGGCAATGTTTTCAACCCCGGCCTCGACGGCCTCGCGACGGGCGTCCTCGATGAACCGCGGCGAGGAATCGGTGCCGAGCACGGAACCTCCCGGTCCGACGAGCTCGGCCAGTTGCTGCGTCGTCTCGCCGAAGCCGCACCCGATGTCGATGCAGCGTCCACGCTCGGGCGGGGGAAAGAGCTCGAAGACCTCCTCGGTGACCCCTGCCAGCGCGCCTACGAACACCTTGCGGTTGGACTTCCAGCGCTCGTATAGGACGGTGTCCCATGCACGCACCGCTTCCTCGTTGGCCGCCGCCACCGCACCCGGGCGCTCCTCTTGCATCATCGCCCGATACTAGACGTCAACGTTGCTTCCGTCAGCCTGTATGCCCAATATCACACGACCCGTGACGTACAGCTTCTTGCACCGGTCGAGCAGTCGTTTCCGGTCGTTCTATCTCAGCGCACGTGTCTGGCGCTGGCCTGCCGCTGTGCTCGGCGGGAGAGTGGGCGCCTACGGAGGCGGCAGTGATCTCACCGGTTCCGTGCGGTGGCACGGTAGTCGACCGCGCGGAAGCACCCGTGGATGTGGTCGTTGACCACGCCGACGTTTTGCATGAATGCGTACACGCTCGTGGGGCCGACGAAGCGGTATCCCTGAGCCTTCAACTGCTTGGTGAAGGCTTCCGCCTGCGGTGTCGATTTCGGCAGGTCGGCGGCGGACCGGGGTGCGCGCTTGCGAGTGATCGCGTGGGATTTGGCAAGTGACGCAAGGCTCGGCGAGGCTGACATCATCGCCCGCGCATTGTCGATGGTCGCTTGGATCTTGCCGCGGTTGCGGATGATCGAAGCATCTTGTGTCAGTCGGTCGATGTCCCGTGGGGTCATCGCGGCGACCTTCGCGACGTCGAAGTCTCGGAATGCCGTCCGGAAGGCGTCTCTCTTGCCGAACACGATCGCCCAGCTGAGTCCTACCTCGAACACGCCCAGGGTGAGCGCTTCGAACATCGCGGAGTCGTCGTAGGTGCGGGTGCCCCACACTTCGTCGTGGTAGCGGTAGGACGCGCCGTCGCCGGCGCCAACCCACGGGCAGCGCGGCCTGCCGTCGGATCCCAGGACGACGTCGCTGCGCATCGGGTTGGCGCTACCGGCCACCGTCCCTCGCGGTCTTCGGTAGGCCTCGACGCAACACCTGCGCTAGTACGATCGCGTCGTTGTGTTCGCTGTCGTGTGCGGCGTAGACGAGCGTCAGCGTTCTCTCTCGCGCCTCGTGACGAAGCTCGCTGAGCCGCGGACGTTGGTCGCCCAGCTCCCCCATGTAACGCCGACGGAACTCCTCGAATCGGCTCGGATCGTGACCGAACCACTGTCTCAACTCCGTGCTGGGCGCCAGCTCACGGTCCCAGGCATCGAGCGCGGCGCGTTTGCGCGAGACACCGCGCGGCCACAGCCGGTCGATCAGCGTCCGGTAGCCATCCGAGGCTGCCGCCTGGTCATACGCCCGCTTCACGCGAACGTCCACCACTCACGTCGCAGTCGACGCGGCCAGAAGCTCTCTCGGGGCCGCGATTACGTCCTGCATTGCGCGGCTTGGCATATCGGGATCCGATCCGTTCGTGGGCCCGCGCAGAGGCGTCGGGGACCGTGCTAACTGGTCGTAGCCTTCACGTCTGCGAACACCTCGCTCAGCCGTCCGGTGGCGACGTCGTAGACAAATCCCCTCACGGGAACCTCTGGCGAGATCCAGGGGTGTGACCTGGCCTTCTGTATCTGTTCCTTGGTGTTCTCCTCGACGTCGGTAAAGCTGTAGAACCGGGCCGGAGCGATCGGCTCCTCCCCCGTTTCGCTACGGAGCCGGTCCTCCATTTCGTTGTCGGTGAACTTGAGCATGCCGCAGTCCGTGTGATTGATGATCATTATCTCTCGACTCCCCAGCAGCCGGGTCGAGAGAACCAGCGACCGGATCGCGTCGTCATCGATCACGGTCCCAAAGTTCCTGATCATGTCTACATCGGCTTCAGCTAGGCCCAGCATCTCCTCGATGTTGCTGAGCCGCGGGTCCGCGCAAGTGACGATCGCGATCTTGGGCTTTGGCGGTTTCGCGCGGTCCGGGTCGTAGTCCCTGGCGGCGTTTGCATTCGCGCTAAGCGCCTGGTCGATGATACTCATGGCTCTTCTCTCCATTTGTCGGGTCTGCCGTTTGTCCGGCCATTGCGCTCGATCGACGGCTGTAACGTCGAAGTTGCATCGGCACTTCTTCTGTTCGGCCCCGCCGCCTAGGTTGCCGCGGCGACAGGTTCGCGAATGTGGGCGACTGCCTCGTCGGTCATCCAGACGGCGTGGGCAAGGAAGGTGTAATTCGTCACGGCCGCCAAGTAGCCGTCGCCTGCAGGGACTCGTGCGGAGGCCGTCGCATCGCGGACGACTGCAGTTTCGAAGCCCTCCTCGAGAAGGTGACGGAGGTGGGACTCGACGCAAAGGTTCGCAGCCATTCCAGCCAGGACGATCTGGGACAAACCGCGCTTCCGCAGCTGTAGCGCGAGATCGTTGGTCTGCGCTCCGAATATCTTGTGCGGGGAGACGATGACTGTCGATCCATCGAGGATGTAGCGCTGGAACTGCTCGAGGAAATCGGCACCAGACCCAGCCAGACCTTCAACGGTCAGCGGACCGGAACGTTTGAACATCTGAAGGTCGTCCAGCAGCTGCTCGGCCGGGCACCCAAAATCCCATTCGCCGTCGGTGGGATACAGGTAGTGGGGCGAGATAACGACTGTCAGGTCGGTGGACTTGGCCGCTTCGAACAAGTTCTCGAGGTTCGCAACAACATTGTTCTCGGTGACGCACTGACCGAAGACTGGCCATCCAGCACCGCTGGGGCTGAGGAAGTCGTTCTGGGGATCGATCACGACCAGCGCCGCTCGGCGCGGGTCTAACACGAACCCGGCATCGGGGAGGGCCTGCGCGCTGGGAGTGCCATTCCTACTTGTCGGGTCAGACATCTGACGCCCCTTTCGTTATGAAACGACTGAATTGGCTGCCTAAACCCCCCGCTTCGCTGCGCTATGCCAGAGCAGCACCTCTGCCAGGCGGTCGCGCCAGGGACCTCCCCTGGTCGGCGCACGGGTCTCTTCGAGGGTCGCACGGGTCGCGCAGTCCAGCGGGTAAAGCGCCTCGCGGTCCCGCCGTCGCAGGTGCGGGGCCCGTCCCATGCGCCAGGCCCGGGCGTTGTGGCCTCATCGATGATAAGGTGTCCACATGCGCGAGATTGGTGTCCGAGAGCTCAAGCAGTCTCTCAGCAAGACGTTGCGGTCTGTGAGTCGTGGTGAGCAGGTTCGCGTGACGCTCCGCGGCCGACCGGTGGCGGACCTGGTGCCGGCGGTGGCCGCCCCGGGGGACGATCAGCTGCGCCGGCTGGTGGCCGATGGACGCCTCGTAGCGCCCACTGGCGCCCGTCCGAGACAGGCGCCCCCGCTCGTTGAGAGCGAGGTGAGCGCCTCGTCGCTTGTGCTGTCCGAGCGGGAAGCAGAGCGCTGAACCTGTATCTGGACGCGAGCGCGCTGGTGAAGCGCTACGTCGCCGAGGATGGAAGCGACACGATCCGCGCCGCCATGGCCCAAGCCAGCGGCTGGTTCATCTGCCGCATCGGGTTCGTCGAGACCGTGCGAGCGACCACGCTGACAGCGGGCGAGACAGCGGCTTCTCATTTTCGGGACGAGTGGCCAGCGTTCGGTGTTATCGAGCTGGACCAGGCGCTGGCCGAAGAGGCGTCAAGACTCACGGTCGACCACGACCTCCGCAGCCTCGACGCCCTGCACCTGGCCGCCGCGCTGGTCCTCCCCCGCGACGCGCTGACCGTCGCGACATGGGACCGCCGCCTTCACGCAGCGGCCGCCTCCGCCGGGCTGCCCCTGACTCCGACGGCGCTCACCTGAGTACAAGCAAGAGGCGGAGTGCGTGTCCGCCTCGAGATGCGTCCCTTGCATCGCTCGCCAGATGCGTCCAATATGTCCGCCAAAGCGGGCTATCTGGACAATCTGGTTGCCGGCGGACGTATCTCGCGGGCCTGTACGAGGTTGAGGCCTTGTGGGGAGTATTCCCGTGGTGGTTCGAGTCCACTCAAGTGCATTCGTTGTCGTTATCACAACGATTACCCTCCAAATCGGACGCTTCCAATGTCCCATCGCTCGGCTCAAGCGCGGACCGAGTAGCCCAGAGGCTGCGATCTAGCGGAGCGCGACAGGTGGGACCTGCAGCGGCTCCCGCACCGACGCCGAAGCAGGAGCCTGGCTCAGGGTCAGCGAGACGCTCGCGTCTCGTCCTCAGCGACGGTCTGGGGCCTTGCAATCAAGACGCCTGCTTGGCTGGAATGGAGCACTCGCCAGTGCTCTGCGGGCTCTGGGGTCTGCGCGAGCGCGCCTGGAAGGCGGATGAAGGGCGCATGAACTCTACAGGCGTAGAGATATGAGCACTGTTTACGAGGAGACCCGCCAGCGTCACATTGAGCATCTGCTGTCGCGGTTCGGCGAGCACTTCGAACGCGTGGGCTGGTCTGCCGAGCGCCTGCGCGAGGAGCGAACAGCGCGCCTTCGCGATCTCGTTCGGGTCGCCGTCGAGCGCTCGCCCTGGCACCGCGCCCGGCTCGCCGACGTGAACTTCGCGACACTCGACGAGGACACTCTGCGCGAGCTTCCCGTGATGAGCAAGCAGGACCTGATGGGCAGCTTCGATGAGATCGTCACCGACCCCGCGGTCCGCCTGGCCGACGTGAACGCGCATATCGCGTCGCTGGACTCCGACGCATACTTCCGAGGTGAGCTGCACGCCGTCGCCTCCGGCGGCTCATCCGGTGTTCGCGGCGTGTTCGTCTGGGGCTGGGACGCATGGGCGACCGTCCAGCTAACGGCCCTTCGTCGATCGCTGCTTGACCGCATCAGCGACCCGGAACTCGCTTCTCGTCCACCGGTCGCGATGATCGTCGCTGCTGAAAACGCGACACACTTCACCAGCGCCGTCTCAGAGACGTTTGCGACCGGCGCCGTCGAGACCCACCGGTTCCGGGTCGGCGCACCGATAGATCAAACCGTCACGGGCCTGAACGAGGTAGCGGGCGACAACCTAGCGACCTACCCCTCGATGCTCGCCCGGCTCGTCGGCGAGGCCCACTCTGGCCGCCTCACCATTGAGCCCCGCAGGATCCTGACCATGGCAGAGCCCCTGCTGCCCGAGATCCGCGAGGCCGCAGAAGACACCTGGAGCGCGCCCGTCGCGAACATGTGGGGCACCTCCGAGGGCGGAGTCACCGCCATCGGCTGCTTCAAAGGACCGGGGATGCACCTCACCGACGACCTGCTCATCATTGAGCCTGTCGACGAGCACGGTGACCCTGTTCCCGCCGGGGTGCGATCCCACAAGATCTACCTCACCAATCTCTTCAACCCCCTGATGCCGCTCATCCGCTACGAGATCACCGACGAAATCACCGTCGACGAGGAACCCTGTGCCTGCGGATCAAGCCACCGGCGGATCCGGGACATCGAAGGCCGCAACGACGACACCTTCCACTATCGGCCCACTGTGAGCGTCCACCCCCACCTCTTCCGCTCAATCCTCGCGAAGCACTCCGCGATCAGCGAGTACCAGATCAAGCAAACGCCGACGGGGGCCCAAATCGCGATCTGCCCGACCGGCCCCGTCGGCACCGACGAGATAGCCAGCGAGATCGCCAGCGCACTGGGCAGATCCGGGCTTCAGCAACCGGTTGTTCTGATCCAGCCCGTCGCTGACATCCCGCGCCTAGCAACCGGCAAGCTCAAGCGATTCGTTCCCCTCGACTAGAACGCCGATCAAAGGCGTTGAACACGTCGCGACAAGCAGGCGCCAGCGTGTTCGCCTTACGCGCGAAGGGAGCGTCCCACCGACACCCGCGCAGACGACCCCATCGGACGAGTTGCGAGCGTGTCGCCGAACGGTCGGCTGACGCCTGCGTTTGGGGACGAACGGCGGCGATGGCGCTGGCGCCGCGGCTCTCGTCAGGCAGCGCGATGGAGCCGGTAGCGGCCCGGCCCGACGCGCTCGAAGGTGGGCCGCGCTCGACAGGCGCCGGTCGAAAGGCAGCTATTAACCGAATCTCGGGAGACAGGATGTCCGAGGAGCCCTTCGACTGTGGTGTGGACCTCCCCAACGTCCATGGGGCGGTCAGCCTGCGACAAAACGTCGATCACGGCCCTCAGGACCACCCCGTTGCCGAGACGACGCGGCCTCGGAGCCTCAGGCACGGGTCTGTCTTGACCAGCCTGATCGGGAAAACCCGCCGAAAATGCATCGAGAACGCCCGTAAAGGCCGGAGAATGGTTTGAGTAGTGTCCACTTAGGTGCATGGATTGTCCCTGGAAATCGGTGTCTTTGCGCGAACCTGAGGCGGAGCGCGAGTTCCTTCAGGCGGACGGTGGCAAGCGGCGTGGCAACAGCTGGTTCTGCTCATGCCACATATGACCCCGGCGCGATCTGAGCGGCCACCGAACCGCCCGGCCCCCAGCCAGATCGATCGGCTCAACGCAGAACACCAGTGGCGGGCGACCAGCGGTCTGTGGTCGCGAGGGCCCACCGGACGCTGGCTTCGGAGGCCAGCGCGAGCCGCGCGGCGCCTGCGCGGCGCGGCGGTCTGCGCGCCCGGCCCGGCTAGAAGCCCGGAGGGTGGCGGACCGAGTATCCGGCAAGCGGGGGCGTTGCGACGAGCCAACGTGACGCGTAGGGGCCGCTCCGGCCGGCCGTGTCGAACCAGAAGCCATCGACGTCCATGAACGTATGACCAGCGTTGGCGTAGATCGTGATCCAGCGTCCGGGGCCGGCGTCGCCCCAGTTCGCGAGCTGGCCGGAGACGAGTGGTGCGCTCAACAGGCCGCCCGCCGCGAGCGCGTAGCTCACCGACCCCGAGCAGTCATAGCCGTCGGCTATGAACGAGGCGTGTCCCCCACCCCATATGTAGGGGAAGTCCGCGATCGCATTGCCGCCCGCGACGACGCGCTGGACTGCTTCGGGCACGCCAGAAGGAATCGGGATCGTGCCGTTGCCGCCGACCGAGAAGCCGCCCGTCGCCGCGGTGAGCAGGTGGTGCAGAGCTTCGCGTTCCTGGACCTTTGCGCGTTCCTCTTCGCCCAGCTCCTTGCGAACTTCTGCATCGGATGGCGCCCCGGCCGCGACGATCTGTTCGCCGACCACGGATGGGTCCGATGCGGCGCGATGGTGGACGGACGCTGACACGGGAAAGCTCTTGGCTTCTTCCGGGTCTCGGACCTCGGCAACACCGAGGCCCCCTGGGCCAGCGCTCGACGCGCCCGTGCCGCTTCGGGTCGCGGCTGCCGCCGGACGCTGTACGTGACGCGCGCCGGCCCAGTGTTTGCTGGTGGGAGGCTGTGCGTCTGTCTGTCCGCCGCCGAGGACCAAGAGGCCGCCGATCACGAGCACGGCTCCCAGAGCCAGCACGACCAGAACCCAGGCGGGCTTCAGTCGCAGGCCACGGCGGTCGGTCAGCCGAGCTGGCTCTAGTCCGGTGCTCACGGGTGGGGCAGCCTAGCGGCTGTACGGGTCAGACGCCGCAGTAGCCTCTCGGCTGTCGCAGCGGGTCTCGGTTCGCTTGAGGGCGCCTGCAGCAACATGAGGAACGCAGTCTCCGATGATCTCGGCCGGCTTCATCGACTTCACGGTGCTTAATCGGACGGACGTCGCCGGTCCTGAAGCCTCGCGTGGCAACACTCGCTACTCCATATGCGTCCGATGTGTCCGCGAAACGGCGCTATCTGGACGATCTGGACGCTCCTGTGAGGAGTTTGCGCGCGTGTACGAGGTTGAGGGCCTTGTGGGGAGATTTCCCTGTGGTCGTTCGAGCCCACTCGGGCGCATGCAAAAGGCCCTGGGAACCAGAGCCTTCCCCCCTAGGGCGCTGCTGTCCGCAGCGCAGACCGGAACTGCGCGACGGGTTACGCGGCTCTTGGCACGGTCGTTGCGATCAGGTGCTCGTCGAAGCTCACGTCAGCTTCCAGTGCCCGCCTCACCGGACAGGTCTGGGCGACGCGCTCGAGCTTGCGTCGCTGTTCGGTGGTGATGGGCTTTGGCAGCTGTATCTCGATCGCGAAGCGTCGCGGTGAGCTGTCGGGGTCGTAGTTGACTTGCACCGAGGTTTCGCCGATGTCCCAGTTCCGGTTCTGTGCGTACATGGCGATCATCGTCGCGATGCACGAGGCGAGCGTCGCCGCGAGCAGCTCGTGGGGTGCGGGGCCGAGGTCTGAGCCGCCGAGTCGCGCGGGCTCGTCGGTGACGATCGTGTGGCGCCCGTTGACGTCGACTTGATGCCTGAGACTGTCGCCGACCCGGCGTGCTGTCGCCGTCATGCTCATCAGAGGGCCACCTGCTTTGTGTTGCTCATCTCGTCCTCTTTCGTGTCTTGGGGCACATCGTGCCCTCGTGCCTCTCGGCGAGCCATCCGCCGCAACTAGGCGAGCCGCTCCGGGGAAGCGACGAACACAACTACAGTAGCACACAACAGTTTAGTTGTGATAGCGTGGTCGTATGACGAACGACACGGCCGTCCCCCATCCCCTGCCTGCACCGCTCGTGGAGTTGATCGCCGAGCGCTTTCGTGTCCTTGCCGAGCCGATGCGCATCCGCCTGCTGGACGCGTTGCGCGATGCGCCCGCGACCGTTGGAGAGCTTCAGGAGGCGACGGGCGCCTCGCAGCAGAACGTCTCCAAGCATCTCGGCCTGTTGCTGCGCAGCGGGCTGGTGAGCCGCAGCAAGGAGGGAAACTTCTCCCGCTACTCGATCGCCGACGAGGGCGTGTTCGAGTTGTGCGAGCACGTTTGCGGTGGCTTGCGCCGCCAGCTTGACGATCTCGACGCGAAGATCCCGGGGGCAGCTGAGCGATGAGCGTCACGGTCGCACCGCGAGCCTCCGAGCCCGTTGCCGTCCCCGGCGATCATGAGACAAAGATCGGGCCAATCGGTCGGCTCGGGCGCTACACGGCGACGCATTTTCGGACTGTGCTGTTGGGCTGGCTGCTCGTCGCGCTGGTTCTCGGGTTCTTCGCACCGCGGGTGGAGAAGGCCCTCTCCGGCGCGGGCTGGGAAGCGAGCGGATCGCAGTCAGCGCGGGCGCGCAAGCTCGTAGAACGCGACTTCGCCGGGCTCGGCGGCTACGGTCTGATGACCGTCGTCTACTCCCCGTCGGCGACGGTCGGCGCCCCGGCCTTCCGCTCGGCGATCGCACGTGTCGAGCAGACGCTGCGGGCGAGCCGCGCCGTACGCACAGTCGTCGCTCCCACGCCGGGCCTGTCGATCTCGGCGGATGGGCACACGGCGATCGTAGAGGCCGGCGCCGCGCGCGACCCAAATGAAATGGTCGCCGCGGCCGACACGCTGAAGGGGGCCCTGCACAGAATCTCGACTGCAGCGGTCGTCGTGAACCTCACGGGCGCAGCGGCGATGTGGTCGGACTTCAACGCTGCCAACCGCTCCGCGATGCTCAAATCAGAGGTCATCTCCTGGCCGGTGACGCTCGGAATCATGCTGCTCGCGTTCGGCTCGCTGGTGGCCGCGGGGCTCCCGTTGATGCTGACGATGGTCGGGCTGCTCGCCGCCGCCGGCTCGCTTTACCTCGGCACCCTGATCACACCGATCTCGATCTGGGCGATGAACTTCGCGCTGATGTTCGCACTCGCTCTCGGGATCGACTACGCACTGTTCCTGGTGATGCGCTTCCGCGGCGCCTACTTCGGCTCCGAGCTCGGCGCCGAGCAAGCGACTGCCGTGACGATGGACACGGCGGGCAAGGCTGTCTTGTTCAGCGGCGTCACCGTACTGATCTCCCTGACCGCTGTGATGCTCGTGCCCAGCCCCGCATTTCGCAGCATGAGCCTCGGGATCATGCTTGCCGTCATCTTCGTGCTGGCAGCCACGTTGACGCTGCTGCCAGCGGTGCTGGCGAAGCTCGGCCCGAGGGTAGACAAGCTCGCGTTGCCATGGGTGAAGTCGAATCCACCCGCCCTGCACCGCTCCGCGCGGTTCGCGGGGTGGGGCGAGCGACTCTGGCGCCACCCGTTCCGCTACGGCATTCCGGCCTTGGCGGTGCTGCTCGCGCTTGCCTTCCCGGTGACGCGGCTGAAGACCGCGATGCCGTCGATCAAGGTCGTCCCGAGCAGCGACTCCTCACGCATCGGCTACCAGGAGGTCCAGACCGCGATGGGGCCCGGTGCAACCGGGCCTCTGCAGATCGTAGCCCCCGCGAGCGAGGCGGCAACCGTTGCCCGCATCGCCCGAACGGACCCCGGCATCGCCCAGGTCATGCCGACCCAGCCCGGCGCCGGCGGGCTCGCCATGGTGACGGCGATCCCTCGCGAGGACCCATCCAGCCCGGCGGTCGGCGCGACGATCAACCGGCTCAGGAGCGAGCTGCCGCCGGGCGCCCTGCTCGGAGGTGCGGCCGCCGAAAACCACGATCTGCAGGGCTTGCTCTCGTCCAAGACCTCGCTCGTGATCGGGGTCGTTCTCGTGCTCGGATTCCTACTGCTGCTGTTCGCACTGCAGGCGCCGCTGCTCGCGGCGGCGGGCGTGCTCACCAACCTGCTCGCCACCGGCGCCGCATTCGGGGTCTCGAAGTGGATCTTCCAAGACGGCGACCTTCACTCGCTCCTGGGCTTCCAGCCACAGGGATTCCTCGACGCCTGGGGGCCGGTGTTCTTCTTCGCCATGATCTTCGCGATCTCGATGGACTACACCATGTTCCTGCTGTCCTCAGCCAAGGAGCACTGGGATCACACCCACATAGCCAAGGACGCGATGGTCAGCGGCATGGCGCACTCCGGCAGGGTGATCTTCGCCGCCGCCGCAGTGATGGTCGCCGTGTTCTTCACCTTCGCACTCTCCGGCCCGCTGCCGCCGAAGGAGATGGGG
>JBKQOO010000009.1:0-11165 GCA_052145475.1 Solirubrobacteraceae bacterium
GTCGCGCCTGCGCTGCGGCTGGTTCCCGCTCCTGCTCGGTCTCGCGCTCCGGGCGGTATCCGTAGGCGGCTTCTCGCACGGCGGCGTCGCTCTCGAGGCCGGCCCCGAGGGCTCCCGCGACGGTGGCGAGGGAGGCCGTCATCCAGGCGATCTTCAGGTAGGTGGCGAAGTTCACATGGTTCCGGATCGACTCCGACACGACGCGATGGTCGAGCATCAGCTCCCCGACCCCCAGGGCGATCACGAACAGCGCGCAGTACAGCGACGCGACACCGATGATCAGCGTCAGGGTGGTGGCGACGTTGAAGAGGATCGCCTGCTCGCGACCGGCGCCCGCCGGCCGGCGCTTCCACAGACCGTGGACGAGGATCAGGAAGACGACGACGGCCGCCATCGAGATGAGGCTCAGCGCGCCCAGCCTCCACGGGCTGAGCGCCGCGGCCAACTGCCACACTTCGGCCGTCAGGACCGCGAAGACGATCGCGGCTCCCGCTGCGGCAAGCGCGCGGGAGAGTCTTGCGACCAGCCGCCACGGCCGGTTGGCGCGAAGCATCCCGGCAAGCAGCCGGGCGTTGCCGCGTACGACGGCGGCGACGAGCCGTACGTCGACGTCGTCATCGTCGGGCCGCAGGGTCCGCTCCGTTCGTGCGATCTCCTGCAGGCGTCGACGGACGCGCCGGCGGCGCTCCCCGCCTTCGCGTCCGCCGAGCTCGAGGCTCTCTCCAACCAGCCCGTCGACGAGCCGCACCACGGCGTCGCGTGCACGCCTTCGCATCTGCACTGCTCCGAGCGCCGGGAGCGAGACCACGGCGACTCCGTGAGTGGCGCTGGCGTCGGCCACGACCGGCCGGTGCCCGATGCGCAGGGGCAGGTCCGTCAACACGACCCCCAGGTGCCAGCCCTCGCCCAGCACTCGCTCGTGCGCGGCGTCGATGATCTCCGTGCCCGCACCACCGCGGGCGGCCAACTCGTCGGTCACGACCGGGATCTCCCACTGCACCTCGGGGGAAACCCGGGCTGCCAGGCCGGCCGGAAGTTCCTCGGCGAGTTCCCTGCCGAGCTCCTCGGCAACCCCCGGGGCGGTGATCAGGCCGAGCCTGATCGTCGGGTCCTCGCGAGGCGTCGGAGCGCGGTCGATGAGCGTCTTTCCGATTGTGGATTGTGTCTTGTGCCGGACTCTACCCAGCAGGTCAGGCTACCCCACAAGCCGAGCAGCACCAGGGCGCCGGCGCCCCAGCGTGGTCGAGGGGCGTACGTTCACTCGGGCTCCCCGTCGGCCGTACTCGCCAGCCACTGAGGGGGCGTCCAGTCACCCTCTGAGTCCGTGGTCTGCCCCAGCTCGATCAGATGACCGTCGGGATCGCGGATGTAGCAGCGGATCTCGTACCGGTGCTGCTTTGGCGGCGTCAGGAACTGCGCACCACGGGCGCTCCATTCGGCGTACACCGTCTCGATGTCCTTGACCCGGATGTTGAGGAAGCTGCTGACACGGTCGAGGTCGCTTGGCGTCTCCAGGGTGACCGCGGGCTTGTCGTCGGTCGGGCCTCCGCCCCGATTGATGACGATCCAGCTGTTGGCCAGCGCGACGTTGGTCGGTTCTCCGGATCGTTCCAACGTGCCGCCGAGCACGTCGACGTAGAAGCGCCGAGAACGCTCAACGTCGTCCGAGACGATGAAGTGGGTCAGCATGATTCCCTCTGTGGGCGGTCCTGGTTCGGCCATCTGCCACCTCCACGGGTTGGGACCATCCCCCCTAACGACGGCGGATAGCAGCCGATACTAGTTCCATGTCCTTCCACGGCACAGCGAAAGCGCGCGGGCATAGAGCTTCCAGGCGCAGCAGAGCCGGCAGCTGTCCTCGCAGCGCTCAACCTTCGCGTGCGCTATCGCGCCCTCGCATCGATCCGCGGTGGAGCGCATCCAGTCTCCTCGTCCTCCTGAGCGGAAGTGCAAACCACAAGGCAGCGAACGGGACCGCGCCGATGCCCGCCGCGAGCAGGCCCGCGTGTTGAACGGCACGACCAGCAGAAACGCAAACAGAACCTGCACGCCGGTGACGACGACGCGCAGCTCGCCCGTCATCTCCTCGAGGTTACGGTCGAGCCGCTCGAGGTGAGTCTCGCGGCGGGTCGGCCGTTCACGCCCTGCGAGTCCAGAATAACGTTGCTTCCTACCCGCTTCTCCGAGCGGGAAACGCCACTGAGGAAAGGCGTGAGGGTCGTCCGTTTCGGATCCCACCGGACGGGTAGACCAGTCGTATGACAATCGGCAGCTCGGTTTTCCTGATCGCGGTGGGTGCAATCCTCCGCTACGCAGTGACTGCAACGGTCTCTGGCATCTCCATCCAAACGATCGGCCTGATCCTGATGCTCGCTGGCATCCTCGGCCTGGTGCTTTCACTGTTCTATCTGCTCGTCCGTCGGCCAAGGCGCGCAGGCGAACGGGTTGTTGAACGCCCTCCCTACGATCCCTCTGAAGCGTACTGAGAGCGAGCCGGCTGAGCCTGGAGCGAAGCGACACTGCCGAGCTGCCCTTGCTGCGCAATACTCGGGGCGGTGTCGCGGGAGCAGGCAGCTGATGGGCAGCACGAGGACGAGAGCTCCACGGCGGCTGCCGCTCGGCACGAGAGACGGCGGCTGCTCGCGCCGCTTGCCCTGACGCAGTTCGTCGCCAGCTTCGCCGGATCGAGCATGAACGTCTCGATCAGCAACATCGCCAAGGACCTCGAAACCACAGTCCACGGCGTTCAGACTGCGATCACGCTGTTCTTGCTCTGCATGGCGGCGCTGATGATCCCTGGAAGCAAGCTGACGGACATCCTCGGGCGCAAGCGCTGCCTGCTGGGAGGCCTGGGCATATATGGCGCGGGCGCCGTGATCGCGGCCCTCGCCCCCGTGCTGGGGGTGTTGATCGTCGGCTACTCCGCGCTCGAGGGCGTCGGGAGCGCGCTGATGATCCCTCCGATCTACATCCTCGCCACGCTGTATTTCGATGAGATCGAGTCCCGTGCCCGCGCCTTCGGCGTGATCAGCGGCATGGCCGGCGTCGGCGCCGCCGCAGGTCCTCTCATCGGCGGCCTGATCACGACGGCCATCAGCTGGCGGGTCACGTTCCTGCTGCAGGCGGCGATCGTCGGAGCGATCGTCCTCCTGGCCCGCGGGATCGTCGATCCCCTGCCCGCCGATCGCGGACGGCGCTTCGACGTTCTCGGCGCCGTCCTTTCCGCTCTCGGCATGTTCTTCCTCGTGGTGGCGATCCTGCAGGTGGGCATCAACACTCTGCTCGTCGCTGTCTTCGCGCTGGCCGGCGTCGGCTTCGTGCTGTGGTTCTTCTTCCACATCCGCGCCATGGAAAGGCGCGGGCAGGAGCCGCTCTTGTCGCGCAGCGTGTTCTCGAACCGGACCGCAGATCTCGCGCTGGTCACCCAGAACCTGCAGTGGCTGGTCCTGATGGGAAGCTCATTCCTGGTGTCTGTCTACCTGCAGGTCGTCCGCGGCTTCAGCGCGATCAAAACAGGCCTCATCTTCACTGCCGCAACCGTTGGGGTGCTGCTGTCCTCGCTCGCCGCCGAACGGCTGGCCAAGCGCCGCGCCCAGAGCACGCTGATCCGCGCCGGCTTCGCGCTGACGCTGCTCGGGATGGCGCTGCTGCTGGGTCTGGTGCGGGAGACCTCGAGCATCGCCACGTTCCTCCCAGGGCTCTTCCTGATCGGCGCGGGGGTGGGCACGATGCTCACGCCGTCCGTCAACGTCGTGCAGTCGAGCTTCCCCGAGGCGCAACAGGGTGAGATCTCCGGACTGTCGCGAAGCGTTTCCAACCTTGGCTCCTCGCTCGGTACGGCAATCGCGGGCACGATCCTGCTCACGGCTGCCACGGAGGGCAACCACTCCTATGTGCTGGCAGGTCTCGCGCTCGGGATCGCGTGCTTGATCGGACTCGGCGTCGCCTTCCTCATACCGAGCGACGCGGGGCGTTCCGAGGTCTAGCCAAGCACCGCGACAGGCGGCGCAGTGCGGCCCATATCCCATAAAACCGATCGAGAAACATGGTAATGTGGCTCGAGATGAAGACGGACGTCCACCAGCACCTCTGGAGCGAGCCCCTGATCGAGGCGCTGGCGGCCCGCCAGGAGCTCCCGTTCGTGCGTGTCGAGCGGGGGCTCACCGTGCTCTACCACGCCGGCGAGCGGCCCTACGTGATCGACCGCGACGGCGAGGATCCGGAGATGCGCACCGATCTGATCGCCGCCGACGGGCTGGACCGGGCGCTGATCTGCCTGTCCAGCCCGATCGGGATCGAGGGTCTGCGCCGCCCCGAGGCGGAGCCCCTGCTGGACGCCTACCACGAGGGCGCGCTGTCGCTCGGGGAGCCGTTCGGCGTGTGGGGAGCGCTCGCGCTCGATCGTCCTGCTCCCGACGAGGTCGACCGGGCGCTCGACCGCGGCTGCGTCGGCATTTCGCTGCCGGCCGGCGCGCTGGCCGAGATCAACGGGCTGACCCGGCTGCGGGCGGTGCTCGACCGCCTCGAGAGCAGGGGCGCGCCGCTGTTCGTGCATCCTGGCCCCGGGCTGGCCGCGCCGCGCGCCGCCGGCTCCTTCGCCGAGCCGCTGTGGTGGCCGGCGATGACCAGCTACGTGGCTGGTCTGCAGGCCGCCTGGCTGGCCTTCCAGGCGGTGGGGCGCGCCGAGCATCCCCGCCTGCGCGTGATCTTCTCGATGCTGGCCGGGCTCGCGCCGCTCCAGGCCGAGCGGCTCTCGGCGCGCGGCGGCCCCGGGCATCTCGCCCCTGATCCGCTGCTCTTCTACGAGACCTCCTCCTACGGGCCGCTGGCGGTTGGCGCGCTCGGGGCGATCGTGGGCTGCAGGCAGATACTCCACGGCTCCGACCGGCCCGTTCTCGATCCCCGACGAAACGGCGCCCTGGCCGAGCCGGACTGGGAGCTGGTGGGCGAGGTGACCAGTCGAGCACTCGGAGAGCCGACCGGGGTGGCGGCGCTGTGAGCGCGGCCGCTCCGATCCCGCTGGGCCCGGCGCCGACCGGCGCGGCCTGCACGGCGGACATCCCGCGGCCGCGTGGGCGCGATCTCGATGGCCCCGAGCTGCAGGAGTTCGTCGCCGAGCTGGCCGACCGTCCCGAGCTGTGGATCGACCACGTCCGTCACGACCCCAGCCAGCGCTCCTACACGGAGATGCTGGCCGACGAGCATCTCACCGCCTGGCTGATCTGCTGGATGGACGATCACGACACCGGGTTCCACGACCACGACGTGTCCGCCGGCGCGGTGGCGGTCGTGAGTGGCGCGGTGCGCGAGGAGCGCCTGTCGCTGAACGGCCCGCCGCGCAGCCGCGGCTTCCGGGCCGGCCAGAGCTTCCACTTCTCCGCCGCTGACATCCACCGGGTCTCGCACGCCGGCGCGGATCCGGCCGTGACGATTCACGTCTACTCGCCGCCGCTCTTGCGGATGGGCGCCTACGTGATCGGCGAGGACGGTGTGCTGGCCCGCCACCCGATGTCCTCGGCCCAGGAGCTGCGACCGCTCTCGCGTGCTACCTAGCCGTGGGGCTTGGCTCCGACGCGCTGCTCCACGCCGTCCTGCCTGCCGATCAGCACCAGGCTGACCATCTCCGGGCCGAACAGGCCGTGCTCGACCACCCCAGGCGTGCCGTCGAGCCGTGCCGCCAGCGTGGCAGGAGGGCCGATCGGGCCCAGATAATCGGCGATCAGACCGCCGTCCGGACTGAGGGGGATCCCGCGCAGCTCGGCTGGAGCGACGGACCGCAGCGTCGTCTGGACACCGAACGCGACCAGTTCCAACGGCACCGGCGGAGAGAGCGCGGCGACGGGCTTCTCTGAGGAGACGATCACGACGAAGCGCCGAGCGGCCGCGGCGACGATCTTCTCGCGCGTGTGCGCCCCCCCGCCGCCCTTGATCAGCCAGCCCGCCGGGTCGAGGAGATCGGCGCCGTCGATCGCGATGTCGAGCTCGCCGACGGCGTCGAGCCCTTCGACGGTCAGTCCGAGGGCGCGCGCGGCCTGCTCGGTCGCCGGCGAGGTCGCCACGCAGCGCAGGCCCCGCAGTCCTCGTTCTGCGATCGCTGGAAGCAGATGGGCGACGGTCGAGCCCGTTCCAAGGCCGACCCGCATCCCGTCCTGCACCAGCTCTGCTGCGGCACGCGCCGCGGCAGCCTTCTCGGCGGCGTGCAGGTCGGTCCCGCTCAGCGGCGGTTGTCGCTGCCGCCCAGCCGGACCAGGGGACGCCATGGCGCGGACGTTACCGCCCCGGCGCTCTCCCTGAGGCGAATCCGATCCGCGGCGGCCGGTCCGTGCAGGAGGAAGCCCTGGCCGACCGAGCAGTCCAGCTGTCTGGCCAGGGCGAGTTGGCGGTTGGTCTCGATGCCGACCGCCACGGCCGTCAGGCCGGCCTCCTTGGCGAGCGCGATCGTCGCGGCGAACATCGCACGCCGGTCCTTGTCGCGGTCGAAGCTCCCGGTCAACACGCGGTCCAGCTTGACGACGTCGAGCGGGACGTGGGGTGGCAGCCCGAAGGAGCGCTGCCCCGAGCCGAATTTGTCGAGCGCGATCGAGACGCCGAGCCGCTTCAGGTCCCGCAGCGCCTCGCGGGCGCGCTCTGTATCGCGCATCACAGCCTCCTCGCTGACCTCGACGCACAGGGCGCGCCCGGGCAGCCGGCAGTAGGTGAGCTCCTCGTGGACCCGCTCGGCCAGGTCGAGCTCGGTCAGCTCGCGGGCAGAGATGTTGACCGAGACCGGGATCGCGATTCCGGCGCGGCGCCAGCTCTCGGCCTGGGCGCAGGCCGTGTGCAGCACCCACTTGCCGATCTGGACGATCAACTCGCTGTCCTCGGCCGGGGGGAGGAAGGTGGCGGGCAGGATCTCCTCGCCGTTGCGGCTCTCGCCCTGCGGTCGCCAGCGGACCAGGGCCTCGACGCCCACCGCCTGGCCGCCGGTCAGGGGCAGGATCGGCTGGTAGGCGAGGATCAGCTCCTGGCGCGGCAAGGCATCGCGGAGCAGCATCTCGATCTCGACGTGCGTGCTCAGCGCCTGGCGCAGCCCGTCGTCGAAGATCTCCAGGCGTCTGCCGCCCGCGCCCTTGGCCTTGTACATCGCCAGGTCGGCTTCGCGCAGCATCGCCTCGGGATCGCATTCGGGGTCGCGGCTGACCGCCACGCCGACGCTGGCCAGCATCGCGACTTCGGCGGAGCCCAGGGGAAAGGGTTGCTCCAGCGCATCCAGCACCCGGCCGGCCAGCGCCATCGCCTCGTCCTCGCTCTCCAGTTCCTCGGCCAGGATCACGAACTCGTCGCCGCCCAGGCGAGCGATCGTGTCGCTGTCGCGCATCAGCTCGGCCAGTCGCTCGGAGACCGAGACCAGCAACCGGTCGCCCGCATCGTGCCCGAGGTTGTCGTTCACCGCCTTGAACTTGTCCAGATCGATGAACAGCAGGGCCAGTACGCCGTGGCTGCGGTGCAGGCGTGTCATCGCCTGCCGGGCACGGTCCATCAGCAGCATCCTGTTGGGCAGTCGGGTCAGGGGGTCGTGCAGCGCCTGGCGCTCCAGCCACATCCTGTCGGTCACGTCCTTGGCGGCCGCGTACCAGGTCCCGCCGTCGCGCCGGGCGCTCCACAACAGCGAGTGCCAGGAGCCGTCGCGGTGGCGGTAGCGGGTCGTGAAGTTCTCGACCTCGGCGGGATGGCCGGCACCCGCCCGCATCGGGCCGAGCAGTTGCTCGGCGTCCTCCGGGTGGACGAACTCGCTGACCGGGCGCGATTCCAGTTCCTCCCGGGTCCAGCCCAGCAGCTGCTCCCAGGCCGGGTTCACCAGCGTGAAGCGCCCGTCCATGGAGATCGTGGCGAGCAGGTCGCTGGTCATCTCGAACAGCTTCCTGACGCCCGCCTCGGGTCCACGCCCGGGCAGCCCTGCTGTCCCTTGCATGCTGGTCGGCTCGCTCCCCATCGGTACGGCACTCCTCGGCCCGCGGCGGGCCGTTGCGAGGCTGCTTCCGCGCCGTCTGGACGGATTGGCAGGCGAAACCTCCGCATCCCGAGCCAGCCCGCGCCGGGTGCGCCGGGGCGCGGGCAGCTCAGCGCCGGTGCGGGCTCAGGTGGCGCTGCCGAGCGCCGCCGGCTGCTCGCCGGCCTCGGTGTCCTGATCGGCTGGCGGAACCGACCTCGGGGCCTCCTCGCCCCTGAGGAACCGCCACATCGACAGGCACATGATCACCGTGAGCAGGATCGCGCTCGAGACGCACCACTCGCAGATCTCTTTGAGCGTGAAGACCTCGCGGTAGGTCAGATAGGCGCTGAAGCCGACTCCGCCGAGGGCGATGGCGGCGGTCGCGAAGCGGGAGCGCTCGTCTTCACGGACCAGCAGCGTGCCCATGATCGCCACGTAGCCGATCAGCCCCAGCAGCGCCACCGGCACGCCCGCCAGCTTCGAGTACTGCGAGGTCTGGACTTTCTCGCATGTCCCGCCGCCGCGGCCGCAGAGCGGCTTGATGCCGGCGAAGTGGATGTAGGTGAGATAGCCCGCCAGCGCGATCCCGATCGCGGTGAGGACGATCAGCGTGATCCTCAGCGTCCGCGCGCTCATCGGGCCTATTCCTTGAGGTGTTTTTCGATCGCTTCGTTGAAGCTCGCCGGGTCGGAGAGCGAGCTGTATTCGAACTTCTTCATGGCGGCGCCCGTCTTGCCCAGCAGGAACGAGGGGGTCCCGGTGAAGCCCTGGTTGTTGGCTTCCTGCGTGTCCGCCGCCAGCTGTGCCTGCAGTGAGGCGTCGCCGCGGTCGGCGCTCCACTGGGTGAGGTTCAGGCCGGGCACCTGTTGGGCCAGCCCCTGCAGGTATTTTTCGGTGACGTAGCCGCTGTCCTCTTCTCCCTGCTCGTGGTAGAAGAGCTCGACGAAGTCCCACATCTTGTCCTGCTTGCCCGCGGCGAGCGCCGCGAGCTGCTGCGTTTTGAAGGTTTCCGGTTCGCGCGTCGCCGTCTCGAGCGAGCGGTATTCGATCTTCAGCTTGCCCGCCCTGACCCACTTCTGGATGATCTGCGGCAGTGCGCCCAGCGTGAATTCCTTGCAGATCGGGCACTCCAGGTCGCCGAAGTACTGGAGGGTCACCGGGGCGTTGGGGTTGCCCAGGACGTTTCCTTTCTGGGGGATCCCGCCGATCTCATCCGCGACGGTCCGGCCCGCTTCGGTGGCGCCTTTGCTGGTGGGAGGCAGCGTTTTGGTGCTGCTTCCGCCGCCCCCGGTCGCGATCAGGATCACGACGATCGCGACGACCACGACCGCTACCGCGCCGCCCAGCTGGGTCATGCGCCGGCGGCGCGCCGCGTTGGCCGCGTGCGCCTCCTCAACCGCTTTGCGTTCGGCGCGTGCCTGCTCGCGCCGCTGCTTGCGGGTCAGATCCTCCTCGTCGCTGTCGACCGGGGTCATGCCAAGAACTTTTACAGATTTCTGCTCGGACGTGGCGCCGATATAAAGGCGCGCGGATGGGCCATCGCCGGAGGGTACCAGCGCCGCCCTAAGCCCAGGCTAAGGCCGGTTCGGCGATGAGGCGCTCGATTCAGGCGGCGGCGAAGTGTCTGCGCAACCCACCGCGCAGCCTCTCCTCGGTGGCGTCGTCGAGGCCCCCGGACGCCAAGATCACGCCGACGAGATCGTCTACCCGGCCGGGGCTGGGCAGCGCTTCGGCGAGGGCGAGCAGCGACGCGCGGCCCGGCTGCCGGTTCAACCACGCCGAACAGCATCTTGAAGCCGAGCTGGACCTGATGTGTCCGCTATTCGGAAAGCCGGCCAACGGCCCCGTCGGTGCCGCCCGGCGAGCGGCGATTTGGAGATGTGCGCTTGTTGCCCGCGTCGTGTTCTGCATCTGTCAGTTGTGGGAGGAGAGACGTGGCTGCCTTTGGTGTGCTTGCGCTGTTGGTCGCGCTGCGGGGAGAGGCGCGGTGCTGGCCGTGGGGGTGGGAGCGGTCCCGGTCGTTGCCGGTCCGCGTGGAATCCATTCGAGCCAGCTTGGCAGGTACCAGTTCCAGTCGCCGAGCAGCTTCATCGTCGCCGGGAGCAGGACCGCGCGGATGATCGTGGCATCGAGTAGCACCGCTACGGCGAGTCCGACGCCGAGCATCTTGAAGACGATCTCGTTGAGTGTCGCAAAGATGGCGAACACGGCGACCATCACGATCGCGGCGCTGGTGACGACGCCGGCGCTCGTCCTGATGCCGTGGGCGACGGCGTTCTCGGTGCTCATGCCGCGGTCGTGGGCCTCGCGTACGCGACTGAGGATGAACACGTGGTAGTCCATCGAGAGCCCAAACAGGATCACGAACAGGAACAGAGGCAGCCAGTTGATCACACCGCCGATCGACGTGAAGCCGAGCAGCGACTGCAGGTGGCCCTGCTGGAAGATCAGTACGAGGATGCCATAGGCCGCGCCGACGGAGAGCAGGTTCAACACGATCGTCGTGAACGGGATGACGATCGATCGGAAGGTGACGAGCAGCAACAAGAACGCGAGTCCGAGCACGAAGATGAACACATAGATGGCGTGCGACTTCATGGTGTCGTTGAAGTCGACTGTCTGACCGGCCTCGCCACTGGTGTCGACCGTGACGCCCGGCACGCGGCCGATAGTGGCGGGGATGACGCGGTTGCGCAATAGGGCCAGCGCCCCCAGCGACGCGGCGTTGGTGCCCGTGCCGATGAGGGGGATCGACACCCGCGCGGCTTGGCGCGAGGCACTGATGTCGACCAAGATCGGCTCATGCATCTGGCCGGTCGCCAGCGCTCCATGCTCCAGCGCGATGATGCCCGCGGAGATCGTCGGTGTGGTGACGTTGGCGGCGCTGATCACGACCGTCTCAGGCTCGGCGCCTCCAGGAAAGGATTGTTGGACGCGCGCGTAGGCCTGCATCACCGAGAGGTTCGGTGGAAGCCCCTGCATCCCGGCACTGACCGTGTGCAGGCTGAACGCGGGGATCGCAAGCGCGACGAGCAGCGCCACGGCGGTGGCGCCCCATAGGAGCGGCCGGCGTAGGACCGCGCCGACGATCGGCGCCCAGAACCGCGACTCGCCGGGCCTGGCGCGAAACCTTTGCAGTCCTGGGACCTTGCCGCTGTTGACGCGGTCGCCGAGCTTTGACAGCACGGCCGGC
>JBKQOO010000010.1:0-6784 GCA_052145475.1 Solirubrobacteraceae bacterium
GGGAGATCCCTCGCTCCGAGCAGGATGAGCTCGGGCTGCGCTCGCACCGGCTGGCGGCTCGGGCGACCGACGAGGGCCGCTTCGATCGGGAGATCATCCCGATGCGCCTGGACGGCGAGACGATCGCCGCCGACCAGGGCATCCGCCACGACACGAGCCTCGAGCAGCTGGCCGCGCTGAAGCCGGCCTTCAAGGAGGACGGGACGGTCACCGCGGGCAACTCCTCGCAGATCTCGGACGGCGCCGCAGCGGTTCTGCTGATGGCACGGGACACGGCAGAGGGGCTCGGCCTCAGCGCGCGCGCTCGGATCTACGACGCGACCACCGTCGGAGTGGACCCCGTGATCATGCTGACCGGACCGATCCCGGCCACCCGCAAGCTGCTGGAGCGCAACGGGATGCAGATCGGCGACCTCGACCTGATCGAGATCAACGAGGCTTTTGCATCGGTCGTCTGCGCGTGGCGGAGAGAGCTCGAGCCGGACATGGACCGTGTCAACGTCAACGGCGGCGCTCTCGCCCTCGGGCATCCGCTCGGCTCCTCCGGCGCGCGCCTACTGACGACGCTGCTGCACGAGCTCGAGCGCAGGGACGGCGAGCTGGGCCTTGTCACGATGTGCACGGCCGGCGGCACCGGAACGGGGACGCTGCTGCAGCGGCTCTAACCGTTGATCTGCCGGGACGCTGCTCCCGGCCGGGCGGCCGGGCCGACGACGATGGGGAGCCGGCGGGCCAGCGCGGTCGCTTCGCCCGCCTCGGGTTGCACCCCGTCGCCCGCCCGAACCGCGGGGGGCAGCGCTGGAACACCCCAGGCGCAGGGCAGGCCCTCGTGCAGGTCGCGCTCGGCGGCGAACAGCGTCAGCCGCCGACCGGTGTAGTCCCATGCGCTCGGGTACTCCCCCGGGTATGCGCGACAGGCAAGCAGCAGCGCGTCGGCATGTCGCGCGCACTCGCGCGCCCGCGACCTGTCGCGACACAGGAAGACGACGATCGGCGAGGCCTTCCCGCGTGTTCCGTAGCGGGGTAGGTGCAAGGACCAGCCCGTCAGGAAGTGGTCGTAGCGCTCCAGCTTGGCGGCCCAGGCCGGGTGGCCCGCCCTGTCGTCGAGCTCGATCAGCATGTCGAGCAGGCGTCCCTGATCGCGGGTCGCCAGCACGAGTCGTCCGTCTGGGCGCACGGTGTCGAAGCGCTCCACCTCGAGGCGATCTCCGGAATGGCTCCTCCGCACGAAGTCGTGCGGCACGCGACCACCGGGCAGACGCAGGTCGGAGGGGGACATGCGACGACCGCTCCCCGGCGACGGCGGCACGAGCACAGACTCCTCGGGGCCGTGCAGCTCGCTCGCCGCTTCCACCGCCACCGCAGCCAGCGCCCAGCCGGCCGCATGCAGCTCGTGGCGGACCTGGCGAAGGTCCTCCGCGGCTCCTGTCGCCGCGACGTGGCCGGGCGATCCGGCTCGAGTCAGGCCGAGCGCCCCCGCTGGGTGTCCGCCGGCGTCGAGCGCCCAGCGGCCGTCGGGGGTGATCCGGTAGCACATCGGTACGCCGCCCCCGTCGGGGCGGTGGAACTGGAACCGGTCCACCAGGCCCGCGTCGGCGAGGCGCTTCAGCCGCCTCTGCGTGGTGGTCGGCGATCTCCCCGCGTTGAACCGGCGGTGGATCTGGCTGCTGAGGACGTGGCCGAAGGTGGCGATCAGAGCGAGGATCTCGATGTCGCGCGGGTCAGGGCGAAAGTGCTCGAGCCGTCCTCCCCGGGGGGCCGCCCGGACGCTGCTTGCCCGGTCGAGCTCGAGCAGCTCGCGGAAGCTCTCGGCGACGTGGCTCGGCAAGGTAGGGGGCGCGGCCCGCTCTTGCTCCGATGTCCCAGGCCCCGGCGCCAGGCCTTCGGAGGCGCGCTCGCGCGCTGAGCCGGAAGCCTCGGGGCGCCGCTGCCAGTGCGGCTGGCGCAGGTCCTCCATTGGCCGGCCGCCGCGGCGGCTTTGAGCGGCGGCGTGCAAGGCCAGGCGCTCGCGGTCGATCTGCATCGGGATCGTGTGCGCGACGAACGCGGCCTGACGACCCTCGGGAGTGCTCCAACTGGCGATCGCGGAGTGCCTGGGCAGGCGCAGGCGCACGTCGGGGCGCCCCAACGAGGACAGTCGCGCGATGCCGGGTCGCACGGTGTCCGAGAACTCGGCCATCGTCAGCGCGACCGCTGCTCTGGCGTCGCGAGCGGAGGCGGTGGCGAAGTAGACCCGGTGGGCGAACAGCGCGTCGAGCTGGTCCCGCACCTCGGGATCGGTCCACTGCGAGTCGGTCTGCCAGCACGCGACCGTCTCCAGGCCGGCCGAGCGCTTGAGGGCCATCGTTTCGGCGAAACCCCGGTTGAGTACGATCGGCGCCTCGTCGATCTTCAGAGCCACGGCCGTGCGCCGCTCCGGCTGGACCAGATCCTGCTGCCGGGCCAGCGCCGCGTCCAGCATGCCGACGAGGAGCTGCATCAGCACGGACGTGTTGCCGGCTCCCATCGAGCCGAGCGCGCCCTTGACAACGAGGACCTCGGCGCCCGCTATCACCTGGTCGAGGTCGACTCGCAGCGAGTCGTTCAGCAGCACGCGCTTGATCGAAGCTGAGTTGAGCAGCCGGGCCAGCTTGTTGACCGGCGCATCCAGCTTCGAGGTGGTCGCGCTCCTGGCATCGGCAAGCTGGGCGGCGAGCTCGTCGGCGAAGAAGGAGGAGATCTCCTTGAGCTCGGGAAGCTCGCGCAGCTTGGAGCCGACGGCCCGCCGATAGGCGTAACCCTCCTCGCCGACCGACAGCAGCCGTGCGGCATCCCAGAGCGTGCAGTGCCGATCGAAGGACAGGACAGCGATGATCGCGTTACGCAGATATCGATCGGAGCTTGCCCTGATGTCGGCGTCTGTGAAGAGATTCCTCAGGGCGGCGACCACGTAGTCGGCGATCACATCGGCGGGGGCGTCGACGGCGAGCGGATTGAAGCCGCAGGTCGGCCTGGCGAAGTCGAGCAGCGTGCAGGTCCGCTCGGGAGGCACCGCGCTGAGCGCCGCATCGGCCGCATCGCCCTTGGGATCGAGGACGATCACGGCGCAGCGGTCCCTGCGCAGATCTTCGGCCACGCTGGCGACGAGCAGGCTCGACTTTCCCTGCTCGACCGTGCCGGGCACCGCGATGTTCTGGCGACGCAGCTCGACATGGATCGACACAGGCCCGAGGGCGTCGCGTAGCATGCCCCGCCCCTCGCCGGGGCGAAAGACCTCCGGCGGCGCGGGGGCGATCGGAATCGCCGACCGGGAGAACGGTACTGCCGAGTAGTCGACCGAGGGCAGTTGCCAGAGCTCGGCCAGCTCGGCCGGCGCGAACACTCCACGCGAGATCCCCGGCGCGGGGTTCCCCTCCCCGCGCTCCACCCGTCTGGCGTAGAGGCCGAGCAGGTTGTGACGCAGGCCGGTGCCACGTTCGACGAGGCGGTTCTCAGCGCGCTGCGTGCGCAGCACCGAGGCGATCCGCTCGCAGTCCGAGCGCAACGGCGCGATCACGCGGATGTCGGCGAAGAACAGGCTGGCGTGCTGGACCTCGAGCCCGCCGCGGAGCTCGGTGTCCTCGACCATCGATCGATCCAGCTTCAGCAGGTGCTCCTGGCGCTCCCTCGAGAGCCGAGCCTCGTGGTGCTTGTACAGGTGCTTCGCCACACGCTCCAGCGAAGCTGGAGCCGGCGTGAGCGCGATCTGCGCGACGGCGGGGACCCGACATGCGGCCATCATCGTGATCAGGCGATCCATCATCGGCTCGGAGCGCCCATCGAAGCGGCTCTCGCTTCCCGTCCTCGTCCTGCGAATGAAGGTGCTGTGCTTCTTCAGGCGCAGCACGACGGGTGGCGCGCCCATGAGCTGACGGTCCGGCGCCAGCCGGAGGTTCGGGTAGGCCCCCCGCAGGGCCGACTCGACCAGCTCACGACGGCCGCGCGGGCAGGTGACCGCCAGCCATGCCTCAGCTGGCCTCTCGGCACCTGGCGGGCGATGGTGCACCTCGAGCGCGAGCGAAGGCTGTCCGTGGAGCAGCCGCCGCCACCACCGCACAGCGAGGCCCGCGTGCATCGCGGCGAACATCGCGGACAGGGCCCCGGCGTCTGCCATGTCGGTCCTGTAGACGACCAGCCGAAGGCGTTCGTAGCTGCGCCGTCCCCTGGACCGATGGCGCGACGCCAGCACCAGCGCGAGCGCGATGGCGCCCAGTGCGGACAGGAGGGCGGCAAGGGCTTCGAGCCAGCGTGGGGCAGCAGCGCTCAGGCGGGACGCATCGCCGGTGATCGAACCGAGCCAGGCGCCCGGCTCGATCCTGCCGGCGCCTGGATCCGCGTGCCGTAACGTGCGGCCGATCGAGCCGTCCAGCAGGCCGAGCAGCAGAGCGAAGCTGACGAGGCCGGCGAGGAGGGCGAGCGTTCGCCAGAGCAGGAAGCGAAGCACACCTTCCACACACCGACGGCGCCGAGCCTGCGGGACGGCTGACCGCGGCGGACTGCCAGGCGGTCGACGTGCCGATCCCAGTCAGCTCAGCGCGGCCGGGTCGCGCGCTCGACCGATACGCCTCGCGCGGTCAGGTGCCAGGCGTTCGGCGCGCCCTTCTCCTGGCCACCGCCCCGGTTCTCGATCAGCTCGAGGCGCGCCAAGCGGTTGAGCAGCTTGGAGATCTGGCCCTGGTCGACGATCCCCGAACCCTCGGCGATGCTGCGGTTGCTGGCGCCCGGACGCTGGCCGATCACCGTCAGCGCGCTGACCGTGCGGTGGGTGAGCCGCATCTGCAGGCCGTCAAGGGGGTCGGCGCCGACGGAGCTGAGGGCACCGTTTTGCAGCCTTGGGGGAGGACAGGCGGACCTGCTCAGTTCGCGTCTCGCCGTCCTCGCTCCCAGGTAGGGCAGGACGATGATGCTCATCAGCGGGCCCAGCAGCTCGGACAGCGGCTCGCCCGCGCCCTCCATGACACGCGTGTGGAGGACGGCGAAGACGGCACCGACCACGCCTTCGGCGGTCAGGCCGGGGGGATCGAGGCGCGCCTCTGTGACGGACCGGCCCTGGTCGATCACCAGTGCCAGTTCCTCGAACAGGGTTGAGCGGGCCGCCAGCACGCGCTCGCCCGCGGCCATGGCCTCGACGATGCCGAGCTTGGCCAGGGCCGGCTCCTCGTCCATCAGCGCCAGCAGCGTGCCCAGGCCCGCTCGAATCCGCTCGCGCCACCGTGTCTCGCCTTCGTAGGCCTCGCGAACCGGCCCACGTGCCCGGTCGACGGTCTGTTCGAAGGCCGCCAGGAAGCAATCTTCGCGATCGGCGAACACGTCGTAGAAGGTCTTGCGCGAGATCCGTGCACGGCCGATCACCTGTGCGACCGTCATCCGCGCGTAGCCGACCTCATCGACTGCCTCGATCGCCGCGGCCAGCATGCGCCCGCGCTGGATCGCCGTCACCTGTCCTCGCGGGAGGCTGCCGGGACCCGGGCGCAAGGGGCTGTCGGCGCTCGGTTTGTACGTCAGTGCCATCTGCTCGGGGGGAGGTTCGCTGGGCCAGACTCGAAAGTCGAGTTCTGTCTCTGACTCTCTGGCCGACGGCGGGGCGGGGACTTCGAGACAGCAGAAAGCGCGGGTTGTCCTCGCCCTGGAGACATCCGCATGCCACTACCCGGTGTGGCGGCTCCGCACACATCGCACTGATGGTCCGCCGAGCAGAAAACGTGCCCGAGTTCTTCGCGCCATTCCCGGATCTTCACGTTCCCTCGCCTCGCGTCGGGCACACTTCCTCCGTGACGAGAAGGTGTGCACCGGGGAACAGATGTTCAAGAGGCGCAGAGCAGGATGCCGACGGATCGCGGCCCGCACGCGCAGCTTGCGGAGGGATGAGACGACGGCTGGCGTGGCCGTGAGGTCCGCATGAGCGACGCTGAGCGCGGCGGCCCGCACCAGCAGCGCTGCGTCCGTTGCGGAACCGTCCTGGAGCCTCATGAGCCGGTGGTCGTGACGGTCGGCGAGACGCATGCCGGCAGAACGTCGCTCGCAGCGCTCGGCGCACTGCGTGGTGACGGCATCACGTTGATCCACGAGCAGTGTCACGCCACGGAGGCGCCCGCTGCGCCTGGCAGGGCGGCGACGAGGGCAGGCGTTATCGAGTCGTTCACCCGCTGATCACGAGTTGTCTACTTGCTGAGCCACCATGGCGTTCATTCTCGGCGCTGAGCGATGAGGTACATGAGCCGGAACGAGGAGCCGCAACCGCGCCTGGTTCAGTCGCTGAGACTCCGGCGGCACGGAGGCTCGTGAGATCCCACCCGCGTCGCCGCGACTTGTGCTGGTGGCCGCACTCGCCGCTTGACCGTCCTGGTGCTCTGCGTCCCGAGCGGAGCTGCTGCTGGGTGCCGAGCAAACCGGCGAGAGGGAGTTGCAGGCAGGAGTGCCTGGCGGATCGTATGCTGGCGCCTCGTGCTCATGGTATGGATCGGAGGATGAGCCGGACTCGCCTCGCATCATGAGTTCCCTGGGTCCGGACCCGGTGATACGCGCACTGTTCGTCGGCGACGTCGTTGGGCCCGCAGCTGTCGAGTGGCTGGCCTCGCGCCTTCCGCCGCTGCGGGACGAGCACGGCGTGGATCTGGTGATAGTGGACGCGGAGAACTGCGCCGAAGATGCAGCAAGCATGTCGGTTGAAGGGGTTGAACGGCTCTTGGACGCGGGCGCCGATGTGATCACGGGCGGCAACCATGCCTTCGAAGGCGCGGAAGCCGAGGCCGTGCTGAGCCACGAG
>JBKQOO010000011.1:0-43185 GCA_052145475.1 Solirubrobacteraceae bacterium
TGCGCGCCGGCAGCGGCGCGCAGCGTTTCCTCGAAGTCGGTGCGCGGGATCGGCCCGATGCAGGGCGAGGCGGCGCCGGCTTCGCGGTAGCGCTCGAGCCCGGCGCGCACCTCCTCCTCCTCGCCGACCGCGGTCAGCTGTTCGAGGAAGCCGTCGGAGATGGCCGCCTGCATCGCCTCCAGATCGCCCCCGCCTGCATCGTAGGCGGCGATGTCGGCGCCGAAGCCGGTGCGCTCGATCATCGCCCTGTAGAAGGGCAGCCCGAAGTAGGGGATCAGGTCCTTGCGCATCGCACCGTAGGCCTGCTCGCGGTCTGCTGTCAGCGCACCTGGCACGGCGGCGACGATGTCGAACCCGTCCAGCCCGAGGCCGGCCCGTTCGCGCCCGGCCGCCACCTCGGGGACGACGACCTCGGCGATGTAGCGCGGATTGCAGAGCCACAGGATCACGCCGTCGGCGATCTCGCCGGCCAGTCGCAGCATCGCGGGGGAGAGGGCCGCTATGTAGATCGGCAGGCTGGGGCGTGTCTCGATTCCGAGCAGGTGAAAGCCGGTCCGCCACTTCTCTCCCGGCGGCGGGTCCTCGCCACGCAGGATCGCGCGCACGATCGTCGCGTACTCGCGCATCTCGGCCACCGGGCTGTCGATCGTCTGGCCGTGCCAGCCCTCCACGACGGGCCGGTGGGAGACCCCCAGGCCGAGGGTCATGCGGCCCCCCGAGAGCTCGTCGATCGTGGCGGCAGTCTGCGCCATCGTCGCCGGCGTGCGCGTGTAGATCGGGACGACGCCCGAGCCGACGCGGATGCGAGAGGTCGCCTGGGCGTAGACGCTCAGCACCGTCAGCGACTCCCGCCCGGCGACGTGCGTCACGTAGACCGACTCGTAGCCCAGCGACTCGGCCAGCCGGACGCGGTCCACCGCCTCCTGCAGGGAGCGCCCGGTCGAGATGAAGCAGCCCGTCGCCATCGCGGGCAGCATATGGCCTCAGCGTCTGAGCATCACGTAGACGGTGCTGGCGGCGAAGGCGATCTGGCCGAAGGCGAGAGCGGTGCCGAGGTTGGCGGCGCCGAGGGCGCCGGCGATCGCGCTGGCCAGCAGGAACGAGCCGAACATGATCAGCAGGTCCGTCCTCATGCCGTGCGCGTCTGGCCGGGGCCGTCGGCCCCATCCTGCATCGCCTGCTCGAGCGCGGCGAGCAGGGCGGGTCCATCCAGCCCGGGATCCTGCGCGTCCAGGAGCGCCTGGGCGCCCGCACGGCCGCCCAGCGCCCGCAGCCCGCGCTCGCCCTGCTCCAGGGCGAACTCGGCCAGCGCCCCCGCCCGCCGGGCATGCAGGCGCCGCGCGGTCAGATCGAGCCGGGCGCGGTGCTCGGCCAGAGCCTCCACCAGTTCGTCGACGCCGCGGGGGGGAGGGAGCGAGGAGACGGCGATCACGCGCGTCTCGCGGGAGCCCAGCGAGCGCAGGGCGGCAGTCAGGTCGCGCCTCGTGCGCACCGCCAGCTCGCCCAGGTCGGCCTTGGTCACCACGAGCACGTCGGGGATCTCCATGATCCCGGACTTCAGGAACTGGAGCACGTCACCGCTGCCCGGCTGCACGACCACGGCGACTGTGTCGGCCACGTCGGCGACCTCCGTCTCGGCCTGGCCGACCCCGACCGTCTCGATCACGACGATGTCGAAGGCGGCTGCCAGCGCCTGGGCGGCGGCGCGGGTGGGTCGGGCCAGCCCGCCCAGCCGCTCGCCCGCAGCGGTCGAGCGGATCAGCACCTCGCGGTCGGAGGGGTCGAACTCGATCCGGGCGCGATCGCCCAGCAGCGACCCTCCAGAGCGGCGCGAGCTGGGGTCGACGGCCAGCAGCGCAACGCTCTCGCCACGCCCCCGCCATGCCCGCAGCAGCGCCGAGAGCAGGGTCGACTTGCCCGCCCCGGGCGGGCCGGTGACGCCGATCACGTGGCCCTGGGCCTCGCTCCCGAGCGCGGCGGGGGAGAGCTCCCGCAGTAGCGCGGCGGCCTCCAGACGGTCGGCTCTGGCAGCGCTCTCGAGCAGGTTCAGGGCGGCCGGGGCGGCGCTGAGGTCGCGCTCCCGCAGGCGCGCGCCGAGCGCCGATCCCTCGCCGCTCACGCGCCGGCGTCGGCGGCCGAGCCGGCCACGGCGACCGGTGAGCGCGCGCCCTCGGAGCCGACCAGCGCCAGCACGTCGCGCATGATGCGGGTGATGTCGAAGTCCTTGGGGGTGTAGACGGCCGCCACGCCGGCCGCCTTCAGCGGCTCGACGTCCTGGTCGGGGATGATCCCGCCGACGATCACCGGAGCCGTGACGCCCGCTTCCCGCAGCGCCTCCAGCACCGCCGGGATCAGCTCCCGGTGGGATCCGGACAGGATCGAGAGCCCGATCACGTGCACGCCCTCCTGCAGCGCCGAGGCCGCGATCTGGGCGGGGGTCAGCCTGATGCCCTCGTAGACCACGTCCATGCCTGCGTCGCGTGCCCGCACGGCGATCTGCTCGGCCCCGTTGGAGTGCCCGTCCAGCCCGGGCTTGCCGACGAGGATCTTGGGGCGTCGCCCCAGCTGCTGCTGCAGGCGCGCAACCTCGGCCTGCAGCTCGGCGAGGTCGGCGTCCGCGGGCGCCGCCGCGGCCTCGCCCACACCGGTAGGAGCCCGGTAGCTGCCGAACACCTCGCGCAGCGTCGCCGCCCACTCCCCCGTCGTCGCGCCGGCCCGCGCCGCCGCGATCGTCGGGATCATCAGGTTGCCCGCCGCGGCCGGCTCGCGGGCCGCGCGGGCGAGCTCCTGCAGGGCCAGGTCGACCGCCGTCTGCTCGCGCGCCGCCCGCCAGGCCTCGAGCGCACCGATCTGCTCGGCTTCCAGCGCCGGATCGACGACCAGGATGCCGCCCTCCGCGTCGGCGGTCAGCGGCGAGGGCTCGGTCTCGGCGAAGCGGTTCTGGCCGACCACGACCTGCTCGCCCGACTCGATGCGACGGATCCGCTCGCGGTGCGAGTCGACCAGGGCGGCCTTCATGTACGGGACAGCCTCGACCGCCCCACCATGCTCGGCCACCACGGCCATCTCCTCGCGGGCACCCTTCAGCAGTTCCTCGACCAGGGCTTCCATCACCTTCGAGCCCTCGAAGATGTCGGGGTACTCCAGGATGTCGGTCTCGTAGGCGAGGATCTGCTGGATCCGAAGCGACCACTGCTGATCCCAGGGACGCGGCAGCCCCAGCGCCTCGTTCCAGGCGGGCAGCTGGATCGCGCGGGCTCGGGCGTCGCGTCCCAGCGTCACGGCCAGCGCCTCCAGCACGATCCTCTGCACGTTGTTCTCCGGCTGAGCCTCGGTCAGCCCCAGCGAGTTGACCTGGACGCCGTAGCGGAACCGCAGCCGGCGCGGGTCGGTGACGCCGTAGCGCTCGCGTCCCAGCTGCTCCCACAGGATCGACATCGCCCGCAGCTTGGCGTGCTCCTCGACGAATCGGACGCCAGCATTGACGAAGAAGGAGATCCGCCCGAAGACCTGTTCCATGATCTCCTCACCCTGCCCTCCGATGCGCTCGCGGACCGCGTCGAGCACCGCGATCGCGTTGCTCATCGCGTAGGCGATCTCCTGAACCGGCGTCGCGCCCGCCTCCTGCAGGTGGTAGGAGCAGATGTTGATCGGGTTCCACTTGGGGACGTGCTCGACCGTGTAGGCGATCATGTCGGCGATCAGCCGCATCGAGGCGCCGGGAGGGAACGCGTAGGTGCCGCGCGCCAGGAACTCCTTGATGATGTCGTTCTGGGTCGTGCCCTGAAGCTGCTCCTGCTTCACGCCCTGCTCCTCGGCCGCGACGATGTAGAGCGCCAGCAGCCAGGCGGCCGTCGCGTTGATCGTCATCGAGGTGTTCATCTCGCCCAGCGGGATGCCCTCCATCAGGGCGGCCATGTCGCCACGATGGGAGACGGGCACACCGACCTTCCCGACCTCGCCGCGGGCGAGCTCGTCGTCAGGGTCGTAACCGGTCTGAGTGGGCAGGTCGAAGGCGACGGAGAGACCGGTCTGACCCTTTTCGAGGTTGCGCCGATACAGCTCGTTGGACGCCTTCGCGGTCGAGTGGCCCGCGTACGTGCGCATCATCCAGGGCCTGTCGGGCTCGGGCAATCGCGCAGGGTGCTCGGCGCTCATGACCTAATTGTACGGTCGGGCCGCTGCCTCTATCCTGCCGCCATGGATCAGACGCTCGAGGTGCCGCGCACGGGCGGCCCCGGAACGGGCCTGGGAGGCTCCTGGCGGGTGATCGTCCGCAACGACGACCACAACACCTTCGACCACGTCGCCCGTACGCTCGCCCGCTTCATTCCCGGCGTGACGCTGAAGCGGGGCATGGAGATCGCCAACGTGATCCACTCGGCCGGCCGCGCGATCGTATACAGCGGCCATCAGGAGGCGGCCGAGCACTACTGGGAGCAGCTCAAGGGCGCCGGGCTCACGATGGCCCCACTCGAGCAGGCCTGAGCTAGGCGCTCTCGCCGACCCCGGCGCCGTTGCCCGCATGGCCGTTGGCGCCGTTGCCGTCCGCGCCCGGCCTACCCGGGAGCACCGCGCCGGAGGCGGTCTCGTCCCACCACCCGTAGAGCACGGGCACCTGGTACCAGCTGGAATGGGCGGCGCGGAAGTAGACCATCTCGTCGCCTTCCCAGTAGCGCTCCCATTCGATGTACTCCTCGAAGACGGCCAGCTGCTGGAACTTGTAGCGATCGTCCCGCGCTCGGTAGACCGCGTACGAGGTCGCGCCGTAGCGCAGCGCCGTCGCCGCGGCCTCGTTGAGAGCGGCCTCGAAGCCATCGGCCCGGAAGCCGGTGGCGTACCAGGGGACGATCATCGTGCCGGCCATCAGGCACCCACCTCGGCGCGGATCGCACCGGGGCCCTCGGCGGTCTTGCCCTGACCCTCCGAGTCGGCCCCGACCAGGATCGAGATCTTGCCCAGGTGCTTGTTTTCGAGCATCAGCTGGTGGGCTTCGGCGACGCCGTCGAAGCCGAGCGTGCGCCACAGCACGGGCCGGATCTGCCCGCTCTCGATCAGCTCGTTGGCCTTCATGCACTCGTAGGCGTTGGCGAAGTGCGACCCGAGGATCTCCTTCTGCTTCATCCACAGGTAGCGCACGTCGAAGTCGAGGTTGAAGCCGGTCGTGCCGGCGCAGATCACGACCTTGCCGAACGGCTTGACCGTGAACACCGACGTGGGGAAGGTGGCCTGGCCGACGTGCTCGAAGACGATGTCGGGTGCGTCGCCCAGAATCGACTTGACGCGCTTGGAGAACTCCCGCGAGACGAGGAAGCGCGCCTTGTCCTCCTCCGGCGTCTCGTTGCCCGTGCGCATCATGCCGGCGAACTCGGCCCGGTCGATGTAGTCGACCGCTCCCAGCCGCTTGACCAGCTCGCCCTTCTCGGCCGAGGAGACGACGCCGACGCAGTGCGCCCCGGCGGCCGCGCAGAGCTGGGTGGCGAACACGCCCAGGCCGCCCGCGGCGCCCCAGATCAGCACGTTCGCGCCCGCCTGCATCTTGCAGCGGCTGATGAGCATGCGGTAGGCGGTGAAGTAGACCAGGCCGTAGGAGGCGGCCTCCTCCCAGGTCAGCGCCTGCGGCTTGGGCAGCAGCTGCTGGGCCTGCACCTTGGCGAACTGCGCGAAGGACCCCCAGGTCGTCTCGTAGCCCCAGATCTTCTGGGATGGCGCCGCCATCGGGTCGAGCCCATGCACCTCGGGGTCCTCGTAGGAGGCCTGGTTGCAGTGCACCACGACCTCGTCGCCGGGCTTCCAGCGGGTGACGCCCGCGCCGACCTTCCAGACGACCCCGGATGCGTCCGAGCCGCCGATGTGGTGACCGTACTCGGGGTGGTCGCCGTACTTCATGACCGACACGGGCTTGCCCAGGGCGGCCCAGACGTTGTTGTAGTTGACGCCCGCCGCCATCACGCGGACGATCACCTCGAAGGCGCCCGGCTCGGGCACTTCGATCTCCTCGATCTGGAAGGCGTCCTTGGGTTCGCCGAAGCGCTCCTCGCGGATCACCCAGGCGGCCATCGTCGCGGGCAGCTCGCCCGGCTGGGCGTCGACGGCGGAGACTTGTTGGAGATCGATTGCCACGTGCTCTGAACCTCGTCTGTCGGGGGTTGGCAGACCGCCAATCCTACCCGCGCTCAGCGCCCGGGGCGTGGCGGCGCCGCCTGCGCCACACGAGTCGCAGGCCCGACCGGTTCGCGGCGAGCCGGCGAGCTACACGCCGACCGTGTCGGCGATCGGCGCAGGCTCGACGGCGATCGCCGCTGCCTCGGCGGCAGCGGGGCGGTGTGCCGGGCGCTCGCGGCCGACCAGCGTCACGGCGACGATCGCGCCCGCGAGCGCAACGGCGGCGCCGAGCCGCAGGCCGTTCTGAAGGGCGTAGACGAACGCCTCGTGGCTGGCCTGCACGACCGGCGCGGGCACGTTGTGGGACACCCCGCCCGAGCCCAGGGCGCCGGCCAGCTGCGAGCGTGCCGAGGCGGGCAGCGCGGGCAGCAGCTGGTCGATCCGGTTGGCGCCCAGCGTCGCGACCAGCGCGCCCAGCACGGCGACGCCGAAGGTGCCGCCGACCATGCGGCTCATCGAGAGGATGCCCGAGGCGACGCCGGCCTTGGTCGGCTCGACCGAGTTCATCGCCGCGGTGCTCATCGGCGACATCACGAAGGCCATGCCGATGCCCATCAGCACGAAGCCCGGCAGCAGGGCGCCGTAGCCGCTGTCGACGGTCAGGTGCGACTGCCAGAACAGCGCTCCCGACACCGACAGCAGCCCGAAGGTCATCAGCGGGCGCGGACCGACGCGGTCGGTCAAGCGGCCGGCGACCGGCGCCAGCAGCACGATCATCAAGGTCGACGGGAGGAAGCGCACGCCGGCCTGCAGCGGGCTGTAGCCGCGGATGTTCTGCATGTACAGGGCGAGGAAGAAGAACATCGCGAGCATCGCGAAGCTGACGATGAACGCGATGATGTTCGCGCCCAGGAAGGTGCGGCTCCGGAAGAACGCGAAATCCACCATCGGCACACGGCGATGGGTCTCGATCAGGGCGAAGGCGCCGAGGCCGATGACGGCGACGAGATACAGGGAGATCTCCCGCGTCGAGCCCCAGTGCCAGTCGTTGCCCTCGACCAGGGCGAGCACCAGCGCGGCGAGCCCCACGGTCAGCGAGGCCACGCCGGGCGCGTCGACTGTCCGCTCGACCGTCTCGTCACGCGACTCGCGCACGGCGAACAGCGTCACGAACACGGCCGCGATGGCGACGGGCACGTTCAGGAAGAAGATCGACTGCCAGCTGACGTTCTCGACCAGGAACCCGCCCAGCACCGGCCCGATCGCGAGGGCCAGCGCCGAGACGCCGGCCCAGGTGCCGATCGCCCGGCCGCGCTCGGCGGCGGGGAACGCGTTGGTGATGATCGACAGCGTCGCCGGCATCATCAGCGCGGCGCCCGCGCCCTGGACGGCGCGCCAGGCCACCAGCCAGGTGTCGTTCGGGGAGAAGCCGATCGCGGCGCTCGAGCCGGCGAATATCACGACGCCGGTGAGGAAGAGTTTGCGCCGGCCGAACAGATCGCCGAGCCGGCCCCCCGTCACCAGCAGCACGGCGAACGACAGCGTGTAGGCGTTGACGGTCCACTCCAGCGAGGCCGTCGAGGCGTCGAGGCTGCGCTGGATCGAGGGCAGCGCCACGTTGACGACGGTGTTGTCCAGCATGATCATGAACAGGGCGAAGCACATCGCGCCGAGCGCCCACCAGCGCCTGTTGTCGTCGTTCATCTGCATCGAGCGGATCCTCCGGGTCATCGGGCGCTTCCTTTCGCGGCGGGTCGGTAGGCGGCGATCTCCTCGCGGCGGGAGAGGATCAGGGTCAGGGCATCGCCCAGCGTCTGTGCCTCGTCATCGGCCAGCGAGCTCATGAGCTCGTGCAGGGCCGACAGGCGAGCCTCGCTGAGGGCCAGCGGCACCTCGCGTCCCGTCTCGGTGAGACGGATCCGCTTGACGCGGCGGTCCTCCCGGTCCTCCTCGCGGCCGACCAGCCCGCGCTCGAACAGGCCGTCCACGGCCCGGCTGATCGCGGCCAGCGAGACGCCCAGCGAGTCGGCCAGGGACTTCATCGAGTGCTCCCGGTCGTCGGACTCCAGCGCGCAGAGCGCCTTGATCTGGGTGAACGAGAGGTCGAGCTCGGCGATCGTGTTGAACGTGCCCACGTTGGCCGAGCGCAGCAGGTAGGCGGCCAGCGCGTACATGTCTCGCGTCAGCTCCGCCCGACCCTCGCTCGTCGTGGTCCGGGCATCGGACGCACCGGAGGAAATTGCTTGCATGCGCGCAACTATCTGAGCGGTGCAACCTTTGCAGTGTGGGATGGATCACACATCGCCACGCCGGGGGAGTAGGCTCGCGCGGTGGTCCTCCTGATCCTGGTCGTCTCGGTGATCGTCGTGGCAGCGATCTCGATCAGCCTGGGTCGGTGGCTGCAGCGCAAGGGCCGCGACATCGAAGGGGGCCGCAAAGACGGCCCTGTCTGACGGCGGCGACTTGATCGGGGAGTAGGCTGGGATCAGGTGGCCGACCAGGAGTTCCCCGAGGAGCCCGACCAGAGCCCCCCCGACGAGGGGCCGAACATCGTGATCCCCACCGAGGAGTTCGGCGGAAGGTGGGCCAACGCCGCGGCGATCGCCCGCACCCCGCACGAGTTCACGCTCGACTTCATGCGGATCGGGCCACAGGGTCAGCAGGGGATGGTCGTGGCGCGGGTGTCCTTCTCGCCGCTGCTGGCCAGCCAGCTGCTCGACCTGCTGGGCGAGCAGTGGCGCGAGTATGCCGCCGAATCCGGGATACCGCCGGAGGACGATGGGGATGGCTGAAGACGAGCCGGTGGGCGGCGGCGAGAGCGAGCCGACCAGGGTCCCACTGCGCGGGCCGAACGTCGCCAGCACGTTCGACACGCCGCCGCGGCCCGACGCCGTGAAGGTCCACAGGGAGGCGATCCGCCGCCATCTGCGCGACGGCAGCGAGCGCCCGCCGGAGCCGCCGGAAGCGGCCCTCTAGCCTGGTTCGCGGCCGGCTACCGCATCGAAGGGGAGCTCGACGACGACGCCTCGCGTCTCGCCGTCGCCGACCAGGACGGTCGCTCCCGGCTCCGCCTCGCGGCGCACCAGCGCCAGGCCGATCGGGCCCAGCCGGGGCGAGTCGGCGACGCTGCTCAGCCTCCCCACGGAGCGCTCGGCCAGACGCAGCTCCGCGCCGGGGGACGCGGCTGCCGAGAGCAGCAGGCCGCGCAGGTGGCGGTTGGGCTTGCCCTTGTAGAACAGGCGGGCGACCGTCTCCTGGCCGACGTAGCAGCCCTTTGTGAAGCTGACCGCACGCTGGTTCAGCCCCGCCTCCTGGGGGATCACCGAGTCGTCCAGGTCAAGGCCGTAGCGGGGGCGGCCCAGCTCGATTCGCAGGCACTCGACGGCGCCCTCGTCCACCGGGGCGGCGCCACGCTCGCGCAGCGCGGCCGCGAGCGCTTCGGTGTCCTGCGCGTCGCACAGCAGGTCGATGCCGACATCGGTGCGCACCGCCAGCGCTCGCACCCCCTCGATCTCGACGGGCCCGTTGGCGTGCTCCTGTGCGCCGGGGTCGACGCCCGCGATCTGCTCGGCGCGGGGGCCGATCAGCGAGAGCAGTCCCCGCTCCAGGGTCCGCTTGTGCAGCTCGACCCGGTAGCCGACCTTGAAGCGTCGGATCATGTCGAACAGGGCCTGCAGAGCGGAGCGCTCGGTGTCCAGCAGCAGTTCCAGGGCGCCGTCGGAGCCGTCGCGCACGGCCAGCACGCGCACGTCGCCGAGCATCTTCCCCTTGTGGGTCAGGAAGGCGGCGTAGCGGCCTTCGCCGGCCTGCAGCGTGGCCAGCTCGTTGGTGAGCTGGCCGTTGAGGAACTCGACCGCCTCGGGCCCGCCCAGCGCCAGCTTGCCGCGCTCGGAGCGGTCGAGCAGACCGCAGTCCTCCAGCAGCCTCGAGTAGTCGGCCGCAAGGGTGTCGGTGGGTGCGCCGGCCATGGTTCGAGAATAGCCGCGGTAGGCTTCGCGGCATGGGATTCGCCGATACGTTCCAGGAGATGGTCGACCTGCAGCCGGATGACTGGACCGACCTCGAACTGGACATGCGGATCGCCGACGAGTCGCGCTACGTCGAGGCGGCTCTGTACCTGGTCACCTGCAACGCTCGGCCCTACTCCCATTACGACTGGCACTGGCGCCTGATGGTGGCCCACCGCTTCGGCCACGCCGCCGCCCAGCCCGCCGTGCACGCCGCCCTGCGGCTGATCGACGAAGCCGGCATCGAGGGCGAGCTGGCGCTGCGCGAGGAGCGCATCGGGCGCGCGGAGGTCACGCAGATGTGGGGCCGGCCCGAGTCGGCCCGCGAGGAGTTCCGCCGCCTGCGCGCCCAATAGCGATGGCGCGCGTGCTGGTGTTGAGCGCCGACCTGATGTTCGGCTCGCGCCTGCACTCCGCGCTGACATCCGCCGGACACGATGTGGAGCTGGTGGCCGACCAGGACGCGCTTCGGGAGCGGCTCGGCGATCGCGCCGACGCCCCGGCCCGCGCGCTGCTGGTCGACCTGACCGACGCGGAGCTGGGAGGTGCCGAGGCGCTGGAAGCGCTGCGCGATGAGGGCAGGCTGGGTGAGCTGCGCACGCTCGCCTTCTACTCCCACGTCGACGCCGCCGCGCGCGAGCGGGCCGGACAGGCCGGCTTCGAGCTGATCGTGCCGCGCTCGCGGATGGCGCGGGAAAGCCCCGCCCTGCTGGCCCGGCTCGGCGCCTGAGCGGCCGCTGCGGGCCGCTGGGCGCCTCAGGCCGCGGCGGGCCGGGTGCGTCTGAACAGCGGGTGCTCCTCGGGGGCGCCCGGACCGGGGCGGGCCCAGACGTCGCGAACCTCCAGGCGCGCGCCGCATGCCTCGCAGATTCGGTGCTCGTCGACCGCGCCGCCGCAGCCGCGGTGTTCCAGCAGCACCGGCGGTCCGTCGGGCGAGGCGGCGTAGCGATCGCCCCACTGCATCAGCGCCACGATCGTCGGCCACAGGTCAAGGCCCTTCTCGGTCAGGCGGTACTCGTGCCGGGCCGGGCGCTCCTGATAGAGGCGGCGCTCGACGATGCCCTGCTCCTCGAGCCGCCGCAGCCTGGTCTGCAGCACGTTGCGAGCGATCCCCAGGTCGGACTGCATCTCGTCGAAGCGCCGCAGCCCGAGCATGATGTCGCGGATGATCAGCAGCGACCAGCGCTCCCCGACCACCTCGAGCGCGCCGGCGATGCTGCAGGTCTGGTCCTGGTAGTCGTTTCGGAGCATCTCTGCCCTGAGCATAGCGGCCTCGGGTTGCATCATGCAACTAATTTTCCCGATCTGTGTTAGGGTGCGTTGCATCATGCAACGGAAATGGCGCGTCTCCATGATCGTCGCGGCCGGGGTCTTCATGTCGAGCCTCGACCTGTTCATCGTCAACATCGCCTTCCCCGCGATCAGCCGGCACTTCGACGGGGCTTCGCTGGCATCCCTTTCGTGGGTGCTGAGCGCCTACGCGATCGTGTTCGCCGCGCTGCTCGTGCCGGCCGGTCGCTGGGCCGATGCGTTCGGGCGCAAGCGGGCCTTCCTGCTCGGCCTGGGCGTGTTCACGCTGGCCAGCGCCGGCTGCGCGGCCGCTCCCTCCGTCGGAGCGCTGGTCGCGGCGCGGGTCGTCCAGGCGGCCGGGGGCGCGTTGATGCTGCCCACCTCGCTGGGGCTGATGCTGCCGGAGTTCGAGCCGGAGAAGCGGCACCTTGCGATCGGCATGTGGGCCGCGACCGGCGGGATCGCCGCGGCGGCCGGCCCACCGCTCGGCGGACTGCTGGTCCAGGCCGACTGGCGCCTGGTCTTCCTGGTCAACATCCCGGTCGGCCTGGTCAGCCTCGTGGCTGGAGCGCGCGTGCTGGTCGAGCGCCGCGAGCCGGCGCCTGGGCGGCCGGACCTTGCCGGCGCGCTGCTGCTGATCGTGGCGATCGGGGCGCTGGTCGTGGCGATCGTGAAGGGCCAGGAATGGGGCTGGGGGTCGGCCCGCGTGCTGTCGCTGCTGCTCGCCACGGCGGTGCTGCTGCCGGCGATCTGGTGGCGCTCGGCCCGGCATCCGACGCCGGTGATCGACCCGGAGATGCTGCGCGTGCGCTCCTTCGGCCTGGCCGTCGGCGCATCGGTGCTGTTCTTCGCGGGCTTCGGCGCGATGCTGCTGGCCGGCGTGCTGTTCCTGACTGGCGTATGGCACGAGCCGGTGCTGACGGCCGGCCTGATGCTGTTCCCCGGGCCTGCCACGGCGACCGCCTTCAGCGTGCCGTCGGCGCGGCTGGGTGCACGGTTCGGATACCGGCTTCCAGGTATGGTCGGAGCCGTGGTCTTCGCGCTCGGGTCGGTCTGGTACATCGCCCGTACCGGCTCGCAGCCGCACTACTTCTCCGAGTATCTGCCCGGCGCGATGATCACCGGCGCCGGGGTCGGACTCGTGATCCCGACGCTGACCGGTGCGGGCGCCTCCTCGCTGGCGCCCGAGCGCTTCGCGACCGGCGCGGCCGTGCTGACGATGGGGCGCCAGATCGGCGCAGCCCTCGGCGTGGCCGTGCTCGTTGCCGTGCTGGGCGACTCCACCCACGCGGTTTCCGACTTCCACTCGGCGTGGCTGATCACCGTCCTCTGCGGGCTGGCGACGGCGGCGACGCTGGCCGCGATCGGGCCGCCCCTGCGGCGCACGGCGCCCGCGCCGAGCATGGCCCAGGGGGCGACATGAGCGCGGTCGGACAGCGCCGGGAACGCACCTTCGCCTGGGAGGACCCGCACGAGGCGGCGGCGGCGGGGGCGGAGCTGCCCGGCCTCGAGCTGATGCAGGCGATCATCGACCGGTCCCAGCCGGCGCCACCGATCGCCCGCCTGCTCGACATGGAGCTCGTCGAGGTCGAGCGGGGCCGGGCCGTGTTCGCGCTGCGCCCGGCCGAGTGGATGTACAACCCGATCGGCTCGGTCCACGGCGGCGTCGCGGCGACGATCCTCGACTCCTGCATGGGCTGCGCCGTGCACACGACGCTCGAGGCGGGCGTCGGCTACACGACGACCGACCTGCAGGTCCGCTACCTGCGGGCGATGCGGGCGGGCGAAGGTCGCGTGCTGGCGGAGGGTCGCGTCGTGCACGACGGGCGGCGGACCGCCACCGCCGAGGGCAGGCTCTACCCCGAGTCCGACCCCTCCCGGCTGCTGGCCCATGCCAGCACGGGCTGCGTGATCCTGCGCTAGCCGCTGCTCAGCTGGGCTGGCTGTGAGCGCCCCCGCCGATCTCGTCGCGCTCGGAGGCGTGCGGGTCCAGCGGCACGATCGCCCCGTTCGCCACGCGCCTGAACTGATCCGCCGGCACGCCCGCCCAGCCGTGCATGGCCGCTCGGATCACCATGCCGTGGCAGACGACCAGCGCCGGAAGCGCTCCGCCCAGGACCTCCTCGATGGCGGCCGCGACGCGGACCTCCTGTTCGGCGAAGGACTCGCCGCCCGGGAAGGCGAAGGTCGGATCGCCGGCGGCGAAAGCATCGAAGCGCTCAGGCTGTTCCGCGCGGACCTCCTCGAAGCTTCGGTCGGTCCAGTCGCCCGAGTCGGTCTCCATCAGGCGGGCGTCCTCGATCGGCTCCAGGCCGGTCAGCGCGGCGACCGCGTCGGCCGTTTCTCGCGCGCGCAGCAGCGGGCTGCACCAGAGCGCCTCGAAGCCGTAGGGGAGAGCCCGCTCGGCCAGCTCGAGCGCCTGGGCCCGGCCGGTCTGATCGAGTGGGATCTGCTGCTGGCCCTGGAACCGGCCCTCCTGGTTGTAGGCGGTCTGGCCGTGGCGTGCCAGGTAGACGCCGCTGGAGGAGCGCCCGGTCAGGGTCGATCGAACCGGTCGAGGTTCATGACCTTGTCCCATGCCGCGACGAAGTCGCGTACGAACTTCTCGCCGGCGTCGTCGCTCGCGTAGACCTCCGACAGGGCGCGGAGCTCCGAGTTCGAGCCGAAGACGAGGTCGGCCGAGGAGGCGGTCCACCTGGTCTCTCCCGTCTCGCGATCGAGCCCCTCGTAGGCCTCCTCGGCCGAGCCCGGCGCCTTCCACTCCGTGCTCATGTCGAGCAGGTTCACGAAGAAGTCGTTGCTGAGCGTCTCGGGTCGGTCCGTCAGCACGCCATTCCGGGACTGCCCGAAGTTCGCATCCAGGGCGCGCATGCCGCCGATCAGAACCGTCATCTCGGGAGCGGTCAGCATCAGCATGTAGGCACGGTCCAGCAGCCCGTGCTCGAGCGGGAAGGGCTCGCCCGGGCGGAAGTAGTTGCGGAACGCGTCCACGGTCGGCTCGAGCACGGCGAAGGACTCCTCGTCGGTCTGCTCCTGAGAGGCGTCGGTGCGTCCCGCGGTGAACGGCACCTGGACGGGGTGCCCCGCCTTCTCCGCCGCCTGCTCGACGGCTGCGCATCCGCCCAGCACGATCAGGTCGGCCAGCGAGACCTTCTTCGCGCCGGATTGCGAGTCGTTGAAGTCCTGCTGGATCCGCTCGAGTGCCTGCAGCGCCGTGGCCAGATCGGCCGGCTCGTTGACCTCCCAGTCCCGCTGTGGCGCGAGGCGAATCCGCGCTCCGTTCGCCCCGCCGCGCTTGTCGGTGCCGCGGAACGACGCCGCCGCGGCCCACGCCGTGGAGACCAGCCGCGAGATCGAGAGCCCGGAGGCGAGGATCCTGTCCTTGAGGGCGGCGACGTCGTCGGGGCCGATCAGCTCGTGATCGACCGCCGGAACGGGGTCCTGCCACAGCTGCGGCTCGGGAATCCAGGGCCCCAGGTAGCGCGATACGGGGCCCATGTCACGGTGGAGCAGCTTGTACCACGCCTTCGCGAAGGCCTCCGCGAGCTGGTCCGGATTCTCATGGAAGCGCCTCGCGATCGGCTCGTAGACCGGATCGAGCTTCAGCGCCAGATCGGTCGTCAACATCATCGGCGGGTGCCGCTTGGAGGGCTCGTGAGCGTCCGGCACCGTGCCATCGGCCTCGGGGTTCCTGGGGGTCCACTGCTTCGCCCCGGCCGGGCTGCTCGTCAGCTCCCAGTCGTAGCCGAACAGGTTCTCGAGGAACCCGTTGTCCCACTTCGTGGGCTCGTTCGTCCATGCCCCCTCGAGCCCGCTGGTCAGCGCGTGTGAGCCGTTGCCGTTGTTGAAGCTGTTGTGCCAGCCCAGGCCCTGCTCCTCCAGCGGCGCGGCCTCGGGCTCCGGCCCGATGTAGCTCGGATCGACGGCGCCGTGGGTCTTGCCGAAGGTGTGGCCGCCGACGATCAGCGCGACCGTCTCCTCGTCGTTCATCGCCATGCGTGCGAACGTCTCGCGGATGTCCGTGGCCGCCGCCAACGGGTCCGGGGTTCCGTTGGGGCCCTCGGGGTTCACGTAGATCAGGCCCATCTGCACGGCTCCGAGCGGCCCGGCCAGCTCGCGCTCGCCGCTGTAGCGCTCGTCTCCCAGCCATGCGTCCTCGGACCCCCAGAAGATCTCCTCGGGCTCCCAGATGTCCTCGCGCCCGAAGCCGAAGCCGAACGTCTCGAAGCCCATCGATTCCATCGCCACGTTGCCCGTGAAGACCAGCAGGTCGGCCCAGGAGATCCTGCTGCCGTACTTCCGCTTGATCGGCCACAGCAACCGGCGCGCCTTGTCGAGGCTCGCGTTGTCGGGCCAGCTGTTCAGCGGCGCGAAGCGCTGGGCGCCGCTGCCGCCCCCGCCTCGTCCATCGGCGATGCGGTAGGTACCGGCCGCATGCCAGCTCATGCGGATGAAGAGCGGCCCGTAGTGGCCGTAGTCGGCCGGCCACCACGCTTGCGAGGAGGTCATCAACTCGATCAGGTCGCGCCTCAGAGCGTCAAGGTCGAGGCTCGCGAACTCCTTGGCGTAGTCGAACTCCTCACCCATCGGGTCGGACTGCGGCGAGTGCCGGCGCAGCACGCTCAGGTCCAGCTGATTCGGCCACCAGTCCTGGTTCGTCCGGGGGCGAGCCACATCGGGAGTTGGGCTCGGGATCGCCGGGTTCTCGCTCTCGCTCTCGCTGACGCTCTCAGTCATCTCGCTCCTGTCCTGTTCGGTCGAAGGGGCCGCTGCTCGGCGTCGAGGGACCGGCGCCCTCGACGGACAACGAGGGTACTCGTGCCGGCCTGATGGCGGCGTGATCCGCGGCTGCGGGGATCAGCCGGGGAGGCGGAAGACCGCCTCGACGTTGTGCCCGTCGGGGTCGAGCACGAAGGCGCCGTAATAGCGCTCCGAGTACTCCGGCCGCAGGCCCGGCGCGCCGTTGTCCGTGCCTCCCGCCGCCAGCGCGGCGGCGTGGAAGGCGTCGACCTGCTCGGTGCCGTCGGCGGCGAAGGCGACGTGGGCCGGCGCGCCGACGGGATAGTCGGTCGAGATCGCGAAGTCGTGCATCCCCTCGGGCCCGAACTCGACCTCACCGGGGAGGATCTCGTAGGTGTTGCTCTCCGCGAAGCCGAGCGGCGCGAGCGCAGCCTCGTAGAAGCGCCTGCTGACCTCGAGGTCGCTCACCCCGATCGTGAGATGGTCGATCATGAATCGGCGAGCGGGCACTCCGTCGACTGTAGTGCCCGGCCGCCGAGAGTCCTCAGCTCATGGCTTGGTGATGTGGTGCACAGGAAACTGCTTGATGTCGGGCGGCCCCTGGAAGGCGTTCGCGCCCAGCTCCGCGATCGCCGGCTGCAGCTGTTGGCCCACGAAGCTGTCGAATGCCTCGCGGGACTCCCAGAAGTCGATCACGCCCCAGCCGCCTTCGATCGGCCCAGCCGCGTGGAAGATCATCCCCGCGGGCGGGTTGCTGTCGATGTTCATCTGGCTGTGCACCGCGTCGTACTGCTCCTGCGTTCCTCCGTCGAACCTCAGCCTGAGTCCGATCGCCATGATGCGCCCCCCTTTGTCGGTTACCAGGCGAGCCTAACGCCGATAGCTCGTGTCCGTGGAGGGCTGTGTCGCGACAGGGCCGCTCGCGATCGTCAGGGCACCAGCACGATCTTGCCGCGGGTGTGGCGCCGTTCCAGCTCTTCGTAGGCATCCCGCACGCGATCCAGGGGGTAGACCGCGGCGATCGGCACTTCGAGCTCGCCGCGGGCGATCATCCCGGCCAGGTCGGCCAGCACCTCCGCGCTGGAGCCCGCCGCGCTCGCGTCGATCTTCGCGCCGTACCGTTCAGCCGACTGGTAGTCGATGATCGTGTCGATCCGCTGAGGGGCCACCCCGAGCTCCACTGCCAGATCGACGTAGCCGCCGCCGAACGTGTCGACGAACGCGTCGATCCCCTCGGCAGCGACCTCGCGCAGGCGCTCCGCCAGCCCGTCGCCATACGCGACCGGCACGACTCCGTGGTCGCGCAGCCATTCGTGGTTGGCCTCGCCCGCGATGCCGATGACCCGCGCCCCCGCCCGCCGCGCAAGCTGGACCGCCACCGAGCCGACGCCGCCGGCGGCCGCCGAGACGACCACCGTCTCGCCCGGCTGCAGCGCGACCGCGCGCACCGCCGCCCAGGCCGTCGCCCCGACGACGTACAGCGCGCCCGCGACCTCCCAGGGAACCTCCAGCGGTCGCATAGTCAGGTGCTCTGACGGCACCACCACCAGCTCGGCATGACTGGCCCGCGCGTCGGTCCAGCCGATCACCTCGGTGCCGTGAGCCCACTGCTCGGCGCCCTCGCCGGCCTCCTGGACGACGCCCGCCAGGTCGCTGCCCTCGCCCGAGGGAAAGGTCGCCGGCCACCGTTCGGCCAGCCGGCCCTCGCGGATTGCGACCTCGCCCGGGTTGATGCCCGCCGCCCTGACGCGCACCAGCACCTCGCCGGGACCCGGTGAGGGATCCTCGACCTCGACGACCTCGAGGACATCGAGGCCGCCGTAGCGATCGAACCTGACCGCGCGCATCCGTCCACAGTAGCCAGGTGCGAGCCGACCTCGGCGGATGACCCCCGCCGTCATAGAATCGGCCCATGCGTCGCCGAGTCACCTTCTCGCGCAACCTGACGCTGTCGCTCTCCCGCACCTGCCAGTGCTTCTGCAAGTACTGCGCCTTCGCCACACACCAGGCGCACCTGTACTCGCCCGATCAGGTGATCGAGATGCTCGACCAAGCCGCCCGCAGGCAGGTCAAGGAGCTGCTCGTGCTCACAGGCGAGCGCCCCGAGGTCAACGCGGAGGTCCGCCGGCGGCTTGACGTCTACGGCCACCGCGACTTCACCGCCTACGTCGTCTGGACCTGCGAACGCGCGCTCGAGCGCGGCCTGCTGCCGCATACCAATCTCGGCGCGCTCGCCCGCCAGGACCTGGCCCGGCTGCGCGAGGTGACCGCTTCGCAGGGGCTGATGCTCGAGTCGGTCTCCGAGCGGCTGATGCAGACCGTCCACGCCGGCTCGCCCACCAAGCACCCGGCCCGGCGGCTCGAGACGATCGCCGCCGCGGGCCAGCTGCGGATCCCCTTCACCAGCGGCATCCTGGTGGGAATCGGGGAGAGCGAGCAGGAGCGGATGGACTCGCTGGCCGCGCTGGCCGAGCTGCACGGGCGCCACGGCCACATCCAGGAGGTGATCCTCCAGAACTTCGTGCCCCACCAGCGCTACTACGGCCAGGAGCCCGCCCAGATCGCCGACGAGGCCGCCCGCGAGTACTGGCGCACCGGCGTCGCCGAGGGCCGGCCCGAGCTGCCCCTGCCCGACTGGGCGTGTCCGGTCGAGATCGAGGACATGAAGCGTCTGATCGGCGAGAGCAGGCGCCTGATGCCCGACGTGGGGATCCAGATCCCCCCGAACCTCGCCGACTGGTGGGGAGAGCTGGTTTCAGCGGGTGCGACCGACCTCGGCGGGCTATCGGCCAACGGCGACCACATCTCTCCCGAGCATCCCTTTCCCTCGCCCCACCAGGTCCGCAAGCAGCTCCAGCGCGATGGCTTCGCACTGACCGAGCGGCTGTGCGTCTACCCGCAGTACATCGACCCTGAGTGGATCGCCCAGGGCGTGATGGACACGATCAAGGTCAGGTACTGGTCGTTCATCCCCCGGCGCGGCTCGGGCCGCACCGAGCCCCCGACGCCGATCGCCCCGAGCCTCGTGGCAGGAGCGATCCAGCGCGGCCGCGACGGGCTCGCCCTCACCCCGCAGGAGCTGACCGCGATGTTCGCCGAGACGCGTCCAGCGGCGATCGAGGCGATGCGCCAGGCAGCCGACGAGCTGCGCGCCGAGGTCGCCGGCCAGACGGTCACCTACGTGGTGAACCGCAACATCAACATCTCCAACATCTGCACCGTCGGCTGCGCCTTCTGCGGCTTCGGGCAGGGCAAGCGCTCGCCGGATGCCTACGAGCACGAGGCCGAGGACTTCGTCCGGCGCATCGGCGAGGCGCTCGACTACGGCGCCACCGAGCTCTGCATCCAGTCGGGTATCCACCCCGACTGGCAGCTCGAGGACTACCTGGGATGGCTGCGCCTGGCAAAGGAGACCGCCCATGCCGCCGGCGCCGAGCTGCATCTCCATGCCTACAGCCCGATGGAGATCGCCCACATGTGCGACATCTCCGGCCTGCCCCCTGCCGAGGTGTTCGCCCAGCTCAGGGACGCCGGGCTGGGCTCGACGCCCGGCACGGCCGCAGAGGTCCTGCACGACGGCGTGCGCCAGCGCATCTCCCCGAACAAGCTGCCCGTGGAGCGCTGGGTGGAGATCATCACGGCCAGCCACATGGCCGGCCTGCGCTCGACCGCGACGGTCATGTTCGGCCACATCGAGGAGCCCTGGGAGCTGGCCGAGCACATGCGGGTCGTGCGGGAGCTGCAGGAGCGCACCGGCGGCATCACCGAGTTCGTCCCACTCTCCTTCATCCCCTTCCAGACGCTGTTGGGTCGGACCCATGGCGTCGAGGAGATCTCCAGGGAGGAGAACCTCAAGCACACGGCGGTCTTCCGCCTTGCTTTGGGCCGCACGATCCCGAGCCTTCAGGCCAGCTGGGTGAAGATGGGGCTCGACGCCGCCACCGAGGCGCTGTCCTGGGGTGTCAACGACCTCGGCGGCACCCTGATGGAGGAGTCGATCAGTCGCCTGGCCGGCAGCTACCACGGCACCAGACTCGACCCGCCGGAGCTGATCGCCGCCGCCCACGCCGCCGGACGACCGGCGGCCGAGCGCACGACCCTGTATGGGATCCGCCGGCGTCACCCGCTCGAGCAGGAGAGCGACTGGGCACTGGCGGCCGCCGCGGCCGTCTGAGAGCGGTCCCGCCGTCGGGCGTGGGCGGAGGGTGTCGCGTGCGCGATGGTCTTCACAGCGTGGGACCATGGCTATGGGGGGCGGGTGTTCGAATATTGCTTCGCCTGCTGCGTGCGCGATGGTCCCTATGGGCGTGAAGACCATGGCTATCGCGGCGGGTGTTCGAATATTGCTTCGCCCGCCCCGTGCGCGATGGTCTCCACAGCGTGAAGACCATGGCTATCGCGGCGGCATCGAGTAGGACCGGAAGGTCCTACTGGCTGGAGGCGAACTGCCCGTGGAACCCGAATGGGATGTGGTGGGGGACCTCCGCCCTGGCGAGCTCGCCCAGGTCGGCCGCGTCGAGCACGAGCAGGAACGAGCGTCCGGCCTGGCCGTCGAGCACGATCGAGAGCAGCACGCCGCTGTCCTCGCCCGCACCGTCCGGGGCGGGGACGAACACCGGCTCGCCGGCGTAGCAATCCTGTCCCGACCAGGCGATCGTCGAGCCCCGCTCGATGTCGACCTTCAGGATCCGCTCGAGCCAGCCGCTGGCGCCGGTACCGGTGCCCCACACGTATCGGTAGGGGCGCTCGTTGTGACGCGAGTAGCTGATACGGGGCAGCTCGAGGTCGTCATCGGCCAGCCTCTCGCTCGTGACCGTCCCCTCGCTCGGACGCAGTCGGAAACGGGTCAGCTTCGCCCCCGAGATCGGCTTGCCGGCCAGCAGCCGCTGGAGGTAGAGGTCGGCAACGATCTCAGCGTCGGGGTAGGCGCAGATGTCCACGACGACCTCCTCGCCCTGCTCGAAGGCGTTGACGTGATGGAACGCGAAGCAGGCATCGGTCCGGAGGCTCGGACCGGCCTGCCCGCTGACGCGGTCGATCAGCGTGAAGCGGGTTCCCCGCTCGGGCTTCCAGCGGTAGTTCTCGATGTAGGGGCGTCCCGACAGGGCGAGGGCCAGCGGGTTGACCACCAACGGGAACTCGGCCAGCACCAGCCAGCGCTCGGTCAGGCCGAAGGAGTGCATGTAGGCCGGCTCCTTGACGGGCAGCGAGCCGATCAGGCGCGGTGCGCCCTCGTCCGGGCCGACCGCGAAGAAGCGGTAGGTGCTGGACCGGCCCAGCTTGGCGGCGTAGTTGAGCATGGCGCCCGAGGCGCGGTCGAGATGGGGGTGGGCCGTGCTCAGCTGCCCGGGCGCCTGGTAGGGAGGGACCGCAGCCGCCTCCAGGGTGCGCGCGTCGAACTGCACCGGCAGCGGCGTCTCGGTCATCGCGATGAAGCGCTCGCCCAGTCTGCCCACGTTCACGTTGGCGTTGTCAGAGATCGCCTGGCCTGGCGAGAACAGCGTCTGCACGCGCTTGAAGAGGGAGCGGCACGGGTCGGTGGCGAACTCGCCATAGGCGAGGCGGCCGCTCTCCCGCGCGGCCCGCGCGGCGCGGCTGTCCAGGTGGCGGTTGCCGTAGGAGACGGCGCCGTCGGCGACCGTGAAGCGGTGCAGCATCGCCAGCCCGTCGAACCAGTGGCGCATGCGCTGCTCGCCGACCTCGAAGCGCGCCGGGCCGGTTCGCAGCAGCGATCCCGACAGCCACGGTGGGAGCTTCCCCGTCAGCGGCAGCTCCTCGACGGTCACCTCCTCCTTCAGCGTCCTGAAGCCGAGTGTGGGGGTGCTCGCGCGGGTGGCAGGCGCTGCGCTCATGGTCATTCTCCTTGAACCGTTCGGATCGAACCATTCAGACCGTAGTATAGGATCGGGTCAGTGTCAAGCGTGCGCCTCACCGAGACCTCCTACATCGTCCTCGGGCTGCTCGAGCGGCTCGAGCCGGCCACGCCCTACGACCTCAAGCAGCTGGCGCAGCTGAGCACGGTGAACTTCTGGACCGTCCCGCACACCCAGATCTACACGGAGTGCGCCCGCCTGGCCGGGGCCGGCCTGCTTGAGGAACAGCGCGAGCAGACGGGCCGGCGCAGGCGCATCTACCGCTTGACCCCGGCCGGCCGCGAGGCGCTGTCCAGCTGGCGAGCCGAGCCGGCGGCGGGGCACTACGAGTTGCGCGACGTGGCCACCCTGAAGCTGTTCTTCGGGGCCGAGCCGAAGTCGCTGGCGGCCGACCAGGTGGACGCCCACCGCAGCCGGCTGGCGAGCTTCGAGGAGCTCCGGGACGCAGTCGCGGAGAGTCCCGAGGGGTGGCGCAGGGCGCTCGAGCTGGGGATCGCACAGGAGCAGACGTTCATCCGCTTCTGGTCCGGGCTGCTCGAGGAGCAGAGCTAGAGGAAGAGGTCCTCGTCGGGCGGCCGCAGCAGCGCGCGCGCCCCCGGCCCGTCGCCGTCGCTGACGAAGCGCCCCAGCCCCTTGAGCACCACGACCGGCTCGCGCGAGTCCTTGGCGCGCGCCAGGTCGGCCGCGCCGGCCGCCGCGTCGGCGACTGCCAGCCAGGTCGCTTGCAGCTCCATGCCGTCGGCATCGGTGCGCCCACGCCAATCCTCCAGCGGCGACAGCCCGGCCAGCCCGATGGCCACGTCGACCTGTCCATGGCGCCAGGCGCGGCCGAAGCTGTCCGTGATCATCACCGCCGGCGGCCGGCCCCCGATCAGCTCGCCGAGTCGGGCACGGATCGCACGCGCCGAGGCGTCGGGATCGCGAGGGAGCAGGATCGCAACCCCGGGCCCCTCCGGGCCGGCGCCGGGCAGCCCCGCGTTCGAGGCGTCGACGCCGGCGTTGGCGCATACGAAGCCGTGACGGGTCCGGCAGATCAGCACGCCGCGCTCGGCCCGCAGCACCTCGGCCGACTCTTCCAGCACGACCTGGACCATCCGCGGGTCCTTGCCCTGCTGGGCGGCCAGCTCACGCGCTCTGACGCCCACGGTCACGCCCGTCAGCTCGACCAGGGCACCCTCGGACTTCGAGACGGCCGTGTGGGCGATCGCGATCAGCTGTCCGGGCTCGAGCCGCCCGTCCCCCAGCGCGGCCAAGATCAGCACGGCGAGATCCGCGCCCGGGCGCACCTCGGGGATGCCCGACAGGGCTTCCACGGTCAGGATCGCCATCGGATCGCGTCAGCTGCCGCTCGCGACCGACAGGGCCGATGCGAAGCGCTCGGTGCCCAGCACTGCACGAGTGTTCGCCGCCAGGCCGCCCCGTCCCTCGAGCGCTGCCCGCAGCGCCGCGAGGTCGGCGCCGGTGTCCACGTCGAGCGCCAGCGACGGAACGGGCTGGACCCGGCAGGCGAGCCCGGCGGCCAGCGCCAGGGCGCGATGACGCTCGCAGCTGCCCGGCCCGAAGCTGGGGACGATCGCGTCGGGCGGGGTCAGCAGCAGGCCGTTCGTCCCGGTGCCGTGACGATCGGGCAGGATCACCACCTCGGCTCCACGGCCGCCTTCCAGCAGCGCGGCCAACTCGCCCGGGTCGAGGCCAGGGCAGTCGCCGGGCACGCACAGGACCCGATCGAAGCGCTCTCGCAGCGCGTGCGCCACGGCCCGTGCCGCCGCCACGGACTGGCCATCCTCCGCCCGGTCGTCCAGCACGGTCGCCCCCTGGGCCCGGGCCGCGCGGGCCACGTCGCCCTGGCGGGTGACGACGATCGTGTGCTCGATCGCCTCGGTGCGGGCCAGCGCGGCGAGCACGTCGGCCACCATCGCCGCTGCCAGTGCCAGGCGCAACGGGTCGGCCACGCTCGCGCCCAGCCGCTGCTTGGCTCGGGCGAAGCTCTTGACGGGCAGGATCGCAGCGGTTCGCACGGCTGGCCCAGAGCGTAGTAGAGGTCCCCGCCCGTCCGGCCTCATCGATCCGGGTCCCGGCGCGGCCGCGCTCAGGCGAGCCCTTCGCCGAACACCACGACCTCGCGGGCCAACCGCGCTCGACCGGCCGCGTCGCCCATGAGGATGTCGGTCCGCAGCGTGCGCAGGGGAGTCGGCCCTTCGACCTCCTCGTCGGCGACGATGCCATCGAGCAGCTCGCCGTAGAGGCCCGCCACCCCGGTGGCACTGCAGTCCGCTCCGGCGAAGTCCATGAACGCGGCGGTGGGCCCCTTCAGCACCTCACCGCCGACGATCGGGCTGACCGCGACGACCGGAGCACCCGACGCACGCAGCGCCTGCTCCATTCCCGGAACGGCGAGGATCGGGGCGATCGAGACCAACGGGTTGGATGGGCCGAGCACGATCACTCGGGCGGCGGCGATCGCGCCCAGCACCGCGGCGCTCGGCCGCGCACGCTCGGCGCCGCGGTACTCCAGTCCGTCGATCGGGCCGGCCGCGCGGCGGCGGATCATGAACTCCTGGAACGGGCACCAGCCCTCGCCGGGGGTCGAGACCCACGTCCGCACCGGGTCCTCGCTCATCGGCAGGACGCTCGCCGGCTGCCCGATCGCTCCGTTCAGGCGGGCCAGCGCTCCTGTCGCCGAGCAGCCCTCCGCCAGCAGCCTGGCTCGCTCGAGGCACCAGGCCAGGTCGCGGTCGCCCAGGTTGAACCAGACCTCGACGCCCAGAGTCCGCAGGGCGTCCATCACGGCGAAGCTGTCGTCGCGCAGCCCCCAGCCGCGCTCGTCGATCAGGCCGGCCAGCCAGAACGAGACCAGGTCGGGGTCCGGTGATACGTGGGCGCCGTAGATCTCGATGTCGTCCGCCGTGTTGGCGATGACCGCGAGGCGCTCGGGGCCGAGTGCGTCGGCCATGCCCGCAGCCAGCTTCGCGCCGCCCGTGCCGCCCGAGAGCAGCACGATGTCGGGTGCCGGGCCGCTCACTCCCAGAGCGGGTCGTGTAGGCCCATGAGGCGGATGCCGGCATGGACCTTGTAGCGGACGTTGACCGCGATCAGCAGCGCAGTCAGCGACTCGGTCATGCGCGACATCTCGAGCCGCCCGCAGTCGACGCAGCGCAGGCCCTCGATCCGCTCGATCAGGGCCGCCGCCTCGCGCTTGTCGGCGCGCGCGTCGCCGCACAGGAGCACGTCCTGGTCGAGCGGGTGCTCGAGGTCGGCCAGCGAAGTGGCGCTGACCGTGTGCAGGGCCGAGACGACCCGCACGCCCTCGGGGACCAGCTCCAGCGTCTGCTGCGCAGCCGAGCCCTGCCACACCCCCAGCATCCGTGTCGCCTTGCCGCCGACCGCGGCGGCCAGCGGCACGGTCGCATCGATCACGAGCTGCCCGGGCCGGAGCGCCTCTTTGAGCAGGCCGAGCGTCTCGGACTGGCTGCGGAAGGGCACGCTCAGGATCACCGTCGACGCCGCCGCGGCCGCGCCCGCGTTGTCGTGGGCGCCGAACAACCCGTCCGGCACGCGCTCGGCGGCATGCTCGGCCGTCTGGCGCGCCCGCTCGGGGTCGCGCGAGCCGATCTCGATCGGCACGCCGGTGCGTGCCAGCTGCAGGGCGAGGCCGAAGCCGAGGGCGCCCGAAGCGCCGATGATCGCGACGGGATCCGTGGAGGTCGCAGACACGGCGGCCGAGTATAGGCTTCAGCCGGTGAGCTTCGAGGGAAAGATCGCGCTGGTCACCGGTGGTGCGTCGGGGATCGGCGCGGCGACCGTCCGGCGCCTCGCGGCCGAAGGTGCGCGCGTCGCGATCGGCGACCTCAACGAGGAGGGCGCCCGCGAGCTGGCCGGCGAGCTCGACGGATTCGCCTTCGGGCTGGACGTCGCCGACGCTGTCTCGGTGCGCGAGGGAGTCGCGGCGGCGCGTGCCGCACTGGGCGAGATCGACGTGCTGGTCAACAACGCCGGCACCGACCGGTTCGCCTTTTTCGTCAACACCGACGAGGAGCTGTGGGACTTCGTGTTGGGCGTCAACCTGCGCGGCGTGCTGGCCGTCACCCACGCGGTGCTGGGAGGGATGCAGGAGCGCCGCAGCGGTTCGATCGTGAACGTCGCCAGCGAGGCCGGCAGGGTCGGCTCACAGGGCTCGGCCGTCTACTCCGCCGCGAAGGCGGGGGTGATCGGCTTCACCAAGGCGATCGCTCGCGAGGCCTCCCGCTACCGGGTGCGCTGCAACGCCGTGGCGCCCGGTCCGATCGAGACGCCATTGCTGAATGCCGCACCACTGATGCTGGGCGAGGTCGGCGAGCGACTCAAGCAGGCGATGGTCAACGCCACCGCGCTGGGTCGCAGCGGGCAGCCCGAGGAGGTCGCAGCCGCGATCGCCTTCCTGGCCGGCGAGGAGGCCTCCTACGTGACCGGGCAGACGTTGAACGTCAGCGGCGGCCTGTCGATGTGGTGAGCGTCCCGCCGAGCATGCCGGCGACGGTCCGGGTCCGCGAGGTCGGTCCGCGCGACGGGTTCCAGAACGAGCCCGAGGTGATTCCCACCGAGGCCAAGGTCGCGCTGATCGACGCGCTGGGCCGAACCGGGCTGCGACGCCTGGAGGTGACCAGCTTCGTGCGGCCCGACGTGATCCCGCAACTGGCCGACGCGGCCGCGGTCCTGGCGGCGATCGACGTGCCCGCCGAGGTCAGCATCTCGGTGCTGATCCCAAACGAGCGCGGTCTCGACGCAGCGCTCGCCTTGCTCGAGGCGAAGACCGGCGGGCGCCCGGCCTTCGACGAGGTCAACGTCTTCCTGTCCGCCTCCGAGACCCACAACCGCAACAACGTCAACCGCTCGATCGCCCAGTCGCTGTCCGGGCTCGAGCGGGTGCTCGCCCGTGCCCGCGCCGCCGGTCTTCGCTGCGAGGGTGTGATCTCGACCTCGTTCGGCTGCCCCTACGAGGGCGAGGTGCCGGTCGAGCAGGTGCTGTCGATCGCCGCCGCGCTGCGCGACGCTGGGGCCCAGGAGGTCGGGTTCGGCGACACGACCGGGATGGCGAACCCGCTGGGGGTCCGCGAGCTCTTCGCCCGCGCCCGCGCCGAGCTCGGCGCGGTGGAGTTGACGGCGCACTTCCACAACACCAGGGGCCAGGGTCTGGCCAACGTGCTGGCCGCCCTGGAGGCGGGCATCGAGAGCTTCGAGTCGAGCTTCGGGGAGCTGGGCGGCTGCCCCGTGCCGGCCGGCGCGACCGGGAACATCGCCACCGAGGACCTCGTCTCGATGCTGCACGAGATGGGGATCGCGACCGGCGTCGACCTGCCCGCCCTGCTCGCCTGCTCGGCCCAGGTCCAGGAGCTGCTCGGCCGGCCGCTGGGCAGTCACACGCTGGTGGCCGGGCCGGTCGACTGGCACCGCTGAGGCGGCGCGCGGCCTCAGCTCGTCAGTGCCTCCTGCACCTGTCCGGCGGCCTCGCGGGCGGCCGCCACGCAGTACTCCTGCACCGCGACCTCCATCTCCAGCGTCTGGGCCAGGGCCGGACGGGCCGAGGCGTCGAGTACGCGCTTGGCCCGGCCGACCGCGATGTGGGAGTTCGCCAGCAGCTCGCCGACCAGCTCGCCGGTCGCCTGCTCGAGCTGCTCCGGTGCCACCACCCTGTTGACCAGGCCGATGCGCTCGGCCTCCTCCGCGCCGATCTGGCGGCCGGTCATGATCAGCTCCTTGGCGCGACCGAGCCCGACCACGGCGGGCAGGCGCGTCGACCCGCCCACGTCCGGGATGATCCCGAACTTCACCTCCGGCAACCCCAGCTGGGCGTCGCTGGAGGCGATCCGCAGGTCGCAGCCCAGCGCCACCTCGAGCGCGCCACCCACGCAGGTGCGGTGGATCTGGCAGACGACCGGCTTGGTCATCTCTTCACAAAGGTTGGCGCATTCCAGGAAGACGTTGCGGAACGGTCGCAGCACGCCCACCCGGCCCGTCGAGGCCATCAGCTCGTTCAAGTCGACGCCGGCGGAGAAGACGGGGCCCTCGCCCCGCAGCACGACGCAGTGCACCGCCGGCTCGGCGGCCGCCTCCCGCAGCGCTGCGCCCAGCGCCAGCAGCAGCTCCTGGTTCATCGCGTTGCGCTTCTCGGGGCGGTTCAGGATGACGTGGCGAACCGTGCCTCGGTCCTCGGTGATGACGATGCTCACGACTTGCCTCCTCGTCTGCCGGCGTGGACTCACAAGCCTAGGGAAGGCGCGAGGCCGGCACACCGCGCCGCCCGGCGCTCAGCTGCTGAGGTCGAGCACCGGCGTCGGCGGCTCGATCGGCTCGTCGTGGCCCTCGCGCGGCACGATCGCTGTCCCGATCGCGAAGAACTCGATCGTGTGGCTGCCCCAGCCGTGGCTCTTCTCCTGCAGATCGACACCGACGATGCCCTCGGCGCCGATCTCCTGAGCCTCAGTCTGCATCCGCTCCATCGCCAGCTCGCGAGCGTCGTAGAGGGCCTGGGTGAAGTTGGCCAGCTCGACGTTGCGGCCCGTCTGGGCCATCGACTGCAGCATGCCGCGATGTGCGACGTGGTAGACGCAGCTTCCCATCACCATCCCCACGGGCCGGTGGCCCGTACGCAGCAGCGTCCAGAAGTTCTGCCCCGACAGGTCGCTCGTGAACGGCCTGCCGTTGGGGGCCCGGTGCAGCACGCCGTCGCGGTGCTTGACGGCGGTACCGATCGCGATGAACTCGGCCATGTCCTGACCCCATTCGTAGCGCCCGATGTCGAGCCGCACGCCGACGACCCCGTCGGCCCCCAGCTGGTCGGCCTCCTCCTCCATCCGCGTCATGGCCAGCTGGCGCGCCTCGTACATCGCGGTCGAGAGGACCTTCATCTCCTGGCTTTTTTTCCAGCCCGCCATCTGGATGCCGATGTGGTAGATCGAGCTGCCCAGCACCAGGCCGAGCGGCTCGAAGCCGGCCTCCTTGACCAGCAGGAACTCGTTGACGGACAGGTCGGAGGTGAACAGCCCCTGGCGGTTCTGCTGGAGGCGCGCGCGCCCCGCCTCCGGTACGCCCTCCAACGAAGTCGGGTCGTAGCCGCCCCGCTCGGTGTCTGCGTCGCTCATCTCAGCTCGCTCCTTCTGTCATGTCGAGTGTTGTCATCGGCACCGGTGGCGCCCCTTCCCCGTGCTCGGAGATCGCCGTCCCGATCGCGCTGAAGCTGACGATCAAGCCGCGCCGCTGGTAGGGCCCGCCTCCGCCCTCGGTCGGCCGGGCGGTGTGGTCCACCCGCACCCCCACGACGCCCGTGGCGCCAAGCGCGCGGGCCTGGCTGCCGAGGCGCTCCATCACGGTCTCGCGAGCTGCGTAGAAGCCTTGCGTGTATTCGCCAAGCTCCTGGTTCTGCGAGAACCCCATCATCCCGCCGAGCTGCGCGGCTGCCCATGCCTGTACGAAGAACACCGACGTCCAGGCGACCACGCCGAGAGTCCCGATGCCCGCCCGGCGCAGCTTCCAGAAGTCCGGAACCGACAGCTCGGTCAGGACCGGGGCGGGACGCTTCGCCCCTGCGCCGGGCGCGCCGGCGGTGGGCTTGCCGTCAGTTCGGACGGCCGTGCCGATCACGATGCACTCGATCGCGCCCGCCGTGAACTCCCTGGCGCCGCTTGAGATCTGCACTCCCACGACCGCGTCGGCGCCGACGACTTCGGCCTCCTGGGCCAGCCGCGCGAAGGCCCGGTCGCGCACCTCGTTCCACGCCTCAGAGAGCGCCTCGAGCTCGTACATGAAGCCGCCTTCCAGGCCCGATGGCATCGTCGCCTGGTAGCCGACCTGGTAGATCGAGCTGCCCATCACCTGCGCGAGCGGCCTCAGGCCGAGCTCATGGGAGAGAGCGAACGAGCCGACCGAGAGGTCGCTCGTGAACGCGCCGGCCCCACGCGAGAGCTCGCGCAGCCGCAGCTCGGCTGCCAGCGGTATGCCGCCGTTTTCCACACGTGCCAGCGACTGCTGGCGCTGCTCCTCGGTCTCCAGCGCCGCCGCCGGGTCCTCCGGGGCGTCGGGGTCCTTCGTTGGGCTCATCGCATCAGCAGCTGCTCGAGTGCAGCACGGGCCTCGGCGCTGCGCTGCGCCTCCTCACGCAGGTCCTCGGTCAGCGCGGTCAGCCAGGCGTCTGGGTCCAGCGGCTCGCGCTTGATCGCGATGCCCCCGCTCTGCCGTTCCCGGGAGCCCTGCAGGTGGCCGCCGTCGACCGCGAGGCTGTAGCAGCAGTCGCCGAGCTGTACCTGCAGGGCGTGCACGTGCTTGGGCCCTCGCCCGAGCAGGCCCTCGCCGCGCCGTTGCACGCTCGTATGGGCGGGCAGCGCCTGCTCGAGCTTGCTTGCCAGCACATCCACGGCGCTCAGCAGATCGGCCCCGTCGGATCGCAGCCCGGCCGCGGCCAGGTCAAAGGGGTCCGCGTCGCTCATCGCTCCAGGCTACCCGACAGGCCGTCCCGTCACGGCCGTCTGGAGCCGGCTCGGATCTCGGGCGGCGAACCTTCCCGACGACGGCGCGAACCTGCCAGTAATAGGCTCTGGCCGGGTCCGGGGCTGCGAGGCGGCCGGCGACGCCGATAGCGGCGGGCGCGCCGCAGGGCCCGGGCACAGACAAACGAGCGAGGAGTCAAATGGCGCAGCAGATCGAGAGGGTGGGGGTCGTCGGAGCCGGCCTGATGGGGCACGGAATCGCGCAGGTTGCCGCCCAGGCCGGCTACCAGGTCGTGCTGCGGGAGGTCGACGAGGCGACGCTGCAGAAGGGCATCGGCAAGATCGAGAAGCAGCTCGCCCGGGCGGTCGAGAAGGGCAAGTCCAGCCAGGAGGACGCCGATGCGCTCCGGGCGCGTCTGACCGGCACGGTCGACTACGCCGACCTGGCCGACTGCGACCTGGTCATCGAGGCGATCACCGAGAGCCTGCCCCTGAAGCTCGAGATGTGGCGGGCGGTCGATCCGATTGTCAAGCCTGAGGCGGTGTTCGCGACGAACACCTCGTCGCTCGCGGTGATCGACCAGGCCGCCGCGACGAGCCGCCCGGGCCAGTTCGTCGGGCTTCACTACTTCAACCCCGCCCAGGTGATGAAGCTGGTCGAGGTCGTCCGCTGCGTGACCACGACCGAGGAGACCTTCGACACCGCCCTCGAGTTCGCGCGCTCGGAGGGCAAGCTCGCGATCCCGACCAAGGACAAGGCGGGGTTCATCGTCAACCGGCTGCTGGTCCCCTACATGCTCGACGCGATGCGAGCCTATGAAGAGGGGGTCGGCTCGGTCGCCGAGATCGACGAGGCGATGAAGGCCGGTGCGGGCCACCCGATGGGCCCGCTCACGCTGGCCGACTTCGTCGGGCTTGACACGCTGGGCTCGATCTGCGACGTGCTCTTCGACGAGTTCCGCGAGCGCCGCTTCGCCCGGCCGCCGATGCTGCGCAAGATGCTCTCGGCGGGCTGGTTCGGACGCAAGTCGGGCATCGGCTTCTACGACTATGCCGGCGAGGCGCCGCGGGAGAACCCCGCGTTCTGAGCGCCGCGATGGTGGACTTCCCGGGCATCCTCGTCGCCGACGCCGACCGGCTGGACCGGGTACGGCGCCACGTCGGCGATCGGAACCTGCCCCGATGAGCGCCCTCGAGGACGCCGCGGCCCGGGCGTTGGCCGGCGGCCCGGAGCGCCATCGCGGCAAGGCGCTCGAACAGGGCAAGCTGCCGGTGCGCGAGCGGGTGGCGATGCTGCTCGATGCGGGCTCGTTCTCCGAGGAGGGGCTGCTGGCGAACTGGCAGGAGGAGGGGCTGGGCGCCGACGGCGTCGTGACCGGTGTCGGTTCGATCGGGGGCCGGCCCGTGGCCTTGATGGCCAACGACCCGACCGTCAAGGCCGGCTCGTGGGGCCCCAAGACGGTCGAGAAGATCCTGCGCATCCAGGAACGAGCGCTGACCCTGGAGGTGCCGATGATCTATCTGGTCGACTCGGCCGGCGCACGGATCACCGAGCAGGTGCAGATGTTCCCCGGGCGGCGCGGCGCGGGACGGATCTTCCACAACCAGGTGAAGCTCTCCGGCGTCGTGCCGCAGGTATGCGTGCTGTTCGGCCCCAGCGCGGCGGGCGGGGCCTACATCCCGGCCTTCTGCGACATCGTGATCATGCGCGAGGGCAATGCCTCGATGTACCTCGGGTCGCCGCGGATGGCGGAGATGGTGATCGGCGAGAAGGTCGGCCTCGAGGAGATGGGAGGTGCGCGCATGCACACCGGCGTCTCCGGCTGCGGGCACCAGCTGGTGAAGAGCGACGAGGAGGGGCTGTCGCTGGCCCGGCGCTACCTGTCCTTCCTGCCCGGCAGCTGGCGCGAGGAGCCGCCGCCCGCGCAGCCCGCCGCGCCTGCCGCCGGCGCGGCGATCGCCGAGCTGATCCCGGCCGACGAGAACAAGCCGTTCGACATGAAGGAGCTGATCGGCGGCGTCGTCGACGACGGCTCGCTGCTGGAGATCCATCCGCGCTGGGCCAGGGAGCTGATCGTCGGCTTCGCCCGCCTGGACGGGACCAGCATCGGCATCGTCGCCAACCAGCCCAAGCACAAGGGCGGCGTGCTGTTCTCCGACTCGGCCGACAAGGCGGCCCGCTTCATCTGGAGCTGCAACGCCTTCAACGTGCCGCTCCTGTTCCTCGCCGACGTGCCGGGCTTCATGATCGGCACCCAGGTCGAGCGCGAGGGCATCATCCGCCACGGCGCGAAGATGATCAGCGCGGTCAGCGAAGCGACCGTGCCGAAGATCTCGGTGATAGTGCGCAAGGCCTACGGGGCGGGGCTCTACGCGATGGCGGGGCCCGCCTTCGACCCCGACTGCTGCATCGCTCTGCCCAGCGCCTCGATCGCCGTGATGGGCCCGCAGGCCGCCATCAACGCTGTCTACTACAACCAGCTGCAGGCGATCGCCGACGAGAGCGAGCGGGCTGCCGAGACCGAGCGGCTGCGGGCCGAGTATGCCGCCGACATCGACATCCTGCACCTCGCCTCGGAGATGGTGATCGACGCCATCGTGGCACCCGAGCTGCTGCGCGAGGAGCTGATCAGGCGCTTCGCCCAGTCGCGAACCAAGCAGCGCGGCTGGCCTGCCAAGCGCAACCCGGTGACGCCCGTCTAGCTCGGCTGTACGACTCCGGCGGCCCGCGTGTCCGCGTCCTGGAAGGGCGGGTAGGTCTCGGTCAGCAGGTACAGGTAGGCGTCGCTGCGCGCCGTGTAGGAGTTCGCCAGCACCAAGAGGTCGAACAGGCCGCGCGGCAGCTTGCCGGTGACCAGGATGATGAACCAGGCCGCGACGGCGCCGACCTCGAGCAGCAGCCCCATCGCGTAGCGCAGGACCAGCAGCGGAATCGCGAGGATGATCCGGGCCAGCGTCTTGAGGCGGCTGTAGCGCTGGAGCGGACCGGCGAAGCTCATCCGCACCGGATAGGAGGGATCGTCCCCGCCGCCGAAGGCGGGATAAGGGTCGCAGAGCAGCGCCGCGTACGCGGTGAACCGCGCCTGGAAGCGGTTGAAGCCGGCGACGAACTCGTACAGCGCATCGGGGTAGCGGCCGGTGAGGACGATCGCGAACCAGGCGATCACCACCGCGACCGCGGCGACGATGGCGTACAGGTAGAGCCAGATCGCCAACGGGATCGCCAACAGCAGCCGGAAGAAGGTGGTCAGTCTGCTGTGGCGCTCGACGTAGTCGGCCTGGAAGGTGACTGGATATGACATAGGACGCTCCCCTTCGCTCAGTGGCCGGCGGGGCGTTCCCCCGACGCTCGTTGACCGTGCCCCTCCATCGCGCCGGGCGCGCGGGCGCGGCAAGCTCATCCTAGGTTCGCCGGCGGCGGAGCAGCGGCGCGTTTCGAATAGATTGCTCGACTGATGGAGGGCGCCGATCTTGCATACGCGGGCATCGCCCGCCAGGCCGAGCTGATCGCCGCCGGCGAGGTCTCATCGCGCGAGCTGGTGGAGTGCCAGCTCGAGCGGATCGGACGCTACGACTCTGAGCTGAACGCGTTTCGCGTCGTGCTGGCCGAGCGCGTGCTGTTGGAAGCCGACCAGGCCGACGCCCGTCGTGCCGCCGGAGGGGATCGTCCGCTGCTGGGTGTGCCGATCGCGGTGAAGGACGACATCGATGTGGCGGGGGAGCTGACCACCTACGGCACCGACGCCCGCGAGACGCCGGCCCTGGCAGACGCGGAGGTCGTGCGGCGGCTGCGCGGAGCCGGGGCGGTGATCATAGGCAAGACCAACGTCCCGGAGATGACGCTGTGGCCGTTCACGGAGACCGCCACGTTCGGGGTCACCCGCAACCCCTGGGATCCCCGGCGCGCGCCCGGTGGCTCGAGCGGCGGCAGCGCGGCAGCCGTCGCCGCCGGTCTGGTCGGCGCTGCGCTCGCCTCCGACGGTGCCGGCTCGATCCGTATTCCTGCGGCCTGGTCGGGCCTGCTCGGCCTCAAGCCCCAGCGCGGCCGCGTCTCCCTGGGACCGCGGCCGCGGGCCTGGCACGGGATGTCGGTCAACGGCGTGCTGACCCGAAGCGTGGCCGACACGGCGCTGTTCCTCGACGTCGCGTCAGGCTCGGCCGAGTCGGATGTCGATCGCCCCGCGCCGCCCCCGGTGCCCTTCTCGCAGGCGGCCGCGACGCCGCCGGGCCGGCTGAGGATCGCCTGGTCGCAGAAGTTCCCCGGGATCGTCCTGGCGAAGCTCGACCCCCGCCTGGCCGGCGCGCTGCAGGACACCGTCGAGCTGCTGCGCACGCTGGGCCACGATGTGCAGGAGCGCGACCCGGACTATGGAAACGATGCGGTGCCTTCGGTGCTCGCTCGCTATCTGCGCGGTGCCCACGACGACGTCGCGACGCTCGAGCATCCCGAGCGCCTGGAACGACGCACCCGCGCCATCGCGCGGCTGGGAGGGCTGGTCGGTCAGCGGCTGCTCGAGCGCTCGCTGTCCTCCGAGCAGCAGATCAGCGCGCGGCTGAACCGCGTGCTGGAGGAGTTCGACTTCCTGATCACGCCGGCCGTCGCGAGGCTCGCGCCGCCGATCGGCGCGCTGCGGGGCAGGGGCGCGCTGTGGACGCTGAACGCGGTCGCGGGCTGGGTGCCCTACAACGGCGTCTGGAACCTGACCGGGCAACCTGCCGTCTCGGTCCCGGCGGGCCTCTCCGACGACGGCCTGCCGCTGGCCGTCCAGATCGTCTCGCGCCCCGGCCAGGAGGGACCGCTGCTGGCGCTTGCCGCGCAGCTCGAGGACGCTCGACCCTGGACGCAGCAGCGTCCCGCCGGGTTCCTGTGAGCGAGGAGGGCGAGCTGCTCGAGGTGGCAGTCGACGCCGCCCGAATGGCGGGCGGGCTGCTCCTGGAGCGGGCCGGCAGGGGGGCTGAGCGCGATGTATCCAGCAAGAGCACGCCGACCGACCTGGTCAGCGAGGCCGACGTCGCGTCCGAGCGGGCGATCCGGGAGCTGCTCGCCTCGCGCCGGCCCGACGACGGGTTCCTCGGTGAGGAGGGCGGGAGCCGGAGCGGAGTCAGCGGGCTCGTGTGGGTCGTCGACCCGCTCGACGGGACGGTCAACTTCCTGTTCGGGATCCCCCAGTGGTCGGTGAGCGTCGCGGTCCGTGACGATCAGGGCACGATCGCCGGTGCCGTCTATGACCCGAACCGTGAGGAGCTGTTCAGCGCCACGCGAGAAGGGCCCGCGCTGCTGCAGGGGCTCTCGGGAACCTCGACGCTGAGCGGCCGGGAGGTCGATCCCCACGCTGCCGGGGCGCCGGCCGCGAGCGGGCTCGCCACCGCGATGGTCGCGACGGGCCTGGCCTACGACGCCCGGGTGCGGGCGGCGCAGGCCGACGTCCTTGCGCGGCTGGTGCCGCGGGTCAGGGACATCCGCCGTTTCGGCAGCGCGGCCCTCGACCTGGCCTGGACCGCGGCGGGCCGCTACGACGCCTACTACGAGCGCTCCGTGAAGGCATGGGACATCGCGGCGGGCGCGCTCCTGTGCGAACGGGCCGGTCTGCGCGTGCTCGAGCTCGAGGAGGCGCAGAACCTGCCCTGGGGGATCCTCGCCGCGCGAGCAGGACTGGCCGAGTCGCTGCACGAGCTCGTCGCCGGCGCCTGAGCCGAAGGATCGATGCGGCGGGTGGGACTCGAACCCACACGCCCTCACGGACAGGGCCTTTTGAGGGCCCCGCGTCTACCGTTCCGCCACCGCCGCGAACCGCTCGATCGAGCCGAGCATACCCCGCCGCTCAGGCGGGCTGGGGCGGCGCTTCTCCGAACACCTCGCCCGGGCCGGTCGGTTCGCGGCGCTCCAGCTCTACGTTCCAGCCCTGCTGGAAGCCGCGCATCGCGAAGGCGACCAGCAGGATCTGCACGGGGACGATCAGCAGCGTGAGCAGTCCCAGCAGGCCCGCGTCGATACCCGGCTGGGCGTAGCCGGTCTTGTCGCGGGCGAACCAGGATGGCCCCGCCACCAGGGCGAAGATCGCCAGCAGCACGGCCAGGGCAGAGGCGACCGGCAGCACGCCGCGGTTCCAGCGGCCGGCGTAGAAGGCGAGCGTCAGGTAGACGACGATGTAGCCGATCTGCACCGGAATCGCGCCCTCGAGAACGTTCCAGCCGCCGATCGTGACGATCAGGACCAGCGCCGCACTGGCCAGCAGGAGCACGATCACGGTCGCCCTGGTGGCCCGGACGACGGGCTTGTCCCGGTTGGGATGCGTGACGATCACGCCGGGCGGGCGCTCGGGCTGCATGAGGCTCGACATCGCCACATGACCATACATTCTCGCGCGGGCACCGTGGCGGGTTCGGGCACCCACCCGGGGCCCACGGGTACGCTCTGCGGGTCGCCAGCGGGCGTGGTGGAACTGGTAGACACGCCGGCCTTAGGAGCCGGTGGGGGAGACCCCTTGGAGGTTCGAGTCCTCTCGCCCGCATGCCAATCTTTGGGTTCGGATCTTCGATCTGCTGGTACGCGGGCGCCGCTGCCCACCTCGGATGGCGGGACGCGATTCGCGGGCGTCGTGAGCACGGCGGGCAGCTGAACGCAGGTCCGCATGCCGGCGTCGATCGGCACCAGCGAGCCGGCCGGCCCAGTTCGCTGGGCTCGCCAAGCCCTCGTGTCCGCCCCTCCGGACGCCGGGCGCGGAGATGGAGGCTGGGCGTCGGCCCGCCCAGGGAGCGACAGCTCGCAAGATCGAATCTTGCCGGGCACGCTCGAGGTTTCGGCCGGCGGCGACGCGCGACCTGAGCGAGCCGGCCACGCGCGGAGGGTTTTCTCGATTATCCTCCGCTGTGCATCTGGGTGAGGGTGCGCCGTCCACGGGCAAGCGTCTTGCGGTTTGCGCACCTCGGGCGACATGCGGGAGAGGGAGACGATGTCCGGGAGTTCTCGGCAGGTCGAAGGAGCATCTGGCTCGTGCAGTGTGCGCGCGGTGCTCAGCCAGCGTCGGGCGATGCGGCTGTTGCTGTTGACCGCGATCATGTACGTGTGCGTGTCGGCGGGCGCGTCCACGGGCGCTCTGGCTGCGGGCACGCCGACGGTGACGAGCGTCAGCCCCGACAAGGGGCCGAAGGAGGGAGGTACCACCGTCACGATCACGGGCAGCGAACTGGAGGAAGCAACGTCCGTGAGGTTCGGTGAAGATGCGGCGGAAAGCTTCACCGTCAACTCGCCCGAATCGATCACCGCCGTGACACCGGCGCGCAAGTTCGGGGGGGTTGACGTTCAGGTGAGCGTGACCACGCCGGCGGGCATGAGCGGCGGCAGCGTCACCTTCAAATACCTGCCGACGCCCTTCATCAACAGGGTGTCTCCGGACAATGGTCCAGCCGCCGGTGGGACTACGGTGAAGATCGAAAGCAACGATCTCGAAGCGGGGAGCACCGTGATGTTCGGCGCGAGTCCTGCCAGCTCGGTGACATTCCACGGTGGCACCGAAAAGTACCTGACCGCGGTGTCTCCGCCCGGGGTCGGACCTGTGTCCGTCGTCGTGACGACACCGAACGGGGGCCCGAGCGAAGGAAACGAGCTCTTCGACTACGAGAGCGGGGCGCCCGAATTCGGGCGCTGCGTGGGCGCACCGGTAAGCGGCAGCTTCACCAACGGCACCTGCCGGGTGTCGACCGACGCCGGCAGGTACGCGTGGCTGTCGAGCGTGCAGGAGGCGGGCTTCAGCGCCTCGATCGGAGCGAGCACGATCGAAACGGTCACCAAGGCGAAGGTCGTGTGCTCGGGCGCCGTCCTCACCGGGGAAATCGCCTCCACAGAGACGGTGGGGGGCGTCACGATCCGCTTCACCGGATGCGTGTCGGGCGCGCATCCGTGTACCAGCTCGGGCGCCGGGACGGGCGAAGTCGCCACCAGCAGGCTCGAAGGCGCGCTGGGCTTCGTCAGCGAGTCGAAGGGCAAGGTCGCGCTCGAGCTGTCGCCCATGAGCGAACCATTCATGCAGTACACGTGCGCCGGCGCCTCCCCGACAACCGTCGCCGGCTCGGTGCTGATTCCGCTGAAGGCGGGCAAGATGGACACCACCACGAAGCTGAAGCTGAAGGCGAAGAAGGGCAAGCAGGAGCCGGAAGCCTTCGAAGGCGGAGAGCCGGACGTGCTGTCGAGCTCGACGGGCAGCGGCCCGCCCGAAGAGACCGGGCTCACGCTGGGAGGAACCCTCAGCTACGAAGAAGCCCTGGAGATCAACCCGGCCGTGTAGCCAGTCGCCGTCCTGTACCCCTGGACCTCGGCCTTGACTACGCTGAGGGGGCGTCGTGGGCGCCGCACCGGCCGCCGCTGGTTTGGCGCGGCTTGTGGCCCGGTCGCGCCCCCATGTCGCCGACTGAGTCATCGCCGCCCGCAGGCTGGCAGACTCGGATCGGCACGCTGGCGTCTGCTGCCGCCGGCCGATGTACGCCATGACCCAGATCTCCAGTCCCGACGCCTCCCTCAGCTCGAGCCCGGCCCCGCGCCGGCGGATGCGCGGCGCGCTGCTGGGGGCCCTGGCCTGTCTGACGCTGCTGCTCTGCCCGGGAGCCACGTCGGCCGCGGCGGCCGGGACCGGTGCTGTCGCGCCGCCGCCGGAAGGGCGATCCGAACCGACGGCCGCAGTGGCGCCCGCCGCTCGTCCCGCGCCACACCAGGCCGCGGTACCGGTGACGGTGGCGATCGACCGCCAGGCCCCGGGCCACCCCGTGCCGGCGCGCTTTCTGGGCCTGTCCTTCGAGGCCGCCGCCCTCGGGCAGATCGTGGGGCTGGCCGGCAGGGGGGACCTGGTCAGGATGCTGCGTTCGCTGGGCCCCGGGATGCTCCGCTTCGGCGGGATCACGGCGGACCAGAACGTCGCCTGGACCGACGCGGCCACGCCCCGCCCGGCTTGGGCGACGAGCGTCATCGGCCCGGCCCAGATGCGCCAACTGGGGGTCCTGGCCCGGCGCAGCGGCTGGCAGGTGCTGCTCACGGTCGGGCTGGCCCACTACGAACCGGAGGCGGCGGCTCGGGAGGTGGCCGCGGCGCACGCGGCCCTCGGGCCCTACCTGGCCGCGGTCGAGATCGGCAACGAGCCCGACTCCTACGGCCGGCACGGGTTCAGGGAACTGCCCTGGCTGGTACAGGGCTATGAGGAACAGGTCAGCGCCTACCGCGAAGCGATCGGCGCCCTGACCCCGGGCGTGCCGATCGCCGGCCCGGACAGCTCCGGCTCCGGCCTGTTTCCCGAATGGGGCTACGCGGAGGCCGTCTCGCAGACGCCGGCGCTGCTGACCGGGCACCACTACCCGCTGGGCTGCAGCCAGATGCCGTCGCCCTCGATCGAAGCGCTCCTGAGCCCGGCCACACGAGGGCGGGAGGCACGCTCGCTGGCCACCTACCTGTCGATCTCCCAGGCATATGACATCCCGCTCCGGGTCGACGAGGCGGGCTCGGTCTCGTGTGGTGGCGTCCCGGGGATCAGCAACACGTTCGCCTCGGCCCTGTGGGCGACGGCCTACATCACCCAGGCGATGGCGGCGGGGGTGGCCGGCATCAACCTGCAGGGCAACCCGACCAACTGCGAGGGATACACGCCGCTGTGCGCGCCCACCCCGTCCGCGCTGGCCGCCGGCGCCCTGCGCGCCCAGCCGGCCTGGTACGGGCTGCTGCTGACCCGTTCGCTGATCGGCGAGCGCCCCGTGCCGACGACGATCGGCGCCGCCCGAGTGCCCAACCTCGTCGCGACTGCATTCTCCGGCCCGGGCGGCTTGTTGAAGCTGGTCCTGGTCGACGACGAACCGCCCGGGTCCAGCCCGCTGGCCTTGCGTGTCCAGGTCGGGGCGGGGGAGGGGGCGGCGAGCGTTCAGCGCCTCGCCGCGCCCTCGTTGCAGGCGACGGGCGGGCTGCTGCTGGCGGGGCGGTCAGTCGCCCCCGACGGCATCTGGAGTGCGCCCCCGCGCGCCCGGACGGCAGCGGTCCGTGCGGGCCTGTTGGACCTGCGCCTGGCGCCGAGCACAGCCTCGCTGGTCACGATCGAAAGTGCCTCCAGGCCCTCCTCGCGGCACCGGCGCAGCGGCTAGCCGGCCTGCCCCCGTAGGTCGTCAACGCGGCTGGCGGCGGAATCAGGCGACGGTCGGCGAGGCTAGCCCGCGCCGGGCGCTGTCTCGCGGATGATTTTCCAGCCCGCCTTGAGCGGGGCCAGGAAGTAGGGCGGCTCGTCGGTGGCGAGACGTTCGTCGTATTCGTAGTTCTTGACGTAGCCGTGGACGCCGCTCCCGTCGCTGCGCCACACGACCCCGCGGTAGTCCTGGCCGATCGCGCCGTACACGTTGAGATGCCCGAGTTCGGCGCCGCAGCTCGAGTTGTCGACGATCCAGGAGTGCGTCGTGGCGAGGATGCCGGCGTAGATCCACGGGTTGGAGAACGAGCCGGTTTCGTTTTTGTTGCTCGAGCAGGGATGGTAGATGCGCACGTAGTTACCGGCGATCAGACCGAGCACCGCGGTCCCGCTGGGCGTGCTGCCGAGTTTGCCGGCGACGCTGCTCGGATAGAGGCTTTCGGTGATGATCACGTCGTTCGAGCCCGCGACCGTCAGCGGTCTTTCGTAGGAGCCCTGGACGTAGACGTTGCCGCAGCCGGTCTCTTTTTTCTTCTCTTCGGCTGTGTCTGAGCTTTCGACTTCGAAGTGGTAGCCGCAGCCGAGTTTGTTGTTGGTCTCCACGTAGAGCAGCCCGTTGGCCGGCCATTTGATCGTCTTGCTCAGTTCGGTGCCTTCGGCGTTGTGGTATTTGACCGCGATTTCGCTGCCTTTGAGTTCGAGATGCGTTGTGCCTTCGAACTCGTTTTCCGGTTCCACGTAGGAAGCGAGGCTTTCGTCGTTGGGCGGGGGCTGGAGGATCTGCGCGCCTTCTTTTTCTTTGATGTAGCAACCCGTCGCGGTGTTGTATGTGGCCGCGCTTTTGCACCCGGACTGCGCGCCGTAGGTGCCGTGGTACATTTCGACCACGTCCTTCGGTTCGTGCCCTTTGCGTCCGAAGATCGCCGCGCCGGACACATCGGAGGCATCGTTGGTGTGCAGCGGACCTTCGATTTCGTCGCCGTTGCCGAATTCGATCGTCGGGCATTTGTAGCCGGCTTTGCTCCATTCCGGCTGGTACAGGCCCTGACACTGTTTCGCCAGTGTGGGTTCGGATTTTTCATACAGCCCAGGGTCGACCGTTTCGAAGTTCGTGTAGTAGACGTAGTCGAGGAAGCCGGTGACGCCGAAGGTTGCGATCAGCGCCTTTTCGGCCGTTCGGTGCGAGTTGACCGTGACCTTCCCGACCGACTTGATCCGGAACGTGTTGGCGAACAGGCCTTTCGACTGGATCATCGTCGTGAACGGGCTGGAGGTGCTGCATTTCGAGCCTTCGGGCGCGCTCTGCGCGACGACCGGGGTGACGACGTAGCGCTCGTGTTCTTCCCCGGGCACTTCTTTTTCGGGGAGGCCTTCGCAGGTCTGCCAGTAGTCGGGGTTCGCCTGGAGCTGGTACTCGTACTGCTGGATCCCGGCCAGCGCGGCGTAGTAGGCCTGCTTCTGGGTCGTGTCGTTGTGGGAGATCTGGATTTCGCCGTTGGCGATCGCGAAGGCGGCGACCAGCAGCATGCTCGTGACGAACATCACGCCGATCGCGATGATCATCGTGAAGCCGTCCTGGGCGCGCAGCCCCCTCGGGGCGGGAACGGGGAGCCTCATTCGCATGGCCCGGCCGTGATCGTCGTTTCGGAGTTGGGCGCGCTGAACGCGAAGGTGGTCAGCGTGGTCTGATCGAGCGGCGTGCCTTTTTCGGAGGCCGTGCTCAACCGGGCTTCGTCCTTGTAAGGCGAGGTCCGGAACGAGATGGCCACGGCCGCGACCGTGTTGGCCTGTTCGGTCGTGAGCGAGCTCGTTTCGGTGCTGAGCGGGATCTGTTCGAGCGTGTCGGCTTCTTCGGCGGTGCCGGTCGTCGATTTGGCGGCGTACTTGTAGTACTTGAAGACCTGGTTGGCTTTTTCGCTTTCGAAGGGCGCGATGTTTTCGGCGATCAGCACGTTGCCCCCCGTCGTCCAGCCTTTGTATTCGCCTTCTTTGGCCGGTTCGCTCGCCGTGTACTTCTGGTCTTTCAGCGTGCCTTTGCCGGCGGAGGACCAGCTGATTTCGTCCTTGCGCACGAAGCTGTATTCCGGTTCTTTGGCTTCGTTGGCCACCCGTTCGGGGAAGTAGCCGTTGACGAACACGAGCTTGCTGGGCGTGCTGCCGGCCTGTACGGGGGCGAACCCCTGGGACAGGCAGGCCGAGTGCAGCTCGTCGACGATGTGGGTCATCGCTGTGCGGCCGATCTGGCTCGACTGCGAGACCTCGGACAGGCGCGCGGTCTGCCTGGTCGAGAATTCGAGGATCGCGAACAGGGCTCCCGTGACGACGATCCCGGTCAGCATCGCGACGAGCACTTCGATCAGCGTGAAGCCCCGTTCCTCGCGGGCCGCCCTGAAGGCCTGGCGGAGCCTCAGCACGAGCTCTTCCCTTCCACCGTCACGCCGGTCGCTTTTTCAGCGGTCTGTTGTTTTTCGACGTTTTAGCGCGCGATTTTGGCTGCCGGGTTTTCGATTTCGCGTTTTTCCGTGGCTTTTTTGGGTTCGGTTTGTTCTTTTTCGGG
>JBKQOO010000012.1:0-4668 GCA_052145475.1 Solirubrobacteraceae bacterium
TACGTCACCCACGACGCCCTGCATCTCGTCTGCGACCCGCGCCAGCTCGTACAGCGACGGCTGTGTGGGAACGTCGACGGCGAAGCCGGTGACGCTGGCGCCCAGCGACTGCAGCCACAGCGACAGCCAGGCGCCCTTGAAGCCGGTGTGGCCGGTCAGGAAGACGCGGCGCCCGCGCCAGAAGTCGTGCTTGACCGCCGCGAGTGGAGCCTGCTCGGAGACCGTCATCTGTGCCTCAGGACCACGTCCGCCAGGGAGCCTCCCCGGAGCCCCACAGCGCCTCGAGGTGGTTGCGGTCGCGCAGCGTGTCCATCGCCTGCCAGAAGCCCTCGTGGCGGTAGCAGGCCAGCTGCCCCTCGCGGGCGAGCGCGCGCATCGGCTCCTGCTCCCAGACGGTCTGCTCGCCGTCCAGGTAGCGGCCCACGCTGGGCGAGAGCACGAAGAAGCCGCCGTTCGTCCAGCCACCGTCGCCCCGCGGCTTCTCCTCGAACTGGCGGACCCGCTCGCCGGCGACGTCGAGCGCGCCGAAGCGACCGGGTGGCTGCACCGCCGTGACGGTCGCCCTGGCCCCCTGCTCGCGGTGGAAGGCGATCAGCGCGCCGATGTCGACGTCGGACAGGCCGTCGCCATAGGTGAAGCAGAAGTCCTCCTCGCCGAGGTAGGGCAGCACGCGCTGCAGTCGCCCACCCGTCATCGTGGCCTCGCCCGTGTCCACCAGCGTCACACGCCAGGGCTCGGTTTCGGATCGGTGCACCTGCATGTCCCCCTTGGCCAGGTCGAAGCTGACGTCGCAGGTGTGCAGGTAGTAGTTGGCGAAGTACTCCTTGATCAGGTAGCCCTTGTAGCCGAGGCAGATCACGAAGTCCTCGATCCCGTGGGCGGCGTAGATCTTCATGATGTGCCAGAGGATCGGCTTGCCGCCGATCTCGACCATCGGCTTGGGGCGCACGCTGGTCTCCTCGCTGAGTCGCGAGCCGAAACCGCCGGCAAGTATCACGGCCTTCACGGCGCTCAGGTTATTGAACGTGTCAGCCGTCGCCGCCCACAGGCGGGGCGCCATTGCCGAGACCGGCGGGACCGCGTCGCGGGGCTCACAGGGGCTTGGCTTGCGAGGTGCCCAGCACCTGTCCGGCGGCTCCCAGGGCCTGCACGGCCAGGTAGGGCCCGGCCCCGCCGACCGCGATCGCGGTCTCGAAGCCACTGGACGGGACGGTCTGTACCGCTTCCAGGCTGGAGGCGCTTTCACCGGCCAGCACCCGCCAGGCGCTCACACCGGTGGCGCCGTTCCAGCTGGCGTAGAGGGTCGTCCCGCTGGGTGAGCCGGCCCTCACGGCGATCGCGGGAGCGTGTTCGGGCGTCGCGCTCCAGGGCGCGAGGTAGGTGCGGTAGGACTGGCCGGGCGCGGGGAAGTGCGCGCTGAAGAGGACCTGGCCGGCGGGGGAGAACTCGGTCATGTAGGGAGCTTCGCCCCAGCCGACGAACGAGCCGCCGCCGCTCAGGCTCTCGTCGTCGCCCTGGCTGCCCGCCATGATCCGCCCCGAGTAGCGACTGACCAGGGTGACCTTGCGGTGGGCCCAGTCGATCCGCTCGCGGATGACGCGGGATTCCGAATGGACCGGCGGGCTCGCGCCGTTGTCGAAGATCGTCAGGGTGTGGTCGCTCTGCCAGCGGACGTCGTGCTGCCAGGCCGTGCCGGTGCCGGGCCCCATCTCGAAGCTGGAGCGCCGGCCGCCCAGCCGCCACAGGACCGCGCCGCTGAGGTGGTCTATCTCGTAGGCGGCCCACGTGTTGCGTGAGGAGACGATGAAGTTGCCGTCCCCCCAGGTGTCCGGCGAGATCGAGTTCATGTGGAAGAAGTCCCAGGGCCGGTTTTCGTAGTGCGGGACCGGCGCGTAGGAGTCGGAGAGGCTGACGTGGCCGTAGGCGTGCCACTCGAACATGACCAGTCCGGTCGGGATGTCGATCTCCTGCAGGATCGCGTCCTGGAGGATCCCGTGCTTGAGGCCACCCACCGAGGACAGGTCGGCCGAGACCAGCGAGTAGGCCGTCAGGAAGGCGGATCCCCGCGGTGTGATCTGGAATTCGTGCAGGTCGGCCTGATAGCCGTTGCCGGCGCCGACAGAGCCGATGAACTTGTAGGCGCTGTTCACGATCTCGTCCCTGCCGAAGCCGACCCCGAGGTCGGCGGCGACCTTGCCCTCCCACCAGGTCAGGACGGGCTTTCCGTAGAGGCTCTGCTCCTGCAGGTCCATCGCCTCGTCCCCTCGCGGGGCGGGGTGGAACCAGACCAGTCGCCCCTGACTGTCCACGATCATCGGGCCGGACTGCCCGAAGCCGTGTGTCGGCGTCATCAGGATCTCGCCCTGGGGGCTGCCGGCGCCGGCCGTGACCCACACGACAGGCGGTTTGAGGCCCGGCTGGGACTGGAAGCTCTGGACGAGCCCGGTGCGGCTCAATTCGAGAGGCTTCGCCGTTTCGATCGAGTAGTCGGACAGGGTGGCGACGGTGAAGGTGCTGCGCACCTCGCGGGCGTGGCCCCGCGGCCCGACCAGGGCGCCGGCGGTGACGGTCTCGCCCTGCGAGAAGGGCCGTTCGGGGAGGAAGCTCGCTCCGGGGCTGCTCTTGTAGGCCTTCAGATGGCCGCTGTGCCTGCCTGTGCGGGAGCCCACGACGGACACGTCGGCTATCTGGCTCGCCGGCACGCCGAGGAAGCTGATCTGCGTGGACGGGGAGGCGTCGGGGGTGCCGTTCAGGGGCGAGAGCGCGACATGGACAGCGCCCCAGGCCGGCGAGACGCCGAGACAGGGGAGAGCGAGCGCGGCCAGCAGCGCCAGCCGGGCGGGTCTGGACCCCAGCCTCCTAGCCATCGCTCGCATTCGCCTGCCTTCCCGCTCGAGTCCTGTCGCCCTCCGAGGGGCCGCCGTCTCAATTGGTCACACTCCCCCCAACACGCCGAGGCCGAGGATGTCGCAGACGCGCCCGAAGGGTCCGGTAAGAATTCGACGCCTCCTCCCCGATGCCTGGCCGGGACGCCAATGTCAGCGCTCCCGGACCGAGACGATCGGCGAGGCGCCGGTGGCGAACGGGTAGTCGGCCTCCTGTTCGCAGAGCACCCGGAACTGGTAGCTGGCCGGTCCGGCGAACTTGAACCTGTAGCTGGAGTGGAACCGTCCGCGGGAGTCGGTTCGGATCACCTGGAACTCGATCCAGGAGCCGTGGCCCGACCGCGCCTCGAGGATCACGGGCTTGCCACCGCGAGGGATGGGGCCGGCCAGGAGTCTGCCGCCGAACCGGATCGTGCTCCCGACCCTGGCCGTCCTCGGAGTGATCGTCAGAGAGAGTGGGGCCAGCACCGACAGCTGCAACGTCGTGGCCGCAGCCGGCTGCGGTTCGCCCAGCCGCGCGTCGTAGACGAGATGGACGGCGCGCGAGGAGAGCCCCGCCGGGAGAGTCAGCCGGAAGTAGCCATCGGCGTCGGTTCGGGTCGCTTTCATCGCCACCGCTGCTGCGCCCGCGAGCGCCGGCGTCGCCGTGACGTCGATCTGGGCGGCCGCGATCGGGGCATCGGCAATGCCGGTGAGGCGGCCGACGATGGTCTCGTGCTTGCCGTAGGACGTGGTCAGCCGCGCTCCCGATGTACCCAGCCAGCGGGCGGACAGCAGCGCAACCGACGAGGCGCCGACGCCGTTCGACGCCGCGGCCGGAGTCGCGCTCGGCGCGCCCGTCCCGCCCGCTGGTTGCCCACCCGTCGATCCGGCAGCGCCGTGGTTGTCGACCGTGACGGTGCGGTCCAGGACCGAGGCCGAGTTGCCCGCGGCGTCGAGCACGGTGACGACGAGATGGTGGGGGCCGTCGCTGAGAGCGGTCGTGTCAAGCCCGAGATCGGCGCTGACCGAAGGCGGGCAGGGCTGGAGGTAGAGGAAGGCCGGCAGGCCATCCGTGGTCTGGCCGACATTCCGGCACCGTCCGCCGTCTTCGTCGATGACCGTGCTCTGCACGACCTGTCCGTCGACGCTGAACTCGGCCGCAAAGACGCCCGAGCCAGGATCGGCCGCGTCGAACGTCAGGTCGCTCGTCCCCGAGATCGTCGGCGCCCCGGCCAGTTCGCCGCCGACATTGCTGACCGTGGGTCCAGCCGTCTGTTCCAGCGTCAGGTCGGCCGCATAGATGTAGACCGCGGCGGCGTAGTTGTTGGAGTCGGCGAGGCCCGCTCCGCATTCGCTCCCTTCCATGCCCCCACCGCACGACGCGCTGACGTATAGGTGGGAGCCGAGAAATCTCGCTGGAACTGGCAGAACATTTGATCCGTGGTTCATTTCCGACGGTTCTCCCTGCGAACGGCATTCCTTCGTAAAGACGCATTCATCGAAGGCGTCCTTTATGAGTGGGCCAGCAAGCCAGAACTCGTATGCGGCGGGTTCCCCTGCCTGACCGTGCACGTAGCCCGCGCGCCACAGCGTCGCGTTGACAAGGGTGGCGTAAGCAGGGGCTTCAAAGGCCCACGTCGATCGATCGGTGTAGGCCAAATGCGTAGTCGCGTTGCCCAGCGCGGCGACAAGCGCGCCGCCTTCGGCGCAGGTGTTCTTGACGTAGTCGTCGTAGGCGCCGCCGGGGGCGAGCGTCCCACTCCACCCATCAACAGGCGCTGCCGCCCCGGATGGGGTCCGG
>JBKQOO010000013.1:0-6853 GCA_052145475.1 Solirubrobacteraceae bacterium
CGCGCTCGGCGCAGTAGTCATAGGCATCGAGGAGGTTGCGCAGGCCACCCAGCCGCGACGGCTTGATGTTGACCATCCGCGGCGGGTAGGGCAGGGACTCGATGTCCTCGATCGAGTGGATGATCGCGTCCCAGGAGAAGCGGTCGCGGTGGCTTGCCAGCACCGCATCGGTCTCGGGCGTCAGGGCGGGATCCTCGATCCACGCGTCGGGGAAGGCCCGGACCACGCGCTCGTACAGAACCGGGTCCGCCGGCTGGTCGACGATCGAGCCGCTGTAGTAGCCCTTGAAGTCGACCGACTCGACCGCGCCGGTCGCGACCAGCGCTTCGATCAGCTGCTCGTCCCACGAGCTGGTCGGATCGAGCTTGAAGCGCAGGTCGGCGCACACCCGAAGGCGCCGGCGCAGCGGCTCCAGCGAGGGTGGCTCGCCCAGTCGCAGCGAGACGACGAAGCGCACCGGCGCGACGGTCAGGCCGAGCGCGTCGTGGAGCGAGACCCCGGCCTGGCACAGCGCGAGGTCGAGCGCCGCCGACTCGTAGGCCCAGGTGCGATAGCGGACCGAGACATCCCGTTGCGGGGACTGGGGGAACAAGGCCAGCCCGGCCACGCGCTCGCAGAACCTGGACAGGGTGTAGCGCCCCGCCAGCGGCAGCGTCGGCCCGGCCTGCTGGAGGATGTCCTGGTCGACGCCGTCGTATGTGACGTCCTCGCCGATGCCCTCCTGCCCGGCGCCACGGAGCACGATCAGCGTGCTCTTGCGCTCGAAGTCGCTGGAGACGGCCTGTACGAGTCCCTGCAGGGAGTAGTCCTCGATCTGGACCGGCATTGCGGCCAGCCGCTCCCAGGTGCTCACCCGCCCGCCTCCTGCTCGAGGCGGGCGACCAGCTCGTCCAGCCGCAGCTCCTCCAGCGCACTCCCGACCGCCGCGAGCTCCCCGGCGCACTGCTCGATCAGGCGCTTCCCCTCGCCGACCAGCGCCAGCGTCTCCTGCAGGCTGGCCTCTCCCGAGTCGAGCCGGCGGATGATCTCCTCGACCCGCCCGGCCGCCTGCTCGTAGCTCAGAGCGGGCGCGGCGCCGGGCTCCTGAGCCGGGTCGCTCATGGCTCCTCGATTCGCGCCGGCAGCTCGCCGTCGGCGAAGCGCAGCCACAGCTCCTGCGCCCGGCGAGCCGCCGCGGCGCTGCCCAGCGGCTCGCCCTCGGCGGTGCGGGCGAGCACGTAGCCGCGCTCGAGCGTGCGCTGCGGGTCGTGACCGGCGAGCGCCAATGCGAGGCGCTCGATCTCGCGCGGCCGGCGCTCGCGGTAGTCGTGCAGGCACGAGCCGGCCTTGCGTCCCAGCACCACGGCACGCAGCGCCGTAACGCGGCGCTGCTCGGCCAGGCGGCGCCGCGAGCCGGCCCTGATCTCCCGCAGCTGCTGGTGCAGGCGTGCCTGCTGGCGCTCGAGGTGGTCGGCCGGCGCGCGCGAGAGCAGGGACAGGCGCTGCGCCCTGGACAGCACGGCCCGCCGGCCGTGCTCGCGCAGGCGCCTTGCCGCCAGCGCCTGGCTGGAACGAACCTGCATGGCGCGCCGGCCGTGCTCGAGCAGGCGCCGCGCAGCCGCCAGCTGCTCCGCCCGGGCCCGGTGACAGTCGACGCCGACCGCAGCCTCGGCGGCATGGGTCGGCGTCGAGCAGCTGACCGCCGCCACGTCGTCGAGCAGCGTGCGGTCGGTGTGATGCCCGACCGAGGCGATCACCGGGACGGACAGCAGCGCGACGGTGCGGCACAGCGTCTCGTCGCAGAAGCACAGCAGATCGGCCAGCGAGCCACCGCCGCGGGCGACGATCACGACGTCGATGCCGGGGACCGCGGCGAGGTCGCCCAGCGCGCGCGTGATCGCCGGCGCGGCGTGGCGGTCCTGCACCGGCGCGAAGGCCCAGACCAGGCGGCCGGCCCAACCGCGCCTGCCCAGGGCCGCGAGCAGATCGTCGCGGGCCTTGCCGCTCTCGCCCGTGACGACACCGATCGTGGCGGGCAGCAACGGCCGCGGCAGAGCGCGCTGGCGCTCCAGCAGGCCCTCGGCGTCGAGCTGCTTGCGCAGGCGGTCGATCCGGGCGAGCAGGTCGCCCTCCCCGGCGATCCGCAGGTCGGACACCGAGAAGGAGAAGCCTGGCGAGGAGGTCGGGCTGCCCGGGTAGTAGTCGCAGCCGCCGGCCACGACGACCTGCATCCCCTCGCTCACCTCTGCCCCGCCGCGCTCGAGCATCGCCTCCCAGTCCCTGCGCCAGGCCGCACAGGGGATCGCCCCGGCCGCGTCGCGCAGCTCGAAGTAGACGCGCGCCCTCGCCACCCGCAGGTTGACCAGCTCGCCGAGCAGCTGCACATGGGTGAATGAGCGGAGCTTCTCGCGCAGCCTCGCCGCGTACTCGCCCACCGGGAACGGGCCGGCGAGGGCACTGTCGGGGATGCCGCCCTCGGTAGGGCGATCGGTGCCGGTCAGGCGGGACATCGCCGCCAGCATAGGCGCTACGATCGACAGCGATGCCGCGCAGCGAACTCCGGCCCTGCGGCTGACCCGTGTCCAAGCGCAAAGCTGGCAGGCGCGGACGGGCGCGTAAGCGCGGCTCCGCAGCGACCAAGGCCCCGCAGGCCGCCGTCGAGCAGGCCGTCGTGGACCCTCCCCGCAACCGCCGTGAGCGCCCCGCCGGACGCGGGCAGCCTCCGGCCCCGCGCCCCCGCCGCGATCCGGGTGGTGTCGGCGAGCGCCCCCAGGCGCCCTGGCATCCCTGGCCCTTCTCCGAGCTGTTGATCCTGGTCGGCGCCGTCGCCACGATCGTCGGCTTCGCCCGCGGCGCCGCGGGGCGAGCCGTGCTGTTCGCCGGCATCGGCGCGGTGATGCTCGGGACCCTCGAGTTCACGATCCGCGAGCACCTCAGCGGCTACCGCGCCCACACCGGCCTGCTCGCCGCCGTGCCGACTGCGCTGTTCCACGGCTTGGCGGCGCTGGCCCTGTTCGAGCTGGGCGCGCCGCGCGAGACCTGGGTGCTCGTGCCGGTGCTGCTCGACATCCCGCTGTTCTGGTTCCTGTACAGGTACCTGCGCACACGCTTCCAGGACGCCCGCCGCGAGCGGGTCTTCGCGCTGCGCCAGCACTAGCCCGCCGTAGCGGCGGACCGAACGCTAGCCCTGCTCGCCGGCCAGCTCGAGCGACGGCAGCGGCACCTCGCCCCCGACCGGGCTCGCGCCCCGGGTCTCGCCGGTGAAGCCGAGCTGTTCGAGCCTCGCGATCTCGCGCTCACCTTCGATCCGTGCAGGGTGATCGGGTGGCAGCCCCGCGATCAGCCGGGCGATCCTTTCCCGCAGCTGCAGGGCGAAATGCGGGGTGGAGGCCCCCATCAACTGGCGCACGTCCTCGATCGTCACCTCTTCGCGCTGCAGGCGGCGGGGGTCTTCGGCTTGGCTCAAACGACGTTCCTTTCCGCTATTCGCCCGAGGCTTCTTCGGCGCTGCCCTGCTTGCGGGGGCTGATCTCGAGCAGCGAGTCTATTTCGGCCTGCGTCGCCAGGGAGATCGCCCGTTCGTCGCCGATCAGCCAGCCGTGATTGTAGACCCCCCTCACGGGCTGGTATTCGGGCGCGGTGGAGTAGGCGGGCTGGATGTCGCCGAGGTAGGCGGCAAGCACCGGCGGGATCTGGTCGGGCGCTTCGAGCAGCAGCAGCGGCCCGTAGTCGCCGGTCGCCGACAGCAGCGCCGACGCAGGTGCGTCAAGCGGCCTGGACGCGCTGGCGAACACGAGCCCGTGTCCAGGCTCTTTGACGCCCCAGCCGAAGACCCCGTCGGTGAAGCGTGCGACCGCGACCGCTCCCGTCGCCGGCCCCGGCGCTTCGCCCGCTCCCGATTCGGGGACGCGGGTGACGGTGCCCAGCCGCGCCAGCGCCCCGAGGGTGGCCGTGCTCAGGGTGGCCGCGTTGATCACGTAGATCGCCGGCCGGTGCATCGCGCGCAGCGCCGCCGCCGTCTCGGAAGGCAAGCTCGCGGCGGTCGCGAGCAGGATCGGCGCTCCGCTCTCCGCCGACAGGCCCGATGCCGGCATCTGCAGCGCCTGGGGGGCGTCGATGCTCAGCACGATCGCCTGACGAGGCGTCGCGCCGGAGGCGTGGGCGAGCAGGCGTCCGATCGCGGCGGCGGTGCCGGCCGCGCTGGCCGAGGGCAGCGTGCGCAGCGCGTACTGGCCCGGCACGGAGGCTTCGGTGCCGATCCTGATCACCTGTGCGCCCCCCAGCCTCGGCGCTCCGGTCGGCTGCATCGCTTCGAGCGCCTGGAGGCTGGCGGCGGGCAGGGTGTTGCCTTCGGCGTAGAGGATCGGGGCGTTCAGCGGCGCGCTCGCCAGCGAGGAGGCGGCCAGCGCCGCCGGCCAGTTGTCGCGGTTGACCAGGACGACCGCCTGTGGCCGCGACCCGGTCGTCAGCCCGGGGTAGACGACGCGCGCCACAGAGGCTGCGTCGACAGTCGTTTCGGCGCCCCCCACCCGGCTGGTGTTGCGTGTCGTCACGCTGACCGCGCCCTGCGCCGCGACCGGCGCGAGCTTGCGCAGCGGCCCGCCGCCGGGGCTCGGTTCGGGGCCGCTCTTGCCGCACGCCGCCAGCATCAGGGCCGTCCCCATCAGCAGGAGGATCGCCGCTGAGGTCGAACCGGTCTTGAAGCGCATTTCGCAGATCACACTACCGGGGAGGTCGGAAAAGACCCGGGAATAGCGGGTTGTTCAGGATTTCGGGGCGGTACCAACTGCAACCGTCGTTGCACTTTGCTAGCGTGCCGCCGAACGCCGAGTCCCTGGCCAGGTGCCGGGGAACGGGGGACCCAAGTTGTTGGGGCGAATCTCGCGGCAGGACCGCGGGAAGCGCAGGCTCTTTCAGCGCTAGCCCGTCAGCTAACCCCGCAGGCCGACGAAAGAGGTTGTGTCTTGCCGGTACGTACCGTTAGCGCGTTGATCTGCAGCCTGTTGGCGCTGGGCTGCTGCGCAAGCGACGCGCTCGCCGCCAACACGGGCGGCGTCATCGCCGCGGAACCCAGCTCGGGGTCGAGCCCGACGACGAAGAGCAAAGTGCGCCTCTTCCCCGTCACCTCGCGCTCACGGAGCCTCGCCTACAAGGGTCCGGTCTACGAGAAGACCACTGCTGGAGAAGTCGTTCCCTTCGCCGCCGGCGTCACGCCCAGCGCCCCCGCGACCGGCGCCCCGGCGACCCCGGCCTCCACGACCGGGACGGCGGCCAGCGCCACCGGCGGCGTCCCGTCCGCTGCGACGATCACGACCGGCATCCCCGCCGAACTGCTGATCGGCGACGGCATGACCACCGCGACCGGCCCGACGCTGCGGCCGGAGCTGCTCGTCCCGGGTACGACGGCCCGGTACGTCGATGGTCTCGCTGCGGCGCCGATGTCCGCCCCGGCTTCGATCCAGGACATCGTCTGGGCCGGAAACGAGCTGATCGGCCTGCCCTACATCTACGGCGGCGGTCACGGATCCTTCATCTCGCCCGGCTACGACTGCTCGGCCACGGTGTCGTTCGCGCTGCATGGAGCCGGGCTGCTCGCCTCGCCGGAGGACTCCTCGGAATTCGAAACCTGGGGCTCGCACGGCGCGGGCAGGTGGGTCGCGATCTTCGCCAACCCCGAACACGCCTACATGACGGTCGCGGGGTTGCGCCTGGACACGAGCCCGGCAGACGACCCCTCCGGTCTGGAGGGCCCGCGCTGGCGGCCGCTGCGTCCGGCCAACTCGGGCTTCGTCGTCCGCCACCCCCTCGGTCTGTAGCGAGCCGGGTAGTGCGGCCGGCCGGGTCGGCTACGCTTGGTGCTTGTTGGCCGGTTGCCAGCCCTACCGGCCGCCAAGCGGCAACACCATAGGAGGATCAGCATGGCCGGGTTGACCGGGCGCATGTCCACCGTCGTGAAGGCGAAGGTTTCGAAGCTGCTCGATCGGGCCGAAGACCCGGCCGAGACCCTCGACTACAGCTACCAGAAGCAGGTCGAACAGCTGCAGAACGTGAAGAAGGGCATCGCCGACGTGGTGACCGCCAAGAAGCGCCTGCAGATGCAGGAGAGCACGCTGCAGCAGAGTGTCGTCAAGCTCGACACGCAGGCTCGGCAGGCCCTCTCTGCCGGCAAGGAGGACCTGGCTCGGGCGGCCCTGGAACGCAAGAACGTCGCCCAGACCGAGCTGCAGGGGCTGGACACGCAGGTCAGCGAACTGGAAGACCAGCAGCAGAAGCTGACCGACTCCGAGCAGAAACTGCGAGCGAAGATCGAAGCGTTCCGCACCAAGAAGGAGGTCATCAAGGCCCAGTACTCCGCCGCCGAGGCGCAGGTCCGGATCTCCGAGGCCGCGACCGGTGTCGGCGAGGAGATGGCCGACGTCGGGCTCGCGATGCAGCGGGCGCTCGACAAGACCGAGAACATGAAGGCCCGCGCCGATGCGGTGGGGGAGCTCGAGGCATCGGGAACGTTCGACGATCTGACCGCGCTCGGCTCAGGCGACGACGACATCGACCGTCAGCTCAAGCAGCTGTCGAGCACCAGCGAGGTCGACGCCGATCTGGCGAAGATGCGGGCCGAGCTCGGGATTGCGCCGCCGCCGGCGCCCGCCGGCGAGCTGGGAGCAGCGCCCGCGGCCGCCCCTGCGGGGGAGCTGGGAGCCGGAGCTCCGGTCGCGGACGCAGATGAGCCGGCGGGCGCCGAGGGCGCGGAGACATCCAAATGATCGTCAGGATAGCGACCGAGGGCCAGTACGAGCTCACCACGAGCGAGGCCGCGGAGCTCAACAAGCTCGACAACGCCGCGGTCGCTGCCTGCGAGGCGGGCGTCGAGGCGGGC
>JBKQOO010000014.1:0-23679 GCA_052145475.1 Solirubrobacteraceae bacterium
ACCGTCTCGATCCCCGTGTAGGCCAGCATCGCCAGCGACAGGGCGAAGATCAGTTCCTTCCAGGTCGGCGCGACGCCCAGATGGACCTGATGGATCAGCAAGGACGGGTTGAGCACGAGCACGGCCCCCACGCCGACCAGCAGGATCTGCGTGCTCAGGTCGACGATCGCCAGGACGAAGTTGAGCTTCGCCGACTCGCCCAGGCCGCGGATGTTCAGCGCGGTCAGCGCGACGACGACGACCAATCCGCCGAAGATGTCGTCCGGGTTGTGCTTGAGCGCGCCCAGTCCCGGGAAGGCGCTGAGGTAGTGCGGCACGAAGAAGGCCGAGATCGCGATCGTGAGGATGTAGTCGAGGCTCAGCGCCCAGCCGGCGAAGAACGAGACCACGCTGTTGAAGGCGTGCCGGGCGAACGAGGAGGAGCCCCCCGCTTCGGGGAACATCGAGGCCCCCTCGGCGTAGGTTTTCGCGGTCAGCGCGAACAGGCCGCCGGCGAACAGGAACACCAGCGGGGTGAGGCCGAGGGCGTGCGCGGCGACCAGTCCGAGCGCGTAGTAGATCGACGAGCCGACGTTGCCGTAGGCGGTCGCGAACATGCCCGACACGCCGACCGTCTTGCGCAGTCCATGCTCGGAGAGCCGTGCCATCGGCCGTGCAGGCTATCGACGCCGGACGCGGCGCGAGCAGGCCTCCTGCCCCGGCCGGTGCAAGAAGCCATGCACAGCAGTCGGACGTGAAGGAACCAGCCGTATGATCCCGACGAGCCGCAGCACTGCGAACTCGGCGACGCTCATGGAAACCGCTCGACGCGAAAACTACGACTCCGGTGAGGACTTCGTTCTCGAATACGGGGAGCTCCGCTTCACGTTCAACGAGGCGGACTTCTCGCAGCGCTGCGAGCAGGCGGCGCTGAAGCTCGGCTTCGTGGGCGGGCGACTGGGCGAGGAGGAGCTGGAAGACCTGGTCAACCTGGCCGTCAACGGCGAGATCATCGATCCGGCCTCCGGCCTGGGAGAACACGTCAACGACTGCTGGCCCGAGCTGGTCGGGCCGGCCGAGCGCTCGCTGGTGCACTGGCTGAGGCGCCTGGTCTTCCGGGGCGCGTGGCTCGACCAGCGCGTCAAGGAGGGCGAGCTGTCGGTCGCCTTCGACGAGCGCAGCGGCAGCTTCGCCTACGTCCAGCCCCACGACTCGGGGGCGGCGAGCCCGGGCGAGCCGATCGAGCTCGCTCCCGAGCCCTCGTGGGGCCGGGTCGCCTACCGCCGCTGACCCCGGCTCCGACGGCACCCTCCCACGGCCGGCGTCCAGCGTGCGAGTGTCGATTTCGCGCCTGGCCGTTCGTCTTGATCCGTCAGTACCCAGCGGGTCGATCAGACCCCCGACCCAGGAGCGACCATGACCGACTCTTCCGTCCAGGGAATCAGGACCTTGCTGGTTCCCGTATCCGACCTGGCGACGGCGAAGGCGCTGTACACCGCCCTGCTCGGCCTGTCCCCGCAGGCCGACTCCCCCTACTACGTCGGCTTCGAGGTGGCGGGCCAGCAGATCGGGCTGTTGCCCGACGGCGGGCCGCAGAGCCTTACCTCGCCGGTGGCCTTCTGGCAGGTGCCGGACCTCGAGGCGAAGCTGGCCGAGGTGACCGCTGCGGGCGCCACGGTGAAGGAACCCCCGCGCGATGTCGGTGGCGGACGGCGGGTGGCGACGGTCACCGACCTCGACGGCAACGTCCTCGGGCTGCTCCAGGACCCGTGAGGGCCGACCCCGCTACCGCATCTGCCCGCGCCGGATCCGGGCCTGACGCGAGCTGAGCAACTAGCTCCGGCTCGCCTCCAGCGCTGCGGCGCGGGCCTTGTGGATCGCCTCGGCGCCCTCCTCGCCGACCAGCAGCTCGACCTGCAGGGTGCCGCTGGCGGCGAGGTCGAGGATCGGCTGGTCCCCCGCCGCGGCCATCGCCGGGTCGAGGGCGATCACGGTCGTCTCGCCCCCGGCCGGTGTCCCGGCGGTCGCGATCACGGTCAGCGATCCCGCATCACGCAGGTTGCGCGCGGCCGCCAGCGCCCTGCGGGCCGCCTGTGGCTGCAGGCCGTCGAGGCCGTCGATCAGCACGACCGCGTCGCCGCCGCGGGCGGCGAGGCGCTTGGCCGTGTCGAGGGCCCGCTCGACCGCCTGGGACTGGGAGTCGGCCGAGGCGGCGAAGCTGAGCGCGGCCACGGGAGCCGGGCTGGCCTCGCCCCACTGGGCGATCTCCTCGGGCCGTGCCCCTGCGAGAACCACGCTGACGTCCAGGTCGTCGCGGTCCTTGAGCGCCTCGAAGATGCGGCGCAGCGTCTCGGACTTGCCGGCCGCGCGCGGCCCGACGATCGTCGCCCGCGAGCCCTTGCCGAGCGGCGTCAGCCACTCGATCGCCTCGAGTGTCCTGTTCTCCGAGCCCAGCGCCAGGCGCTCGGCCGGCCAGGCGACGGGCAGGTCCTCGTAACGGGCGCCGTCGGACACCGAGTCGGCAGAAGCGCCGTTGATCGTGTCGATCCGGACCAGCGAGGGGTAGCGCTCGGAGCGTCGGGGCGTGCGTACCGGGCCTGTCACCCGGTCGCCCGAGACCAGCTCGCAGCGGCGAACCTGGGCGGCCGAGACGTAGACGTCGTCGTCGGAGGGCTCGGGTGGGTCGACCCGCAGGAAGGCCGAGCCGTTGCCCAGCACCTCCACGACGCCCTCGGCGATCCGCTCCTCCTCGTCACGGTCCTCGCCGCCGCGTCGAGCTGCGGCCTCTCCCCTTCCCCCTCGGCCTCTGCCGCGGCGCCCACTGGAGGCGCGTCCGCGACCCTCGCCGGCAACATCCTCGTCCGTCTCGCCCTCGGCGTCGCCGTCGGTCCGTGCCTCCTCGGCGCTCTCGCCGTCCGGCTCGGCCCTGCCGCGGCGGGCGCGCGGAGTGCGCCGTTTGCGGGCCCGGGTCGGGGGCGCGCCATCCTCATCGTCGCTCGCCTCCCTTGAGTCCTCGGCGGCGGACGGCTCGCCGAGGATCGCGTCGATCAGGTCTGCCTTGCGCAGGCGACGGAATCCGTCGAGCCCGATCTGGTCGGCGATCGCGTGCAGATCGGCCAGCGGACTCGCTTCCAGCTCGGAGCGGTCGAGTACAGCCATGAGATGTTGCCTCTCTTCTAGTGGATGGGCGGTTGGCGTCCCACCGCGTTGACCAGCGGCGGGCACCCGTGAACGGCTCCAGCCTAGCGACTGCGCCGGCGCACGCCCGGGCAGCGGCGTGCGCCGTCCGCTAATCCGACTCGGCCCGGTCGTAGCGGATCTCCTCGGTCAGACGCAGGTCCTGGCCGGGAAGCGACTCATCGCGCAGGGCGGCTCGCACGGCCAGGTAATCGGTCGCCGCGGCGACGTCGTGCATGCGGAAGATGTGGGCGCCGTGGTCGACGCCGTGCGCCAGCGCGGCCAACGTGCCGCCGAGTCGCTCCCGCGGCGGGCGCCCGGTCAGCGCGCCGATGAAGTCCTTGCGCGAGACGGCCATCAGGACGGGCCTGCCCAGCTCGTGCATGCGGCCGACCTGCGAGAGCAGCCTGATCGTCTGGATCGGCGTCTTCGCGAAGTCGGGGCCCGGGTCGACGATCAGCTGGTCCCGGCTCATCCCCCGCGAGACGGCCAGCTCCGTGCGCACGCGCAGGAACTCCAGCACCTCGGCTACCACGTCGCCGTAGAGATCTGGCTCCTGGCGGCGTTCCCGCGGCGCGGCCGCGGTGTGCATCAGCACGAGCGCTGCCCCTGTGCGGGCGCAGAGGTCGGCCAAGCCGGGGTCGCGCAACCCGCTGACGTCGTTGACGACCGTCGCACCGGCCGCGATCGCGGCGGTGGCCACGGCGGGCTTGTATGTGTCGACCGAGACGATCACGTCGAGCTCGCCGACGACGCGTTCGATCAGCGGCACGACCCGCTCGATCTCCTCCTGCTCGGGCACCGGCGGGCGGCCCGTCGATGCGGACTCGCCGCCGATGTCGAGCATGTCGGCGCCGGCCTCGACCAGCTGACGCGCCAGCTGCGCCTGGGCATCGACGCCGACGTGCACGCCGCCGTCGCTGAACGAGTCGGGCGAGGCGTTGACGATCCCCATCAGGCAGGGACGCCCACCGAGCTCGAGCTCTCGTGGCCCCGCCTGCAGCCGCCGGTACGGTGCCTTCACAGGCTGCCCTCGCTGCCGGAGGGGGCGAGATCGGCCGGTTCCGCGGGCGCGAGGGAGCCGGCCGCGATGCCCTCGGCGCGCGCCTCGACGGCGAATGCCTCGAGCTCGGCCGTGAGCCGGCCCTCGCTCCAGCCCAGCTCCCCGGCGAGGACGTCGCCGACCCGGCCCAGGGCCGTGCCGGGCCCGGGCTCGGCCGCGTCGGGGCCGGTCAGCTCGTTCGCCGCCAGCAGCCCGAGGCGAGTGCGGCGCAGCAGCACGTCCCCGATGCTGCCGGCCTGCGCGCGGCGCGCCGCGAGGGCGACCACGGCGAGCAGGTCGGGGCAGCCGGGGACGATCGCCTGGGCCAGCTCTCCGCGCTGGGCGGCGATCGCCAGCACCTCATGCGCGCCGTGCCCGTAACGGGCCGCCAGCGCCGTGTAGGCCTCGCCCGGCACGCCCTCGACCCGCGGCAGCTCCTCGACCGCGACGGCCTGTCCGAGCGGGATTTCGTGGGTCCTGCAGGCGGCTTCGCGGGCGTCGCGCTCGACCAGCCTGTCGACCGTCATCTTCGCCATCCGCCGCCATGTCGTGAGCTTGCCGCCCGTGATCGTGATCATCCCCGAGGAGGTCTCATAGAGCTCGGCCTTGCGGGATATGTCGACCGACTTCTTCGGGTCGCCCGTCGAGATCAGCGGGCGCACGCCGGCGAACGTGCCGGTCAGCTGCGAGGGCTGCACGTCGGTGCCGAAGAAGCCGTTGACCGCCTCCAGCAGGTACTCGATGTCCGCGCCCGAGGGTTCGATGTGCTCGAGTGGACCCTCGTAGTCGTTGTCGGTGGTGCCGATCAGCGCATGTCCCAGCCAGGGCAGCGCGAAGATCGAGCGGCCCTCACCGGCCGGTACGATCGCGCCGCCGATCAGCGGCAGGTCTTCGTGTCTGATCGTCAGGTGCGTGCCGCGGCTCGGCCTGATCCGGGGCAGCTCGGCCTCCAGGTGCAGCTCCTGGGGGCGCAGCTGGTCGGCCCACACGCCGGTCGCGTTGATCACGTTCGGCGCGGGCACGTCGAAGCTCTCGCCCGACTCGACGTCGCGGACCTGCACCCCCGTCGCCCGGCCCTCGCTCTCCAGCAGCCCGGTCACGTCGAGGCGGTTGGCGCAGACCGCACCGAAGCGCTCCGCCTCGCCCAGCACGGTCAGCACGAGCCGCGAGTCGTCGGTCTGGCAGTCGTAGAACAGGTAGCCGCTGGTCGGCTCGCGTCCGGCCAGGGCCGGCAGCAGCTCGAGCACCTCCTCGCCGGAGATGATGCGGTGGCGGGCCGGGCTCCAGGACTCCTCGTTCTCGGCAGGCTCGGCCGGCTCGCTGCGTGGCCGCTCGCCTCGTCCCCGCCGCGCGCGCCGACCCCGCAGCCGGCCGCGGTCGACCGACATGACGTCATAGAGGTTCAACCCGACACCGACCAGCCGGTCGGGTCGGGCGCCCTCGAAGGCCGGCACGACCAGCGGGAGCGGGCGCACCAGGTGCGGCGCCAGCTTGACCATCAGGCTGCGCTCCAGAAGCGCCTCGCGCACCAGGCCGAGGTCGAAGTTCTGGAGGTAGCGAAGGCCGCCGTGGACCAGCTTGCTGGAACGGCTCGAGGTCCCCGAGGCGAAGTCGGCGCGCTCCAGCAGCGCCACGCTGTACCCGCGCGAGGCCGCGTCGAGCGCGACTCCGGCGCCGGTGATGCCCCCGCCCACGACGACCACGTCGAACTCATCCTGGGTGAGGGCGGCGAGTGCCTGGCTGCGCTCGATCACGGACGCAAGTCTCGCAGAGGCGCCCCGGCCCCCGAGGACGCGCCGGGAACTCCCAGCCGTGGCCGAGCGCGCCCTGCTGCTGCATCATGGGCGGGTGCCCGAGCTGCGAACGCCCATCCTCGCCGCCGGCGCGCTCGGCGCCCGGGCGCAGCCGACGATCGAGGGACGCGGTCTGGTGCTCCGCCCCTGGCAGGCCGGCGACGCCGCAACTCTGGCGCGGGCCTACGCAGACCCCGAGATCCAGCGCTGGCACGTGCGCACGATGGACGGGGACGAGGCACTCGCGTGGGTCCTCGAGCGCCGCGAGATGTGGCGCGCCGAGCGAGGCGGCGACTGGGCGGTGCTCGCCGGCGGGACCCCGGCTGGACGCGTTGCGCTCCGGAAGCTCGAGCTCGGCGACGGCTGCGGCGAGGTCGGCTACTGGGTGCTGCCGGAGGCGCGGGGGAGCGGGATCGCCGCGCTCGCACTCGGCGTGCTCGGCGAGTGGCTGTTCGAGCAGGCCGGGCTCCGGCGCCTCGAACTCGAGCACTCGACGGCGAATCCCGCCTCGTGCCGCGTCGCGCTGAAGGCCGGCTTCGTGGCCGAGGGGATGAGGCGAAGCGCGGTTCTGCACGCGGACGGCTGGCACGACATGCACGTCCATGCCCGCCTCGCCGGCGATGCGAGGCCCGGCGTGCGCGCTTCCTAGATGTTGGCCAGCTCGCCTGTGATCTCGCTGACCGCCGTCTTGGCGTCGCCGAACAGCATCTCGGTCTTCGGCTCGTAGTAGAGCTCGTTTTCGATGCCGGCGAACCCCGGGTTCATCGAGCGCTTGATCACGATCACCGAGTGGCTGTCCGCGACTTCCAGGATCGGCATCCCGTAGATCGGCGAGGAGGGCGTGTTCTTGGCCGCCGGGTTGGTGACGTCGTTGGCGCCGATCACCAGCGAGACGTCGGTCCGCTGGAACTCGGGGTTGGCCTCGTCCATCTCCTTCAGCTGGTCGTAGGGCACGTCGGCCTCGGCCAGCAGCACGTTCATGTGCCCCGGCATGCGCCCGGCGACCGGATGGATCGCATAGCTCACTTCGACGCCTCGTTTTTCGAGCTCCTTGGTCAGCTCGCGGACAGCGTGTTGCGCCTGGGCGACGGCCATCCCGTATCCGGGGACGATCACGACCCGGTTCGCGTAGGCCAGCTGGATCGCCGCATCGGCCGCGGTCGTCGAGCGCACCGTCCCCGCGTGCTCGCCCGCGCCGCTGGCCCCCTCGATCGCGCCGCCTCCGCCGAACCCGCCCGCCATGATCGCGGGGATCGAGCGGTTCATCGCGACCGCCATCAGGCGGGTCAGGATCGAGCCGGAGGCACCGACGATCATGCCTGCGACGATCAGCGCGGGATTGTTCAGGGCGATCCCCGTGGCGGCCGCCGAAAGCCCGGTGAAGGCGTTCAGCATCGAGATCACCACGGGCATGTCGGCGCCGCCGATCGGCAGCACCACGGCGTTCCCGAGCAGCGCGGCGAAGAACAGCATGCCGATGAAGAGGAGTTCGGAATGTGCACCCGCGACCAGGTCCGCCCCGGCCGCGACGGCCAGCACCAGCAGCACCCCGTTGACCACCTGCTGGGCTGAGCCGAGCGTGATCGGGCGGCCCGGGATCAGTTCCTGGAGCTTGCCGAAGGCGATGTTGGATCCCCAGAAGGAGATCGAGCCGACGATCGCCGCGAACACGGAGAAGACCGCGACGTAGGTCGCGACGGCGCCGCCGCTGATCGTCACCGTCCCGAACCGGCCGATCAGGTGGATCGCGTGCGAGCCGTAGGTGGAGCCGTGACGTCGGAACTCGGCCCATGCGATCAGGAAGACCGCCCCGCCGCCGACGCCGTTGAACAGCGCCACCATCTGCGGCATCGCCGTCATCTTCACGTTGCGCGCGGCGGGGACGCCGACCGCCGTGCCGAGCGCGATGCCGAGCGCGATCAGCCCCCACTCGCCCTCGCTCGGGTTGAGGAAGGTGGCGATCACCGCGATCGCCATCCCCACGGCAGCGATGCGGATGCCCCGCACCGCCGTGGTCGGGCCCGTCAGCCCCCGCAGACCCTGGATGAACAGGGAGAAGGAGATGATGTAGAGGACGTAGATGAAGCTTTCGCTCTGCACCCACGAGGTCGCGAGCGGGACGTTCACGCGGTGTCTCCCCCGCCGCCACGTGCGTCCTCGTCCTTCTGCTTCGGCTTGGACTTGAACATCTCGAGCATCCGGTCGGTCACCAGGAAGCCGCCGACGATGTTGATCGTCCCGAAGATGATCGCGATCACGAGGATCACCTTGTTGAAGGTGTCGTTGCCGGAGAGGCCGATCACGAGCAGCCCGCCGAGCAGCACGATCCCGTGGATCGCGTTGGTCCCCGACATCAGCGGCGTGTGCAGCGTGTTCGGCACCTTCGAGATCACGACGAAGCCGATGAATCCGGCCAGCACGAGGATCGCGAGGTTGGTCGTGAGAACGCTCGCCAGGATCATCGCGCCGCCTCCACTGCCGCCTTCGCGCCCGCGTTGACGATCTCCCCGGCCCGCACCACACAGGCACCCTTGACGATCTCGTCGTCGAAGTCCAGCTGCAGCCCACCGTCCTCGCCGACGAACAGCTCCAGCAGCGCCAGCACGTTGCGGGCGAAGAGCTGCGAGGAGTGCTCGGCCATGCCGGCCGGCAGGTTCAGGGGCGAGACGATCTTCACCTCGTGGCGGATCACGGTCTGCCCCGGCTCGGTCAGCTCGCAGTTGCCGCCGGCCTCACCGGCAAGGTCGACGATCACCGACCCCGGCTTCATCCCCTCGACCGCCTCCGCCGTGACCAGCCGGGGCGCGGGACGGCCTGGGACCAGGGCGGTCGTGATCACGACGTCGAAGCCCTTGATCGCATCGGTCAGCGCCTGCTGCTGGCGTGCCCGCTCCTCCTCGGTGAGCTCGCGCGCGTAGCCGCCCTCGCCGCTGGCCTCGAGCCCCAGGTCCAGCCATTGGGCGCCCAACGATTCGACCTGCTCGGCCACCTCGGGCCGCACGTCGTAGCCGGTCGTGCGTGCGCCCAGGCGCTTGGCCGTCGCGAGCGCCTGCAGCCCGGCCACGCCGACGCCCAGCACGAGCACCTTGGCCGGCGGGATCGTCCCCGCCGCGGTCATCAGCATCGGGTAGAAGCGGCCCAGCTCCTCGGCGCCCAGGAGCGCGGCCCGGTAGCCGGCCACGTTGCTCTGGGAGGACAGGGCGTCCATCGCCTGGGCGCGGGAGATGCGCGGGATCGCCTCCATCGCGAAGGCCGTCGCGCCCGCGTCGGCGAGCGCCTGCGTCGTCTGCGGGCTGGTCAGCGGCGCGAGGAAGCCGATCAGGATCGAGCCCGTGCCGAGGCCGCGGATCGCCTGCGGGTCGGGCGGCGCGATCGTCAGCACCACGTCGCTGGCCCACACCTGCTGCGCGTCGGCGCTGATGCCCGCGCCCGCCTCGCGGAACGCGTCGTCGCTGAGCAGGGCGCCCTCTCCGGCGCCGCTCTGCACGAGCACCTCGAGGCCTTTGGCCTGCAGCTTGCTTACGACCTCCGGCACGAGCGCCACCCGGTGCTCGCCCGCCGCGGTCTCCTTCGGTACCCCGATCCGCATTGAGGTGCGAGAACGTACCCGATCGCACGGATGAGCGGCGGCCCGCCATATGATTCGGTGACGGTCCCCGCCCGGGGTCCGGCAGCCGGAGGCAGCGATGACGGTCAACCTCACCCGCATCTACACGAAGCTCGGCGACGGCGGCGAGACGCATCTCGGCGACATGAGCCGGGTATCCAAGCTGCACCCGCGCGTCGAGGCCTACGGGACGGTCGACGAGCTGAACGCGGCGATCGGGGTGGCGCTGCTGGAGCCGCTGCCGGCGGCCTTCGTCAAGTGGCTCCACCGGGTGCAGAACGACCTGCTCGACGTCGGCGCCGACCTGTCCGTGCCGCCGACCCAGGGCGACGACGGCGAGCAGGCTCGCGCGCGGCTGCGGGTCGGCCCGGACTACACCGCCTGGCTGGAGCAGGCCTGCGACGAGGTCAACGGGAAGCTGCCGCCACTGCGCTCCTTCGTGATTCCCGGCGGCTCCCCGGCGGCCGCGCACCTGCACGTCTGCCGCACCATCTGCCGCCGCGCCGAGCGCCGCACGATCGCGGTCGGCCCGGAGGTCAACCCGGAGGCGGTCCGCTACCTGAACAGGCTCTCGGACCTGCTGTTCATCCTCAGCCGGGCCGTCAACACGGGCGACCGCGGCGCGCAGGCCGAGCCGCTGTGGGATCCCGGCGCGCACGGCACCGGCTCGGCCGGGAAGACAGGCTGAGCAGCTAGGCGGCGGGCGACGCCGCGTCGACGCCAGGGGCGGTCCTGGTCGGGCGCAGCCGCTCGGCAGCGCGCAGGCCGGCGACGGCGAGTGCCATCCACAGGCCGGCTACCAGGTAGCCGCCCACGACGTCGCTGGGCATGTGCCAGGCGAGGATCAAGAGGGCGGCGCTGACGGCGAGGACGAACAGCACCGCGACCGCGGCCACGGCCTTGCGCAGGCGCGCCGGCGCCACCAGCACCGCGCACAGCGCCAGGGCGGTCGCCGCGGTGGAGTGGCCGCTGGGCCAGGAGGCCGCGCCGATGTGCACGTAGCCGACCGTGTCGTGGGGATGGGCGAGCAGCGGCTTGAGCTTGTCGGCGGTGAGAGGCGCAAGGCCCATCACGGCGATCACAGCCAGGGCGACCCGCGGCCGGTCGCGGGCGACGGCGGTTGCGGCCAGGGCGATCGTCCACAGCACGAACAGACCAGGTTCGAGCAGGTGCAGCAGGAATTCCGCGGCCGAGTCGAGCCGGGGCCGGCTGAGCGTCGTGAATTTGTAGAGCACGACAGCGTCTTTCAGGTGCACTGCCGGGATCAGCGCGGCGGCAGCCCAGACCGCCGCCATCGCGAGTGCGCAGGCGACTGCCACCGCCAGCGCGCTCAGCGGGCTGGCCGTCGTCGCCTCGGCGGCCCGGCCGACGAGGCGCCGCGGGCGTGCCGATCCCGCGGTGAAGGCGTGTTCGCTCACGCCCACAAGGTTAGGGCGAATGCCTAAAAGCGCCTGAAACCCGCGGATGGCGCGGCTCAGCGCGGGGCGGGCGCGATCGGGAACGGCTCGAGGGCGAGCGCGGTCAGCGCCTGCGCTGTCACCCATACCGGCGTCTGGGCGCCGGTACGGGAGTAGCGCACGCTGCCGTCTTCCCCCACCAGGCTCTGCAGGTAGCCCAGCGGGCTGCGGCTGCCCTGGCGGGTCACCGATTCGACCTTCCGCCCCGCGGCGACGAGGCCCTGGACCGCCCAGGCCGTCGATTGCGCGTTCGAGCTGCCGCCGGGCTCCTGGGGATAGCCGCCGTCGAGGTTCTGGGCACGCACGAGGAAGCCGACGGCGCGGGACAGCTGCGCGCGCCATCGGCCCCCGGCCTGCGCGAGCGCCTGCATCACGGCAGCCGTGTCGTCGACGTCGCTGCCCCCGCCCTTGGTGGCGAAGCCGAAGCCGCCGTCGGCGTCCTGTTGCAGGGCGAGCCAGCGATCGGCTCCGGCCAGGGTCGGCGAGGAGGCCGGGTATCCCGCCGCGCGCAGGGCCAGCACGGCGAAGGCGGTGAGGTTCGAGAGCCCGCTGAACGAGCCGTCGGGCCGGCGGAAGCGCAGCAACCTCGCGACAGGATCACCGCCGGGCAGCGAGTGGACCGACGCCCCGCAGGCCCGCAACGCCAGGATCGTGCGCTCCAGGTCCCCCGCGCCCTGCAGGGTGCCTGCTTCGCCACGCAGCGAGTCCAGCACCGTGTGTCCGTCCCGCCGTAGCGTCAGCGGGCTCCTGCCGGTGGCGGCGATGCCGATCGCAGCCCAGGCCGAGTACAGCTCGCTGCTTGCCTGGCCGGGCTGCGCTCCGAAGCCGCCGTCGGCGTTCTGCGCCCTCGCCAGGTAGGAGAGCTCACGATCGATCGCCGCGCGCGCCGAGCCCGCCCGCTGCTGGTCGCCGGCATGCGGTGCGACCGCCTGGGTCGCGTTGGCGCAGGCGCTCAGTCCCAGCACCAGCGCAGGCACGACCAGCGCGGCCAGGAGCGCGGCCAGCGGCCCGCCCAGCGCGCCGGCCGAGGCCGGCGGGCGCGGCGGGGCGGGGCTGGCTGGGGCGGCAGCGGGCTGCCAGCTCACCTCCAGGCGGGTGCGAACCCGCAGCAGCATCCGCAGCAGGACCGTCCCGAAGGCCAGGCCGAAGGCGAAGCTGGCGATCACGTGGGTCAGGTCGAAGGCCAGGGCGGTGCCCAGCACCACGCCGAAGCCGGCCACGCTGTGGCTGCCGGTGCCAGTCCAGGTGTAGAGGTCGACGACGAGGTTGAACAGCTCGGCCGCCCCCGCGCAGGCGAGGGCCAGCAGGAGCGGAGCAGGACGATCGCCGGCCAGCCGGCCCAGCCCGGCACCGGCCAGCCCGACCAGGCCCCAGCCCAGCATCTGCCAGGGGGTCCAGGGGCCCTCGCCGAGCAGCACGTTGGAGGCCAGCCCGGCGATCGCGCCGACGGCGAAACCGGGCCGCGCGCCGAAGGCGAGGCCGCTGACCAGCACGATCGCGGTGATCGGCTTGACGTCGGGCACCGCCGCGAAGGCGTCACGTCCCAGCGCCGCCAGCGCCGCCAGCGTCGCGACGATCGCGACCAGCTTCGCCGAGGGGCGACTGCGCTCGTACCACCAGAAGGCGCCGGCCAGCGAGGCGAGCACGATCGCGAGCGAGACCAGCTGCCAGCTCACCGTCCCGCCACCAGTCGCTCGGAGGCATCGTTCTCCGTGGCCGCCCGCGCCCGCACCAGCGCGGCGCCCTCGGCCGGCAGCAACGCGCCGCCCGCGCCGTCGAGGATCCGGGCGGTCTCGGTGGCGAAGTACCAGCCGCCGGCCAGGATCTCCTGAATCGGGCCGTCGGCGATCACCCTGCCGTCTGCCAGCAGCACTGCCCGCCGGGCCAGCTCGGCGGCGAACTCGGCATCGTGGGTGGCGACGAGCACGGACATCCCGCCGCCAGCCCGCTCGCGCAACCAGCCCGCCAGCCTGCCCTTGGCCGCGCGATCCATTCCCCTGGTGGGCTCGTCCAGTGCCAGCGTCGCAGGCTGCTCCCCGCCGCCCATCACGATCGCCAGCGCCAGCCGCTGGCGCTCGCCACCGGACAGGTCGCGGGGGTGGCGGGAGCCGAGACCGGCCAGGCCGACCAGCTCGAGCTGCTCGCCGGGCGCCTCCTGCTCGACGCGCTCGTGCAGGAAGTAGTCACCCGGGTTCTGCAGCAGCAGCGCCAGCCGACCGGCTCGCTCGACGCTGCCACGGGTCGGCTCGAGCAGCCCGGCGGCGTGGCGCAGCAGGGTCGACTTGCCCGCGCCGTTGCGGCCCATCAGCACGACGGCTTCGCCGGGCGCCACGGCGAGGTCCACGCCCCTGAGGATCGCCGGCCCGTCCCGGAGCTCGTGCCAGACCCCCCGCAGCCGCAGGGCGGCCGGGGCGCCGCTGCCGCGGCCGAGACGGCGCAGACGAGTGCCGACGCCGGCGGGCCGCGGCGCCGGTGAGGTCGCGGCTGGGTCCCGCGGGGCGGGCAGCAGGCCGTGGCGGCGCAGGACGGCGCGGGCCTGCTTGACCCCGGAGGGAGCCGGTGCCAGGCCGAGCGCACCGATCAACCGCGCGGCGGGGGTCTGCAGGGCGGGCGCGTGCAGGGCGGCCCACTCCTGGAAGCCGCGCGGCCCGCTGTCGCAGACGATGGCGCCCTCATCCATCGCGATCACCCTGTCGGCCGCGGCCAGGCAGCGCTCGAGCCGATGCTCGATCAGCAGCACCGCGGTGTCGGACTCCTGGTTGAGCCGCCGCAGCTGCCAGATCAGCTCGTCTCCCGCCACGGGGTCGAGCTGGGAGGTCGGCTCGTCCAACAGCACCAGCTGCGGCCGGGCCACCAGCGCGGCCGCCAGCGCCACGCGCTGCAGCTCGCCGCCGGAGAGCTCGGCTGTGGGGCGCTCCAGCAGGTGCCCGATGCCCAGCGAGAGAGCCGACTCCTCGACGGCCCTGGCAACGGCGGCGCCGCCGCTGCCGAGGTTCTCGACGGCCAGCGCGAGCTCTGCCCGCACCGTGCTCATCACGACCTGGCTCTCGGGATCCTGCAGCAGGGTCCCCGCCACCTTGCCGATCGCGGCCGGACCGTGCTCGCGGGTGTCCAGCCCGGCGACGGTGACCAGCCCGGAGAACTCGCCGCCATGGAAATGCGGGACCAGCCCGGCGGCGGCTTGCAGGAGGGTCGACTTGCCCGAGCCGGAGCTGCCCGCGACGACGCAGAACTCGCCCGGCTCGATCGTCAGGCTGACCTCGCGCAGCGCCGGGCCGCCGGCACCGGGGTAGCGGTAGGAGACGCGCTCGAAGGCCAGCACGCTCAAGGCTCGATCCCCCTACGGTCCGCCAACGGGGCCAGCGCCACCGCGATCAGCAGGCCGGCGGCGGCGAACGTGACGGGGCCCAGGCCGACCGACACGAACGGGTAGGCGTGGAAGCTCGCCACACCTCCCAGCCGGGCCAGCAGGGCCAGCGCGAGCACCGCCGCCGCTGCCGCGGCGAAGCCGAGATCGTGGCGGGACCAGGCCGGACCCACATGGGCACGCGTCCTACCGCTCGCCCCGTAGCCGCGCATCTCCAGCACCGCCGCCACGTCCAGGGACCGGTCCAGCGCGCCCGCGACCGTGGCCCGCAGGATCGCCAGCCTCGCCCGCGCCCCGCCGGCAGCGCCGTCGGGCCTGCAGCGCTGCGCCTCGGCCAGCCGGCGCGCATCGGCTGCGAGCACCGGCAGCAGGCGCGTCGCCAGAGCGGCGGTGAGGGCCGAGCGAGGTGAGACGCGCCTCACGGCCAGCAGCAGCTCGTCCGGATCGGCCGCGCAGACGACAAGCAGGCAGGCCAGGCTCACGACGAGCAGCCGCAGCGCGAACACGGCCCCGTAGACGACGGCCTCGACGGTCAGGTTCTCCTGCCCGAGCGGGCCCCATTCGCCCAGGCGGGCGAAGACGGTCAGGCCCTGGCGGCTGACCAGCACGTTGACCAGCACCGCAATCAGCACGATCGGCACGACCGTCGCGCGGGCCGCCCCGAGCAGCTGGCGTCCCAGCCCCGAGGCGGCTGCGGCCAGCAGCACTGCCGCCAGCAGGGCACCCAGCAGCACGGGGTCTTCGACGATCAGGGCGGCCAGTGCAAGGGCCGAGCCGTAGGCGGCCACGATCGTGCCGCGGGCCGCATGAAGAGGGCTGGCGCGGCGCCGGTAGCCGATGCGCGTCGCTGCCTCCAGCGTCCTCATCGGCCCGCCACGGGCAGTGGGATGCTGCGGCCCGGCGTCACGGCGAGCGCGAAGCGGCCGCGCAGCGTCGCTTCGTTGAACGCGGCCGCTGCCTCTTGTACGCCGGCCTCGTCGGTCCCGGTCACGACCCAGGCGGGGGACTCTTCGCCCTGCCTGGTCGCGGCGATCAGGCCGGCCGAGCCGGCGAGGCTCGACACGCGGTGGCCGTCCTTGTCGAGCAGCGTCAGGCTGGACCCGTCAGCGGGGAAGGTCGCATAGACGCCGCTGGTGCGCGGGCCGCGTTCGATCCCCGCCACGGCCGGGTCGATCCGCACCGCCGTCCAGGGTCCGACGAGGACGCGCAGGGTCTGAGATCCGCCTTCCGGACTGATCGCGCCGGTCGCCGCCGGCACGCCTGCCGCCTGGAGCCTGGCCGTCACGGTCGAGCAGGCCGTGTCGTCGTGGGCGCATTCGACCCGCACGGGCAGGCGCTTGCCTTCCAGCCCGTTCAGGAACGGCTCCGGGTATGAGCCGACGACGGCGGGGACTTCCTCGGTCTGGCTCCAGTCGTGCAGGTCCCACCAAATGTGATCGCCGGGGTGCACGTCGGTGGCAGCTGCCCCCTTGCCCGCCTGCACCCCGTTGACGAAGTAGAACCAGTCGATCGGCTGACCGTTCTGATGGCCCCCGGAGACGCCGTCGATCGCCTCGACGAAGCCGCCACCGAAGCGGGTGCTGACGGCGTCGTTGCGCATCAGCAGGCTCATCACGGTTTCCTGCCCGGCGGTACGCGGATGGGGGGCCGCGAGCAGCACCTGTGCGCCGAAGTCGCGGGTGACCAGCAGCTGCACCGACTTCGGCGCCGGCCCCGCGCCCAGCCCGCAGCCGGCCAGCGCGAACAGGCAGGCGAGGGCGAGTAGCTGCGACGTGAGCGCCCTCACCGCACCTGGATCGTCTCCGGGAACGACGGGACCGAGCCGGGCCGGGTGGCCGTGAGGGCGTAGGAGCCCGCTGCCGATGGCACGCGCAGCGTCGCGCGCCCCGAGCTGCCCGTGGTGGCCGAGCTCGCGCCCAGCCTCACGACGGCACCGGACATCGGCGCCCCCCGGCCTTCGTTTTCATAGCCCGTCACCCTCACGTTCAGTCGGCCGCCCCGAACCGCGACCCGGGGCGCGCTGGCTTCGAGGTTGCGCTGGCAGCCGCCGGCGAAGGCTCCGCACCAGAACCACAGCACCTGCTGGCCCGAGCCGAGCAGCCGCCCATTTCCCTGGGCCCCGCTCGGGTCGCCCGCGCCGGTGCTGCCCGACAGGTTGCCCACCTTGTACTCCCAACCGTCCTGGCCGTGGTTGGTCTCGCCGTCGATCGAATAGACGAACAGCTCTCCCGAGCCGCCCGCCGAGGAGGTGCAGTGGCCGTAGTCGCGCAGCGCGAAAGCGGGGCCGCCGATGACGTGCAGGTCGGCGAGCACGGCCAGCGGCGTGCCTGCCGCGACTCCGCAGCTGCGCGCGCCCACCTTCACGCTCCTCGCCGAGGCGCTGATCGTCCGGGGCCCGTACAGGATCACGTTCCCAGCCCCGACGATCATCGCTGTGACCGAGGGACCGGCAGCTGCCGCGGTCGAGGCGCCGGCGGCGCCCCCGCCACGCGCCGCTCCGGCAGCCGGCGCGAGCCAGGCGGCCAGGGCCACGATCGCGACGGTCACCAGGGAGCGCCGGCAGATCGCGGCCGCCCCTCTTGGGCTCTCAGCGGACATAGAAGACCATCCGGGAGGTGCCACGGACGAGTGCGACCGTGTTGCCCGCGACGTCGCTGGCGCTGACGTCCAGGACGTAGCGACCCGGACCCAGCGCCGCGGGCAGCAGGTAGGAGAAGCTCCCGCTCGTGGCAGCCTGGAACCTGCTGCCCGTGCCGCATCGCGCCGGGACGAAGCGCTCGCGCGTGCCGTCGTAGGCGGAGCAGCGGCCCTTGTAGCTGCGCCGCAGCTCCAGGCTCACCGAGGAGACGGCGCTGTGGCCGTGGATCTGACCGGCCAGCAACCGCGGGCCGTGACCGCGGCGATACACGGCGCCATCGTGGATGCTGGTCACGTCGGAGACCAGGGCGTAAGGGCCTTTGTAGGGGGCGCCGCCGGAGGTGAAGCCGGCCACACCGCCGCTCGAGGCGCTGGACGAGGTGCCGCAGTTTCCGTCGTTGCCGGCGTGGATGCAGACAGTCGCCTCGGTGCGGATCGCGTTGGGGGCCGTGACCCTCAGCGTCTGATCCCCAACGTGCGAGGCCCGGAGCGTCGCATGGCCCTGGGAGTCGGTCGTGGTTGTCGAACCTTCGTAGGCAATGCTCGCGCCGGTCGCCGGCGACGGCGTACCGCTCGGATTCGCATATGAGGTGACCGTCACATCGACTTCGCTTCCCAGTTCTGCGCTGGTCGGCGCTTCGACCCCGAGCACGCTCGGTGGTGCAGAACACGCAGCGTCACATTCGGGGAAGAACAGGATGCTGTCCCCTGGCTTCATTTCCGCTTCGCAGACGCCGTGTTCTTCAGACGGCTTGTCGTTCCACCAGAACGTCCAATAGCTGCTCCCGGTGAACGGATGACTCTCCCCGAGGACCGATTCCAACGAGTAGCCAAGTCCGACGAATTTGCCTTCGGAAAGGCCGCCCCCATACCATTCGCCGCTCCAATTGCCACCCGTTGCCAGCTGCAGCGCGCCAACCGCGTTGGTCCCAGGGCAGGAATCGGCCGGGTTGCCGTCCTTGACGACAGGCGCGGCGTTGGTCGTCACCTGGGTGGGTGCAAGCAGGGTCTGGGCTTCTCCCTCGACTCGGACGGTGACGGTGGCCGGTTCGCCCGCCTGGGCCAATGCCGGGAGGGCGGAGACGACGACGCAGGCAGCCGACAACGCCAGGAGGATACGACGCGAAATATGCATGGAGCCAACCCCTTTCCACGAGGGCTTGTGGGCTTCGGTCGGAGGCAGGTCTCCTGGCTTCCGGGCCTACCCTCCGCGCCTTCCCATCCCGCCTGCGGCGGTCCAGTGGCTCGCGCCCTTCGACGCGTCGCGGCTCGGCATCCCCGGTAACAGTGGCGGGTCCGCGCCGGATTCGCACCGGCTTCCCTTGGCCACCGACCCTATGGACGCGATGGAGTCTACTCGAGCCTTTGGGCAGCCGACATGACGAAGATTGCGCGACCTGCCCTGGCCGGCCCACGGAGGGAGTCCGCTCCGATCCGACGATCTTCACAGGAAGGTGAAGAGCGGACGCCGCCCGGGGCGTAGCATCGCCTGTTCGACACGACGAGACAGGAGGCTCCGGCAATCCTTCACGTCATCCCGGCAAACGGAGCCGCAAGAGTGCGAAGCGCGCGGGCGGCCGGCGCAGTGGCCGCCGTACTCCTGCTCGTGCTCGCCGGCGCCCGACCTGCACGCGCCGAATCCGTCCCCGTCGTAACGAGCGGCGGGGCTGGCGAAATCTCCCCGACCAGCGTCACTCTCTCGGGGACCGTCGCGAGCTCCTCCGCGCTGCAGGGCTGCTGGTTCGAATGGGGCGTGCCGCCCCGCTTCGAAACCAGCGCGCCCTGCCGCCTCGGCCCGCCCGAAGGCTCGCTCGTCCACGCGACCGTCGAGGCGAGCGGCCTGGTGCTCGGCACCGCCTACGGCTGGCGGCTCGCTGCAAGGAACGCCGCCGGCGTCGCCCATGGGAGCACCGAATCGTTCACCACGCTCGGCTATCCGGTCGGGGAAAGGCCACTCGAAGCGGCCGAAGCGATCGGGGTCCCGGGACCTGAGCCGCCCGCGGAGCCTGCGGTCCACGGGCGGGTGGAAGACGGCCTGTATGTCGCGTATTGCCCGCTGAGCGGAGAACTGGGGGCCCAGTTCGCGTCGTCTCCACGGGCCAGCTCCGCGATGGCCAACCACAGCGGCTGGCCACCGTTGCAGTGCCTGAAGATGGACAAGGGCACCTACGGGTTCGCGCACACGCTGATCGGCCTCCCACATATCCACAACTGGCTGCTCGGGGGCTACGGAAACGACACGATCTGGGCCGGCGAAGACGGGGACGTGATCTGGGCCGACTACCACCCCTCGGGCCAATCCACCTCCGAGCACGACGTGATCCACGGCGGAGCCGGAGCCGACTGGATCTACTCGAGCCACGGCCACAACGAAATCTGGACCGGGGCCGGGGACGACCACCTCGCGCTGGTCTACGGCCGCGGGATCATCCGCTGCAACGGGCCTGGACTGAAGACGCTCGTCATGCGGTACCTGCCTCGCAACAGGCACTGGCGGCTGGTCGACTGCAAACACATCAGGATCGAGCCCTACAGGGCCTGACCCCGAGGCGAGGCTCAGCCCGACTCGACCGCACGCTTCAGCCTCGACAGCCGTCCCTCCCAGCCGGCCTCCGCCTCACTGAGCCAGGCCGCGGCGGGTGCCAGCGCCTCGCCTCGCAGCCCGTAGCGCACCTCCCGTCCCTGCGAGGGCACACGTTCCAGCAGCCCCGCCCCCTCGAGCGTGGCCAGGTGCTTGGCCACGGCCTGGCGGGTGATCGGCAGGTCGGCGGTCAGAGCGGGGACGCTGGTCGTGCCATCGCGCAGCAGGGCCTGCACCATTGCCCGCCTGGTCGGATCGGCCAGGGCACCGAACACGCTGCCCAGCTGGTCGCTCAAGCCGCCACCAGCTGAAGGGCTGCGGCCATCGCTGCGAGCGGGAACCTCGGCGCCGTCTCTCTGACCACGACCCTGGTGCCTCGCGGCACGGCGAGGATCCTGAAATCCACTCTGGTTGCCGGCTCCTGCTCCGAGGCCCACCACCAGACCAACCTGCTGGGAGGGTCGGCTGTCTCGATGTGGATCTGCCGGTCCGGCTCTTCCAGCCAGCGCTCGCGGCCCTCCTGCGTCGCCAGTGCCTCCCAGACCTCCTCGGGAGTGGCGTCCACCTCGACTTCCCTGCGCACCTCCGGCTCGCCCTTCCGCATCACGGCCTCCTTGACAACCAACTGGTTGCTATTGTGATTGACAACCATAAAGTTGTCGAAAGGATAGCCAATCATGTCGCTGATCCCGATGGTCGTCGAGCAGAGCCCGCGAGGGGAGCGGTCGTTCGACATCTACTCCCGCCTGCTGAACGAGCGGATCGTCTTCATCGGCACCCCGGTGGACGACCAGGTGGCCAATCTGGTCGTCGCACAGTTGCTGCACCTGGAGAGCGAGGACGACCAGAAGGACGTCTCGCTCTACATCAACTCGCCAGGCGGGATCGTCTACTCGGGCCTGGCCATCTACGACACCATGCAGTTCATCAAGCCCGACGTGCAGACGATCTGCTTCGGCGTCGCGATGAGCATGGGATCGCTGCTGCTGGCCGGCGGCGCGCCGGGCAAGCGCATGGCGCTGCCCAACAGCCGCATCCTCATCCATCAGCCCTCCGGCGGCTTCGAGGGCCAGGCGGCCGACATCGAGATCCATGCCCGCGAGACGCTCGAGTTGCGCCGGCACGTCGACGAGATCTACTCGCGCCACACCGGCCAGACAGTCGCAAGGGTCCACGACGACATGGATCGGGACCGCTACTTCACCGCCGAGCAGGCGCGCGAGTATGGCCTGATCGACAGGGTGATCTCCTCGCACGAGCTCAACCGCGTCCGCACGGGCTTCGGGGCTCGCGACCCTGAGGCGCAGCCGGCAACCTGAGCCGGCCGTCCCTGCCCCGGTCGGATCCCAGACCCCATGAGAGGAGCCTCACGGCCCGGAAAACCCGTGAGTCCTGGGGTTTTCGAGACTCTCAGCGTTCTCTCACCAACGGGCGAGCTTGAGCTGAGGATCGGCGGGCAAGGTACTGGCGAGCACCAAGAGAACGACGGAAAGGACCCCTCATGTCCCTCACACTCGCCATAGCCCTCAACCTGATCGCCGCCGTCGCCCTCCTGGGCGGCCTGGCCTGGATGATGGTCCACGCCCGCAAGCTGACTCCCCACGAGCCCGCTGCGCGCCACCTCCGGGTGGTCAGCCTGCCCGACAGCGCGCGGGTCGTCGTCGCCGAGCGCGAAGAGCGCGCCGCATAGCGCCAGCAGCCTGGGGACGAGCGGCTCGCGCCCGGTCGCGGGCCGCTCAGATCCAGCCGAGCAGCGGCCCGAAGACGAGGCCCGCGGTGAGATCCAGCGCGGCCAGCGAGCCGACAACGGTCAGCTGACGACGACGATCGTCCATGTCGTAGACCCAGAAGCAGACGACATAGAAGGTCAGGTAGCCGAACACCACGATCACGGGGAAGCTGGCCACGTTCCACCACCAGTAGTACCAATGGAAGACCCCGTCGGCGTGGAGCAGCAGCTCGACTCCGACTGAGACAACCGACAGTGCGATCGCAAGCGCCCAGCGGTTGGGCAGACCGAGTCTCCGCACGGCACGGTCGCGGGGCAGGAGCTTCGTGAAGATGATGCCGTTGATGGCGAAGAACAGTGAGATCTCGACGGTCAGCCCGATCAGGATCACGTAGCTGCTGTGGCCGGTGACCGTCCACAGGGCGGCATGGCCGTTGAAGTGCAGGACCAGGGCGTTGATGATCTCGTTGGCCCAATCCATCAGCCAGAAAGCGAGTCCGGCGAGGATCGCGCTCCAGTTGGCCCGCTCGACCTCGACCGCGTAGACGTAGACCACCAACGCCAGCAGCGTGACGGTCGACCAGTCGAACATGCCCGGTTGGCGCAGCAGGTGCTGCGCTTCGCGCGTGAACGTCGTCACCACCCCCACCCCCCGCTGAGCCTCCCTGCCGGCTAGGTGCCGACCGCAGCGAGGTCAGACGCGCTGTCGCCAAGGGCGACGCGGTCGGAATCCGAAAGTTGCCGCCCGCCCCTGATCAGCCTGCGGGCATCGTCGAGGTCCCCCGACCGCCCCCACGTCAGCGCCGCCTTCACGGCGCCGTCCTGGAGGTAGAAGACGGTGAAGTTGGCCTGCTCGATCGACCCGCGGACGACTTCGGCGTCCCACTCGTATGCGGGGCCGACGTACTCGAGTTCGCCCCAGTCTGCCAGCACCGAGTAGAAGTAGGGCACCGTGTCGTGGGGCAGATCCCGGCCCAGCATGTTCAGGGCGGACGTCTTGCCCTGGTTGAAGGCGACGTCCCAATGCTCGACCCTGATCGGCTGGCCGCCGTGGATCGGCGATTCGTATTCGCAGATATCCCCCGCCGCGAAGATCCCCGGCACCGAGCTCTCCAGACGCGAGTTGCAACGCACCCCCCCGCGCTCTCCGATCGTGAGCCCCGCTTTGGCGGCCAGGGCGACGTCGGGAGCGACGCCCGCCCCGACGACGACCGCGTCGGCGTCCAAGTGCAGGCCACCTCGGGTGATCACCCCGGCGACCCGCTCGTCGCCCTCGAAGCGCTCCAGCTCGTCCCGGCCGTGGATCCTGACGCCGTGCTCGGCCAGCAGGCCCTGGAAGAAGCGTCCCACCCGCTGGCCGAATTGCCGTTCCAGCGGCGTCTCCTCCTGCATCACGATCGTGCAGCCCTTGCCCAGCATCGTCAGTGAGGCGGCCACCTCACAGCCGATGAAGGAGCCGCCGATCATCACGACCCGCTCGGCGTCCGCCGTGCCCTGGCGGATCGCGTCAGCGTTGCCCAGCGTCCGCAGGTAGTGGATCTGCTCGAGCTGGCAGCCCTCGACGTTCAGTCGCCTGACATTGGCGCCCGTCGCGACCAGCGCCTTCTCGAAGCCGATCTCCTGCTTGTCCGACAGCTTCACCTTACGGGCCTCGACGTCGAGGGAGGTCACGCTGGTGCGGGGCAGCAGCTCGATGCTCTGCTCTCCCCAGAACGGGTCTGGCCGGAAGAAGGTCGCCTCGCGGGTCTCTTCCCCGCGGAGGTAGCCCTTCGAGCACTCGGGGCGGTTGTAGGGCGGATCGGGCTCGCGCCCGATCAGCAGGACCGAGCCATCCGCGCCTTCCTCGCGGAGCCAGCGGGCGCAGTTGGCCGATGCGAGGCCACCTCCGATCAGCAGGTAATCGACCTGACGCTCCGCCATGCGCGCCACACTACAGCCCGGGCGGGTGGCGGACCGACCAATCGGCCCAGCCGGGGATGCGGGGGAAGATCCGCCAGCGGGGCCCATCCTGGTCGCGGTTGGGCCCGATGTCGGTTCCGTCGTGGCTGGTGTCCAGCCTGAGGCCGGCGATCACGGCGAAGACGTGCGGGGTCGGGACGACGGTCGCATAGATCGTGACCCAGCGGCCCGGTCCCGGGACACCCCAGCGCACGTAGTCCTGGGCCAGCGGGTTCTGGCTGATGATTTCCGAGAGCGGTCTCACACCGGCGCGGTACAGGCCCGAGAAGGGCCGCCCCGCCCGAGCCAGCACGAGCAGCTCGAGCGTGGCCTGGCTGTAGCAGTCCTCCAGATCCTCCCGGCGCAGGCGCC
>JBKQOO010000015.1:0-10704 GCA_052145475.1 Solirubrobacteraceae bacterium
GCGCGGCAGCGCCGCCAGCTCCCGGGCCAGCCGTTCGGGCTTCGGGACCCGGTCGAGTGTGATCCCGTAGAGCGGCTGCGGAGCTCCCCCCGCAGCAGTCGCGACAGCCGGGCAGCCGACCAGCGCCAGCGCCCCGGCGAGCGACGCGATCGCGAGCGCGCGCAGCATCCCGCCACTATCCCACCCCGCTTGCGGCGGTGCTAACCTGCGCCGTGAATGTCGCAGCAGCTCTCGCTTCTCGCCCTTCTCCTGCTCCCCCTCCGGGGGGAATAGCGCGTGGCGGCCGCGTAGCCGCATACCCAGCAGAGAGGAACGGCAAGCGAGAAAGAGAAGGAGCACCAGCGACATGAGCGACAGCAACGAGCAGCACCGCGACCCGGCCGACCGGGTCCTGATCTTCGACACCACCCTGCGGGACGGCGAGCAGTCGCCGGGGATCTCGCTCAACAAGCAGGAAAAGCTCGAGATCGCCCACCAGCTGGCGCGATTGGGCGTCGACGTGATCGAGGCCGGATTCCCGATCACCTCGCCCGGTGACTTCGAGTCGGTGCAGGCGATCGCGCGGGAGGTGGAAGGCCCGGTCATCTGCGCTCTGGCCCGCACCGGAAAGCAGGACATCGAGGCGGCCTGGAACGCCGTCAGGGACTCGGAGCGGCCCCGCATCCACACCTTCATCGCCACCAGCGACATCCACATCGAGCGCAAGCTGCAGACGACCCGGGAGGATGTGATCGGGCAGGTCCGGGCCGCCGTGGCTCAGGCTCGGGAGTACACCGAGGACGTCGAGTTCTCGCCCGAGGACGGCTCCCGCTCGGACGTCCACTACATGGCCGAGGTGATCCAGGTCGCCCTGCAGGAGGGAGCGAGCACGATCAACGTGCCCGACACCGTCGGCTACACGATGCCGGCCGAGTACAAGGCGATGTTCGAAGAGCTCTACCGGCTGGTGCCCGACCTGCGCGGCGTGACGGTCTCGGTCCACTGCCACGACGACCTCGGACTGGCCGTGGCCAACTCGCTGGCCGGCCTGGAAGCGGGCTGCCGCCAGGTCGAGAGCGCGATCAACGGCATCGGCGAGCGCGCCGGCAACGCCTCGCTCGAGGAGGTCGTCATGCTCCTGCGCACGCGCCAGCCCTCGCTGGGGCTGTGGACGGGGGTCGACTCCACCGAGATCGCCCGGACCAGCCGCCTGGTCTCGCGCCTGACCGGATACCCCGTCCAGCCGAACAAGGCGATCGTGGGACGGAACGCGTTCGCCCACGAGGCCGGGATCCACCAGGACGGCGTGCTCAAGGAGCGCACCACCTACGAGATCATGGACGCGACCTCGGTCGGGCTGCGCAGCAACTCGATCGTGCTGGGCAAGCACTCGGGCCGGCACGCCCTCTCCAAAGCGCTGGAGGAGATGGGCTTCGAGATCGACGGCCAGGCGCTGAACGTCGCCTTCAAGCGCTTCAAGGAGATCGCCGATCGCAAGAAGCAGGTGACCGCCATGGACCTCGAGGCGCTGGTCACGGACGAGCTGCGCGAGGACGTCCCGGGCTACGCCCTGGAGTGGTTCGAGGTCGAGTCCTCCTCGCGGCGCTCCCCGCACGCGAAGGTCGGGGTGAGCCTGCCCGACGGGCGTTCGGTGACGGGCAGCTTCGTCGGCGACGGGCCGATCGACGCGATCTTCCAGGCGATCAACGCCGCCACCGCGACAGCGCCCGTGCTCAGCGAGTTCACGATCGGCGCGGTGACCGAGGGCCAGGACGCGCTGGGCGAGGTGTCGGTGGTGGTCGAGCTGGACGGCTCGACCGGCGCCGGCCAGAGCGTCTCGACGGACATCATCGACGCCGCCGCTCGCGCCTATGTGCGCGCCCTGTCCGTCGCGCTGGCCCGCTCGCAGGCCGGCGACGCGGTCGGGCTGCCCGAGGCGGCCGGGAGCTGAGCCACGGGGTGACGGCGGACAGCGGCACGAGCGCGGCGGGCGCCGCCTGAGGCTGGGCGGCGCCGTGGCGATGGAGCACGAGACGCGTTACGCGCACAGCGGGAAGACGCACATCGCTTATCACGAAGTCGGCGCCGGCGACGTTGATCTCGTGTTCGTGCCCTCGTTCATCTCCAACATCGAGCTCGGCTGGGAGCTGCCGTCGACGGCGAGGTTCCTGACCGCGCTCAGCCGCTTCGCGCGCCTGATCCTGTTCGACCGCCGCGGCTGCGGCGCATCCGACGGTCCCGCCGGGGCCGCCACGCTGGAGGAGCAGCTCGACGACATCCACGCCGTGCTCGAGGCGACCGGGTCGCGCCAGCCTGCGCTGCTGTCGCTCAACGAGGGCGGCGCGCTCGCGCTGCTGTTCGCCGCCAGCCATCCCGAGCTGGTTCGCGCGCTCGTGCTGCTCGCACCGCAGGCGCGGCTGGTGCAGGGGCCCGGCTACGAGTGGGCGATGCCGGCCGAGGAGCGCCGGCGCTCCCAGCGCAGCGTGATCGAGCACTGGGGCGAGGCATCCGCTGCGAACCCCTGGATGGCGCTGGCCGGGAGCGGCGAGCAGGAGCACCGCGCGATGGCCCGCTACCAGCGCCTCGCGGCCGGACCGGGCGACGCGGCGGCCGCCCTCGAGCTCGCCGGGCAGAGCGACGTGCGCGACGTGCTCTCGAGCGTGCAGTGCCCGACCCTCGTCCTGCGCCGGGCCGGCAATGCCTTCATCGATCAGCGGCACTGTCGCTACGTCGCCGATCATGTCCCGGGCGCCCGCTACGTGGAGACGCGTCGCGGCCAGAACGCCGGGGAGATCGAGAGCTTCCTCACCGGGGCGCATCCGCCGGCGCCGAGCGAGCGCGTGCTCGCGACGGTCCTGTTCACCGACATAGTGGCCTCGACCGAGCGGGCCGCCTCGCTCGGAGACGCCGCCTGGCGGGAGCTGCTGCGCAGCCACGACGAGCTCCTGCTCGACCAGGTCCAGCGCCACCGCGGGCGACTCGTCAAGTCGCTCGGCGACGGCGCGCTGGCGATGTTCGACGGGCCCAGTCGCGCGCTGGCCGCCGCCGTGGCGATCCGCGACGGGGTGAGCGCGCTCGGGCTGCAGGTCCGCGCAGGCGTCCACACCGGTGAGTGCGAGCTGCTGGGCGAGGACGTCGGAGGGATAGCCGTCCACATCGGCGCGCGGATCGCGTCGCTGGCCGAGCCCCAGCAGGTGCTCGCCAGCCGGACCGTGCGCGACCTGACGATCGGCTCCGCCTTCGCGCTGGCCGACCACGGGGAGAGGACGCTGAAGGGCGTGCCCGAGCCCTGGCGCCTGTTCGCCGTCGAGCAGCTCGCTCCCGCCCCGCAGAGCTGAGGCGTGCCGCAGCCGCGGGCCGCTAGGCTGGGGACGTTGCACGCTGCCCAGCAGAGGGAGGACACAGTGGGAGTCCAGACCACCGGCGCCACCGCGGGCCGCACCAGCAGAGCATGGATCCTCGCGACAGCGCTTGCGCTCGCCGCGCTGGCGCTGCCCGCCTTCGCCTCGGCCGCGCCGACCAGGCCGGGCTTCGAGGGCGTCTCCGACACCCGCTCCGCCGAACAGCCGCACTGGGCCTGCCCGCACGGTCTGTGTGACGCGATCGTCGACCCCGCTCCGACAGGCGGCTCCGCGCGGCGCCCCGCCGTGTTCGCCTCGCACAAGCCCGAAGGCGGCGGGGAAGAAGGCGGGATCGACCCCGAAGAACTCCGTGCCGCCTATGGCATCCCCACCTCCGGCGGGGCCGGCCAGACGATCGCCGTCGTCGAGGGCTTCGCCTACAAGCAGGCTGAAAAGGACCTGGTCAAGTACCGCTCCCACTACGGCCTTCCCCCCTGCACCGCCAAGAGCGGCTGCCTGAGCATCGTCAACGGGCACGGCGCGCCGCCCACCTACGAACGCTTCGTCAACGGCTGGGAACCCGAGGTCGCGCTCGACCTCGACATGGCCTCGACCGCGTGCCCCGAATGCCATCTGCTGGTGGTCGACGCCGAAGAAGAAGACTGGGACGCGCTCGGCCAGGCCGTCGACGAGGCCGCGGCGCTCGGCGCCACCGAGATCTCCAACAGCTACGGGCTGCCCGAAGAAACCTGCGCAGCCGAATGCGCCGAAGCCGCCCCCGACTGGAACCATCCCGGCCTGTTCGTCTCGGTCTCCTCGGGCGACTACGGCTACGACAACGCCTACGAGGGGGCCGTGTCACCGAGCTTCCCCGCCGACCAGCCGGAGGTCGCCGCGATCGGGGGCACAGCGCTGCGCCACGCCCACGGCGCGCGCGGCTTCGCCGAGCGGGTGTGGGGCGAACGGAGCCTCGGCCTGGGCACCGGCAGCGGCTGCACCGCCTGGCCCAAGCCGGTCTGGCAGAAGGACAGCGGATGCGCCGGGCGGACCGACAACGACGTCGCCGCCGTGGGCGCCTGCTCGACGCCCGTCTCGGTCTACGACAGCACCGAAGGCGGCTGGATCGACCTGTGCGGGACGAGCGTCAGCTCGCCGCTCGTGGCGGGAATCGAGGCCCACGCGAGCCCCTATGCCCGCAGCCTGCCCGGCGGGGAGGCGTTCTACGAGGGTGCCTCGCTGTTCGACGTCAAGAGCGGCTCGAACGGCACCTGCCCCGTCAGGTACCTGTGCCACGGCGAGAAGGGCTACGACGGCCCGTCCGGCAACGGCACGCCCGACGGCCCGCTGCTGCTCGAACCCTGACGATCTCGCGTCCGCTTCGGCGCCCGCGCCGCGGTGGACCCCTTGTCCGTGATAGCGTACATACGTATGACCCCTGTCAAGGAGCCCGCAGCAGAGCCGACGACCACCGAAGCGGCCCCGCCCGCGCACGAGCAGGCGATCTCGGACCCGTTTCACCCCGTCGTGATCGGTGCCCGCGTGAAGGCGCTGCGGGAGGCCGGCGGCCTCTCCCTGCGCGACCTGGCCGAGCGCAGCGGGGTCAGCGCGCCGATGCTCTCGCAGGTCGAGCGGGGCGAGACCAGCCCCACGCTGACCGTCGCCGGGCGTATCGCCGCCGGACTGGAGCTGCGTCTTTCCCAGCTGCTGCGCCTGGACGAGCAGGGCGCCGTCACGATCGTGCGCGCCTCGCAGCGCCGCCATGGCGGCAACCCCCGGCGCGGCCATCGCTTCGAGGTTCTCACCTCGGCACAGCCCGGCCAGCGAGCCGAGCTCTCCCGCCACACGCTCGGCCCCGGCGGCTCGACCGGCGCGCCCGACGACCCGCCGATGCACGAGCCGGGCAGCCGCGAGACGGCGCTGGTGCAGGAGGGCCGGGTGGCCCTCGTCTGCGACGGGCGTCGTCACGAGCTGGGGGAGGGCGACTGCGTGACCTTCGACGCAGACCTGCCCCACCACTTCGAGAACGCCGGCAGCGACGAGGCCGCCTTCCTGGCCGTCGTCTCCGCAGGGCTGAGGCGCAGCTGACGATGGCCAAGACGATGTTCGACAAGATCTGGGAGGCCCACGAGGTCGGCGGGCAGGGGTCAGGCCTGCTCTACATCGACCTGCACCTCGTACACGAGGTCACCAGCCCGCAGGCCTTCGACGGGTTGCGCTTGGCCGGGCGCGAGGTGCGCCGGCCCGAGCGCACGCTGGCGACAGCCGACCACAACACCCCGACCGACGGCACACCCGTCGCCGCCCGCATCAAGGACGAGCTCTCCAGGGTCCAGGTCGAAACGCTCGAGCGAAACTGCGCCGAGTTCGGGATCCCCGTCTACTCGCTCGGCTCCGAGCGCCAGGGCATCGTGCACGTGATCGGCCCCGAGCTGGGCGTGACCCAGCCCGGCATGACGATCGTCTGCGGCGACTCGCACACCTCGACCCATGGCGCCTTCGGGGCGCTCGCCTTCGGCATCGGCACCAGCGAGGTGGAGCACGTGCTGGCCACCCAGTGCATGGTCCAGCAGAAGCCCCGCTCGATGCGGATCGACTACCAGGGCGAGCTGGGCTTCGGGGTCACCGCCAAGGACCTGATCCTCGCCACGCTTGGACGTCTCGGCGTGGGCGGCATGACCGGGCATGTCGTCGAGTACTCCGGCCAGGCGATCGCCTCGCTCTCGATGGAGGGCCGGATGACCGTGTGCAACATGACGATCGAGGGCGGCGGCAGGGCCGGCATGGTGGCTCCCGACCAGACCACCTTCGAGTGGTTCACAGAGTCGGCGCGCCCCGGAGCGCCCCGTGGCGATCAGCTGGAGCGCGCGATCGAGCACTGGTCCGGCCTGCCCAGCGACGAGGGCGCGTTCTTCGACAGCGAGGTCGAGATCGACGCGTCCACCATCTCCCCGCAGGTCAGCTGGGGCACCAACCCCGGAATGGTGCGATCGGTCACCGAGGCCGTGCCGGCCCCCGAGGAGTTCGACAGTCCCGCCGACCGCGAGGCCGCCGAGCGCGCCCTGCACTACATGGACCTGCAGCCCGGCACGCCGATCCAGGAGATCGCGGTCGACCGGGTCTTCATCGGCTCCTGCACCAACTCCCGGATCGGCGACCTCCGCGCCGCCGCCCAGGTGGTCGCCGGCAAGCGCGTCGCCGGCTCGGTCAACGCGATGGTCGTGCCCGGCTCCCAGCAGGTTCGCGCCCAGGCCGAAGCGGAGGGCCTGGACCGCGTCTTCCGCGACGCCGGCTTCGACTGGCGCGTTGCCGGCTGCTCGATGTGCCTCGGCATGAACCCCGACATCCTGGCCCCGGGCGAGCGCTGCGCCTCGACCTCGAACCGGAACTTCGAGGGCCGTCAGGGCCGCGGCGGGCGGACTCACCTCGTCTCTCCCCAGATGTCTGCCGCGGCCGCGATCGAGGGACGCTTCGTCGACATCAGGGACTGGTCGTGAGCTCCCCCCAGCCATCCCTGTCGGGCTGGCGATCTCCCGAGGTCGCAGGCTCCTACCTGGAGAGCCGCGAGACGGTCATCCCCATGCTCGACGTCATGGAGGACCTCGTGCGGGTACTCCTCGCCCGCGCCCCGCGGCCGGTCGCGCGGTTCCTGGACCTCGGCTGTGGCGGGGGCGCCATGAGCGAGCTCGTCCGCTCCGTGAGCCCCTCGGCGGAGGCCGTGCTGGTCGACTTCTCCGAGACGATGCTCGCGCAGGCGCGCCGCCGTGGCGAGGGCGAGCAGGGCTGGCAGGTGCTTTGCGGGGACCTCGCCGGGACGGGCTGGCGCGAGGCGCTGCCTCCGGGTCGTTACGACGCCGTCGTGTCAGGCCTGGCCATTCATCACCTTTCTCCGCAGCGCAAGCGCGCGTTGTTCGCCGAGATCCACGACCTGCTCGAGCCGGGCGGGATGTTCGTGAACGTCGACTACGTGACCCAGCACGGTCCGCTCGCCGGACTTTGGGACGAGGAGATGCTCGCGGCCGCGGTGCGCGCCGATCACGCGCATGGGGGCGAGCGCAGCGATGACGAGGTGGAGGGCGACCTCTTCGACGACAGCGGTGAAGACCGCCCCGACACGGCCGAGGATCAACTCGCCTGGCTGCGCCGCGCGGGCTTCGATCCGGCCGACCTGTACTTCAAATGGGCCGAAGCCGCTGTGTTCGGCGGCATCCGAGCGGCGTGAGAGGAGTGCAGTGGACCCGATAAGAGTCATCTCAGGACCGGTGAGCCATCTCGACCGTTCCAACGTCGACACCGACCAGATCATGCCGAAGCAGTTCCTCAAGCGGGTCGAGCGCTCCGGATTCGGGGAGTTCCTGTTCTTCGACTGGGCCAAGGAGCCCGGCTGGGAGCTGCCCGCCAACCCGATCCTCGTCGCCGGCGAGAACTTCGGCTGCGGCTCCTCCCGCGAGCATGCTCCCTGGGGGCTGCAGGACTACGGCTTCCAGGCGATCGTGGCGCCGAGCTTCGCCGACATCTTCTACTCCAACTGCACCAAGATCGGGCTGCTTCCCGTCGTGCTCGGCGAGGAGGACTGCCGGGCCCTGGCGCACGCCGGAGAGGGCGAGATCGACCTCGAGGCCCAGGAGGTGCGCTTCGAGGCCCGCGAGGTCGCCTTCGAGATCGACCACGAGATCCGCCGGCGGCTGCTGGAGGGCCTGGACGACATCGGCGTGACGCTCGCCTCCGCACAGGACATCGAGGCCTACGAGGGCGAGCGGCGGCGCGCCGCGGGCTGGGTCGGGGTCGGAACGACCGAGCTGTGAGCCCCGCGCGGGCTCTCCACGGCGGCCTCGCCTGGTAGCGTCGCCGCCGGTGGCACACCTCATCGTCACTCTCCCCGGCGACGGGATCGGTCCAGAGATCATGGAGCCGACGCTCGAGGTGCTGGAAGCCGTCGGTGACTTCGAGTTCGACGAGCGCCTGTTCGGGGGCGCCTCGATCGACGCCTACGGCACCGCCCTGACCGACGACGTGCTGGTCGCCTGCCGCGGCGCCGACGCGGTCCTGCTGGCTGCCGTCGGCGGCCCCAAGTGGGACACGACCGACCCCGACCGACCGCGCCCCGAGCAGGGGCTGCTGGGCCTGCGCAAGGGTCTCGGGCTGTACGCCAACCTGCGCCCTGTCAAGCCGTTCCCCGCCCTCTACGACGCCTCGCCGCTGCGGCGCGAGCGGATCGAGGGCACCGACCTGCTGGTCGTGCGCGAGCTGACCGGCGGCATCTACTTCGGCGCCAAGCAGCGCGACGCCGGGAGCGCCAGCGACCTGTGCTCCTACACGGTCGCCGAGATCGAGCGGATCGCCCGCGTCGGCTTCCGCGCCGCCCGCACCCGCGTCACCAGCGTCGACAAGGCCAACGTGCTCGAGACCAGCCGGCTGTGGCGTGAGACGGTCATGCGCGTCCACGCCGAGGAGTTCCCCGAGATCGAGCTGGAGCACGTCCTGGTGGACAACGCCGCGATGCAGCTCGTCGCAGCGCCGCGCCGCTTCGACGTGATCCTGACCGAGAACCTGTTCGGCGACATCCTCTCCGACGAGGCCGCCATGCTGACCGGCTCGATCGGGATGCTCCCCAGCGCGTCGCTGGGCGATCGCGACCCGCCCGCCCCGGGGCTGTTCGAGCCCGTGCACGGCTCGGCGCCCGACATCGCCGGGCAGGGGATCGCCAATCCGCTGGCGATGTTCCTCTCGGCGGCGCTGCTGCTGCGGCACGGGCTCGGATTGGAAAGCGAGGCGGCCGCTGTAGAATCGGCGGTGCAGCGCGCACTGGACGGGGGCCTGCGCACCGCCGACCTGGGGGGAAGCGATGGAACCGCGCAGGCGACCAGGGCAGTGCTCGACAACATCGAATAGGAGCGCGATCGAACGTGGACCCGACCGACCTGATCTGGATGAACGGAGACTTCGTCGCCTGGGATGACGCCAAGGTCCACGTCCTGACACACGGCCTGCACTACGGCACCGGGGTCTTCGAGGGCGTGCGCTGCTACGACACCGAGCTGGGTCCGGCCGTGTTCCGCAACGCCGATCACGTCGACCGCCTGCTGTGCTCGGCCGAGCTGTACTACATGCCGGTCCCCTACAGCGCCGAGCAGCTGCGAGCCGCAACCCTCGAGCTGGTCGCACGCAACGGCCTGCGCTCCTGCTATGTCCGGCCGATCATCTTCCGCGGCTACGGCCAGATGGGGCTGAACCCGCTGGAGGCGCCCGTCGACGTGACGATCGCCTGCTGGGAGTGGGCCGCCTACCTCGGCGAGGAGGGCAAGCGGGACGGGATCCGCGCCAAGGTCTCCTCGTGGCGGCGGATCAGCCCCGACTCGCTGATCCCGCACGCCAAGGCCTCGGGGCAGTACCTCAACAGCGTGCTCGCCAAGGTCGAGTCGGTGAAGGCCGGCTACGACGAGGCGATCCTGCTGGACGACCACGGCCACGTCTGCGAGGGCACCGGCGAGAACGTCTACATCGTCCGCGACGGGGAGATCGCGACCCCGGGCCAGCACAACTCGATCCTGGACGGCATCACCCGCCGCTCGATCGTGCAGATCGCCCAGGACCTCGGCTACACGGTCGTGGAGCGCAATGTGGCGCGCGCTGAGATGTACATGGCCGACGAGGTCTTCATGTCGGGTACGGCGGCCGAGCTGGTGCCGGTGGTGCAGGTCGACGACCACGACATCGGCGGCGGGGCCCCCGGCGAGATCACCCGCGTGCTGCAGGCCGCCTACGACGACGCGATCCACGGGCGCAGCGAGCGCTACCGGGAGTGGCTGGACGTCGTGCATCCCCGTGACCTCGAGACGCCGAAGGGAGAGGCGCCCGGGCCCGGGGAGCGAATTACCGGGGCGACCGGTTAGCGCGGTGCGCCGCGGCCGGTCGCTTGCCCGCGCCGCTTCGCCCGCCACGCCGAAAGGACATCCCCGATGAGCACCGATCCCAACCGCATCGAGCTATACGACGCCACCCTGCGCGACGGCATGGGGGGCGGGGGACTGACCCTCACGGCCGAGGAGAAGGTGCGGGTCGTCCGCGCCCTCGATGCCCTCGGCGTGGACCTGATCGAGGCGGGCTTCCCGGCCTCGAACCCCAAGGAGCAGGAGCTGTTCGAGCTGCTCGCCGGCGAGTCCCTGGAGGTGTCCGAGATCGTCGCCTTCGGGATGACCCGCCGCCGCGGTCTCGCCGCCGAGGCCGACGAGGGCCTGCGCATACTCGCCGAGGTGTTCACGCCCGCCTGCACGCTCGTGGGCAAGGCCTCGGTGCTGCATGTGGAGAAGGTGGTGCGCGTCTCGCGGGAGGAGAACCTCGCGATGATCGCCGACTCGGTGGCCTTCCTCGTGGGCGCCGGCAAGCG
>JBKQOO010000016.1:0-4713 GCA_052145475.1 Solirubrobacteraceae bacterium
AGATCCAGATGAAGAACGCGAAGAAGATCAGGATCGTCCAGAACACTTCGAGAAGCGGATAAGCGGTGGCGATCAAGGCATGTCCCCCTTAGGTGGTTTGCGCTTGCGTTGGCACTTCAAACACGCCGCGTATGAGATGACGCGACGTGCGAGGTTCGAGGCTGCCCACCGGCAGGCGGGCGGGCAGGCGAGCCTAAGCATATCCTCGGCCGAACCCGTCTGTACGGCAGTGGACCAGTGGACGCGGCACGGCGGACGGTGACAGGTAGCAGCCGACGACGACAAGGGAGGATCCGATGGACATCTTTGAGATCAAGCAGAAGGAGACCGTCAGCAGGGAGGAGGTCGCGCGGCGCCTGCGGCACCTCGCTGACATGCTCGCCGATCACAACGACCTCGAGTTCGACCGCGGCGGCATGCATTTCAAGGTTCATGTTCCCGATCAGGTACAGCTCAAGGTCGAGCTGGAGGTCGAGACGGACGAGCGCGAGCTCGAGATCGAGCTGACGTGGTGACGGTGAAGGCGCGTCGCCAGACGAGTGGCCAGCAGACCCGAGACGATTCCGATCGCTGCGCCGGCCGTCACGTCGCTCGGGTAGTGAACCCCGGTGTGGACGCGTGAGTACGCCACAGCGCCAGCCAGGGGCACCAGCGCCGGCGCGAGCACAGGCAGTTCGGTGGAGGCGGCGGTGGCGAACGCGAACGCGGCGGCAGTGTGACCCGATGGGAACGAGGTCGAGCGCGGCATGCGGATCAGCGCGGGGCGCGAGAAGGGCCGGCGTCGGCGGACGAGCAGCTTGGCCGGGCCGTTGGCGACAGGCGCGGCGATCGCGATCCCGATCAGGCCACGCCCAGCCGCCCTCCGCCCCTGCCGCCCCCCGAAGGCGGTGAGCGCTCCGGCAGCCAGGAGCCACAGCCGGGAGTAGTTCGCCGCCCGCGTGATCGCGACGAGAGGGTGATCCAGCGCAGGTGAGCGCGCCTGGAAGGAGCGCTCCATCAGCCGGCGGTCCAGGTATCCCACGGTGCGTCTCATCGTCACGGGAGCTCACGCGCCCTGACGCAGCGGGACACGTATACCGCCCAAGCGCTGCCGAGCAGCATGCCGGCAACCACGTCGCTGGGATAGTGGACGCCCAGGTAGACACGGGACGCGGCCACCGTGAGGACGATCGCGAGCGCGAGGAGCGCAGCCGCACGGGTCAGCTTGGGCGTCGCCCCGGCCGCGGGCAACACGAGCACCAGCGAGAGCCAGAACGCGCTGGCCTGGGTCGTATGGCCCGAGGGAAAGCTCGAGCCCGTGACCGCCTGCAGGTGCTCCACGGGCGGGCGGGGGCGAGAGACGAGCAGCTTGACCAAGTCTGAGATCAGCATCGCGCCGCCGAGGCTGAGCGCGACCGCGAGCGCCTCTCGGCGCAGGCCAGCCCGGGCCAGGGCCAGGCAGGCGATCAGCGCGAGCGGAACCAGCAGAAAGGCGCTGCCCGCCCAGGTGAGGACGCGCGCCAGGTCGGTGACCGCCGCGGTGCGGTAGGAGGCCACATCGCGTGCCGCGTTCAGGTCTACCGACCCCACGACGGAGGTCCAGAGCTCGCCGAGGGCCCAGCCGACGAGCACGAACACGGCCAGGCCCAGGGCCAGCCGTGCGGCCGGGTGGCTCACCGGCCGGCCGCAACCCGTACAAGCGCGCCGAGGCTGTCGGGGTTCAGAGCCACAGCCCTCGCGGCCGGTGGCAGGCCGACCCTGCTTGGCAGCCGAACGCGTAGCGCTCCGGGCAGCGAGGCGAAGCGCAGGGGTGGATCGAGGACGAGTGCCTCGCCGTCGAGCCCAACCTCCACGGGGCCACTGGAGCGGACCTCGAAATCCCGGCTCGACCACGACAGCAGGCCCGGAAAGCGGTCCACCTGCCCGACCAGCTCGAGCGCGACGAACTTCGACACGTCGGCGGCGTTGCGGACCCGTGCGGCGAGGACGCCGAGCTGACCCGTGTCGATCCGCTCGCGTGTGCCCGCACCGGCGAAGCTCGCCAGCCGATACGGATTGTTCGATACGAGTACGAGCGGCGCGTCGTCGTAGCGGCTCCCATCGGGGGTGGTGAACTCGAGATCGATCGGTTCGGCGTCGGGGCCCAGCAGGTCGGGCAGCATGTCGGTCCAAGTCTCGAGCTTGGCATCGCGGTAGGCGGCGGACTGCACGACCTTCGCATAGATGCCGAGCGATGCGTTGTTGACGAACACGCGCTCGTTGACGCGCGCGAGATCGATCCGCCGCTCGAGGCCGTCGGTGAAGGCATCAAGCGCTCCCACCACGTCATCACGGTCGAGGCCGAGGTCCAGTGCGAAGTGGTTTCTGGTGCCCGCAGGAATGCAGACGTAGGCGGTGTCGTGGCGAGCGGCGACGGTCGCCACGAGGGCCTGCGAGCCGTCGCCGCCGGCCATCCCGATGACCTGCGCACCACCTGCGATCGCGCTCTCGGCGAGCTGGAGCAGGTCATCGCCGGGCTGTAGGACAACGGGCTCGACGCCCCGTCGCCGGGCCTCGGCGGCGAGGTCATAGCGCTCCGCCTTGCCTCCGCCCGACTTCAGGTTGATGATCAGCACCGCCGGTCCGGCGGCGTTCACCGGTACGACCGCCCCAGAGACTCCGCCGATGGCGCTCGCCCCCGTCCGCCCGAGCGCGTAGCGGGCGGCGAGCCCGAACAGGGCCAGCAGCAGAAGCATCGCGACCAGTACCGCCACGCCCTGCCAGTTGGCCACCAGCACCACGATCAGCCCGATCCCGCTGAGCGTTGCGAGCGCGACACCGCCGGCTCGCCGCAGGCCGCGACGGGTCAAGGCGAGCCAGATCGCCGCGCTGCAGAGGAGCACGAGTCCGACGGCCAGCACTGCGACGGGGACGTCGCCCGCAAGTGCGACAGCGGCCAGCACGGCCATGAGGATCGGCGCGAGGAGCGCGAGGAGCGCGGCGATGCGCGCCATGAATGACGGCCGGGCCGGCAGACCGCCTGCGGGAGAGGCGGGGGTCGCGTGCACGATCCTTTCATCTTCCCACCCCCCGGATGTGGTGTCACGCCGATGCCTGAGCTGAGGAATGTGGACGCCTATGCGGCTCGCCGGGAGGGCGAAGCGAGATCGCGCAGGCGGTGCAGGGCCTCGCGTTCGAGCTGTCGGCTGCGCTCCTCTTTCACGCCCAGCCAGTCGCCGACCTCCTTGTGACCCTGCGGTCGGCCTCCACCGATGCCGTAGCGACGGATCAGCACCTGCCGGTGGCGTTCCGGCAGCAGCCGCAGCAGCGCCCACGCTTCGCGCCGAGCCTCTCGCTCGGCCGTGTGCTCTGCGGGATCGACAGCATGGGGGTCTCCGATCAGATCGCCCAACGGCGTCGCGTCTTCGCTCATCGGTTCGTCGAGTGACGCGGTGACGCGGGGAGCACCGCGGATGTTGCGCACGTTGAGCGTGCTGAGTCCGGTGCGCTGCGCAATCGCCTCGGCCGAAGCGGCACGGATGCCGCCCCGCTCGATCTCCATCTCGGCTCGTCGAACGGCGGCGAAATGTTGCGCGGCCTTCGCGGGGATCCTGATCGTGCGCCCGGCCTCGATCGCATCGAGAAATGAACGGCGGATCCACCAGACGGCATACGTCGAGAACTTCAGGCCGCGCCGATGGTCGAAACCTTCGACTGCTCGGACCAGACCGACCGTCCCCTCTTGGATCAGGTCCTCGAACTGAACGCCGCGTCCGCGATAGCCCTTGGCGATCGCGAACACAAGCGGCAGGTTGCCTTCGATCATCTCGCGCTTGGCGTGCGCATCGCCACGCTCGATACGCTTGGCCAGCCTCGTCTCCTCGGCGGCGCTGAGAGACACGCGACGCCCGGTCTGAGGAAGCGGGCTCCGGAGACCCGGCTCGCCCACGCGCCGCAGACCGGCGTTGGCCGCCTGTTCGGATCCCGGAGCGACGCTCATCGCCATCTCACGCGACCGCGCGCAGCGCCGGTCGCGAGGCCGGCGTGGCGCATCTGGACTGCTCTTCGGCGGCTCGGATCAGCTCCGTCAGCGCGGGCGAGGGCGTATCGCGGCCCCACAGCAGCTCAAAGCCGAGGGCGCGGCCGGGATCAAGGGGTCGAACGAGAAGCTCCGCGTCGACGGCGTCAGGCGCCGTCGTCAACGCGAGAGCGTCACCCTGGGCGACGGCAGCGAACAATGCAGGCCCGGGGCCGCCACGCCGCAGCACAGGGGTCACCCCGAGCTCTGTGAGCGTGTCCGCGACCGCACGGTCATAAGCGGCACCGTCTCGGTGCCCGGTTATGACGATTTCCTCGCCTTGCAGGTCGTCGACGTGCAGCGGTCCTTCTCCAGCCAGCCTGTGACGCCGCCCGACGAGGACCATCCATGGCTCGCTGCCCACATCAACGCCACAGAGGTCGGCCGAGCCGAAGATCGAGGGAGCGAGCACCGCGTCGAGCCGACCGTCGCGCAGCTCACGGGAAAGAGCACCCCCGTATGACTCGACGATGCTGATCTCGACGGCCGGACGGTTCCGCGTGAACAGGTCGAGGAGCGCGGACGTCGCTCGCCAATGGGCCGCCGTGGCGAGCCCGAGCCTCACCGTGCCGACGACTCCCGCCTCGAGGTCGCGTCCGGTGCAGCGAGCGACGTCGACGGCCACCAGCACGGTCTTGTAGAGGCCGCGTTCGCCGCCGGCGCTCCAGAGGGGCCCC
>JBKQOO010000017.1:0-3274 GCA_052145475.1 Solirubrobacteraceae bacterium
TCGACATCGCGCAGGTGGCCGTAGAGAACGGTCGTGATGAGGTCACGCTCCTCGCGATCACCCGCGATCGCCGCCACGATCTGTCGAGGTTCAGATCCGACGCGAAGGAGCGATCCTCGTCCTGCCCCTCGGCGCCCCGGGCCCCCGGCGCCTCCTCGAACAGCAAGCTGAGGAAGTGACCACCACCTTCTGGCGGTGAAGCGCCGACCCGCGGCAGGCGGGAGGGTGCGCCGCCTTCTCGGCCGTCAGGGTGAGCCGCCCTGCCGCTGCTCGCCTGGGCGTCCCCGGCCAGCGGTGGCTGGTCCTGTCGCTCGGCAGGAAGGTCAGGGGGTGGCCCGGTCATGTCTCAGCCCCAACGGTGTCGGCGAGGGTCGTCGATGTGGGCTCGCCGGTGCCGAAGATGCGCCGGTAGGCGTCTTCGCCGTAGCTCGTCGGCAGCGGCTCGCGCTCGACGAACTTGAACGTTCGCCGCCCGTCCGGCTGCCGCTCGGCCCGGAGGAACAACGCCGTGTCCAGGCCCTGGGCGTAGAAGCCGTGCGCGAGGTCGTACATGTGACTGACGAAGAAGACCTTGATCTGCTTGTCGAGCATGGCGCGCACGACCTGCCGGGCGATCTCCGATCCTTCCCGCTCGTTCGTGGCGGCGAACGACTCGTTGCAGAGCAGGATCGAGTTGGCCGTGATCTGCTCCGCGATCTCGCTCATCCTGGCCAGCTCCTCGTCGAGCTTGCCGCCTTGCATCGTGGCGTCCTCTTCGCGCTTGTAGTGCGTAAAGACGCCGGTGCAGGTACTGGCGCGGAACGACTGCGCGCCGACGAACATGCCGCTCTGCATCATCAGGTGGGCGAGACCGAGGCTGCGCAGCAAGGTCGACTTTCCGCCCTGGTTGGCGCCGGTGATCATCACGAGCGACCTGCCGTCGGCGTCCACGTCGTTGCCGACGACCCGGTCCGGGAGGTGGAGCGTCAGGCAGACGTCGTAGATGCCCTCTGCGGCGAGCGCGAGCTGGCCTGCGGCGAGCGGGATGGGGAAGCAAGCCGGCTCGCCCTTCGCGTCGAGCCGCTCGCGCAGGTTGAGACAGCCGAGATAGAAGGCAAGCTCGATCCTGAGCATGCTGAAGAAACTCTTGACGTGATCGGCCGACTGCGCGACCGCGTCCGCGACGTGGTTGATCCCCTTCCCGCGGATCTCCTCCAGCGCCCTGAAGCCGTTCTCGTCGCGGGCCGGGATCGTGAATGTGTAGCCCGGTGAGCGGTTCCCGAACGAGAACCGCTCGGTCCAGCGCTGCTCGCGCTGCTTCCGGACGACGTAGCGGCGGCCCTTGTTGCCCTTGGCGAGCTCAGCGCTCTCGAGCACGCCGCGCTTGAACTCGAGCTCGCGCAGATGATGCTCGACCGTCTGCAGGTAATCATCTGACAGCTCCTCCCTGAGCATGGCGAAGAAGCGCCTGAACCCTTCGGAACGGAAGTTCCCGGCTTGCTGCTCCGCGATCTGCCGGAGCCGCCTGAGCACCCCCACCTGCAGCGTCAGCACCCGCACCGACCGGTAAACGATGCTGTCGGGCGACGACCGATGCCACAGGGGACTGACCTCCCTCTCGTTCTCGAGGGCATTGATCGCGAGCTCGTAGAGTTGCCTGACGGTCTCGGGATGCTCGAGGCAGTCCGCGAGCACTCGCTGACGGTACACGACCGCGTCAGGATCGGTCAGGCTCGAGAGGATAGCGCGCTTGGCCACCTCGAACAGGAACTCGTCGCCGGCCGCCATCGCGTTCCAGAGCGTCTGGAGCTCCAGGTCCTGCGTCACTATGTCGTCGTTTCCCGGCGCCGCCGCGACCGGACCGGAGCTCCGCCCGCGCTGAATGTCCCGCCTGGCGCTGGTGAGCGCGAACAGATCGCCGCTCGCCATGGCAGCGAAAATCGCGTCCCGCAGTTCCGGCTTCACGGCGAAGTCCTGGTCTTCGTGCAGCAGGAAGACCTTCACGAGCCGATCCTCTCGATCAAGCGCTGGTAAGTCAGGCCGTACTTGTCGGCGATCGCCGCGGCGTAGGCGAGGCCGTCAGCCGACTTGCGGACGAGCTTGAACGTCCGCTGCGCCGGGTTCTCAGGCACGACCTGGCTGACCATGCTCACGGTCGCCTCGCTCAGCGAGGCCATCTCGTCGACAAAGGTCACGTACACGCCGAACAGACCGAGCTCCAGGATCCGCCGCATCATCTCGGTGCCGACGAAAAGCGCGTCGTTGAGGGTGGTCGAGTTGAAGCTTTCGTTCATCACCAGCACGCTCTGGCTCGTCGCCCGCTCCAGGATCTCGTGCACGCGGACGAGCTCGTCCTCGAACTTGCCGCGGAGCGTCTCGATGTTCTCCTCCCGCTCGAAGTGCGTGTAGATGCGGTCGGGCAGGAACAGCCGCGCGCTCTTGCCGGGAACGGGCAGGCCAAGGCCGACCAGAAAGTGGAGCTGGCCGAACGTCCGGGCGAAGGTGGTCTTGCCGCCGTTGTTAGGGCCGGTGACGACGAAGATCCGCTCCGGCTCCTCGAGGTAGAAGTCGTTGCCCACGACCGTGCCGCCCGCGGGCACAAGCTTGTTCGCCAGCGCAAGGTCGAACGACTCCTCGGCGGCGATGTCCTTGGCGCGGGCGGAGACGTGCGGATAGCAGAACAGCAGGCCGGCCGCCTTGAACCGTCCGATCAGCTCAAGATAGGCGAGGTAGAACTGCACCTCGCGGTCGAACCGGCCGACCGTCACGTCGAGGTAATCGCGATGGCGGCCACCGTACTCAGCGAGCGCGCCGAACACGTCCGGGTTCAGCCTCGCCACCCGGTCGAGGATCTGAGCCTCGACGTGGTTCATGTCGGCGGAGTCGGGCAGCCCGACCAGGTAGCTCTTCACCGCTCCCTGCTTGAACTTCGCGAACGTCTCTTCCACCTGGACGCTGTAATCGGGCTCGCCTTCGTAGTTGCTGACCGTGACCCGGGGCCCGTTGGTCCGGACCGTGTACCGCACCCTGGCCAGCGCCTCCTTCAGCGCCCGCGTCTGCGCCGCGAGCGAGGTGAAGCCCTCGCAGGCGGCGTACCCGGCGAGGTAGTCGCGGAGCCCCTGAAAACCGCCTGAGGTCACGTCGAGCCCGCCGAGCTCTTCCGCGAGCGAGCAGACCGCTTGGCAGTAGATCTCGACGGCGTCCAGGAACCAGGCCTGCTGCTGCAGCGTGTAGTGAAGCTTCTCCGCCTGCGCGAGGTGCTCGCACATCCGCCGCATCGTCTCCGCGAACCTCG
>JBKQOO010000018.1:0-25873 GCA_052145475.1 Solirubrobacteraceae bacterium
CTGGGCGGGATCGCCTTCTACGGGATCATGCTGGGCGGCTGGTCCTCGGGCTCGAAGTACTCGTTCCTCGGCGCGATGCGCGGCGCGGCCCAGCTGATCTCCTACGAGGTCTCCCAGGGTCTGGCGCTGGTCGGTGTGGTCATCACCGCCCAGACGCTGTCGCTGACCGGGATCGTCACCGCCCAGAAAGGCATGTGGTACCTGATCCCGCAGTTCTTCGGGTTTCTCATCTTCCTCACCGCCAGCTTCGCCGAGACCAACCGGGCGCCGTTCGACCTGACGGAGGCCGACGCCGAGCTGGTCGGCGGCTACAACACCGAGTTCGGCGGCGGTCGCTTCGCCTCCTACTACTTCGCCGAGTACCTCAACGTGATCGTCGTCTCCGGGATCGTCACGACCGTCTTCCTGGGCGGCTGGCTGCTGCCGTTCGGGATCCATCCCCCCGGCTGGGTGGACCCGTTCGTGGTGCTGTTCAAGATGTCGCTGATCACGTTCCTGTTCATCTGGGTCAGAGCGACGCTGCCGCGCCTGCGATACGACCAGCTGATGAGCTTCGGCTGGAAGGTGCTGCTGCCGCTGGCGACCCTCAACACGCTCGTCACGGCGATCGTCGTGGTAGCCGCGCACTGATGGCCGCGACCGAGCCCCAGGCGACGGCCACGCTGAACGTCACGGGATGGAACCCGGGCGACGACGTGATCGAGGTCGTGCGCACGCCGCCGCCCGGCCCGACCCGCAGCACCCTGCGCACCTTCGGCCAGACGATCCGCGGTCTGCTGACGACGTTCGGCCGCTTCCACGAAACGCCGGTCACGGTCCAGTACCCCGAGGAGAAGACGCCCGTCTACCCGCGTTTCCGCGGCCGCCACAAGCTGCACCGCTTCGAGGACACGGGGCTGGAGAAGTGCGTCGGCTGCTCGCTCTGCGCGGCGGCCTGCCCGGCCGACTGCATCCGCGTCGTCGCCGCCGAGAACACACCCGAGAACCGCGTCTCCCCCGGCGAGCGCTACGCGGCGGTCTATGAGATCAACCTGTCCCGCTGCATCTTCTGCGGCTACTGCGAGATCGCCTGCCCGTTCGACGCGATCACGATGGGCCACGACTACGAGCTCTCCGACTACGACCGCACCGACCTGATCTTCACCAAGCCGATGCTGCTGGCCGAGGCGCTGGAGCGCGCCCCGCTGAGGAACGAGGGCGAATGAGGCTCCGTCGTGTCACGTCCTCGCTCGCGAGGCTGCGTCGTGTGACGTCATCGCTCGCGAGCCGCTGCGCGGCCGGCGACCGCTGCCGTGACACGACTCCGCGGGCGGAGGTCGCGGGGTGAGCGCTGTTCTCTTCTTCATCGCCGCGATCGGCGCGATCGCGGGCGCGGTCGGCGTGGTCGTGCTGCGCAACCCCTTCTACTGCGTGCTGGCGCTGGTCGCCCACCTGGTCTCGCTCGCCGTGCTGTTCCTGCTGCTCCGCGCCGAGTTCGTCGCCGCGGTCCAGGTCGTCGTCTACGCGGGGGCTGTGATGGTGCTGTACGTGTTCGTGGTCGCCTATATCGGCGACGCGGGCGAGGGGATCGGCGCGCGGCTGCACGGCGCCGGCAAGGCCGGCGCGGACAGGCTGCGCCTGGGCGGCGCCGTGCTGGGAGGAGCGCTGCTGGTGGAGCTGCTGATCGCGCTGCTGGGAACCGGCCTGGAGGCGGTCGACTCCTATGGCGCCGGCTATTCGCCCGGGCCGCGCACCTACGGCACGCCGGCCTACATCGGCAACCTGCTGCTGACCCGCTTCCTGCTGGCCTTCGAGGTCGCCTCCTTCCTGCTGCTGATCGCGGCCGTCGGGGGGGTCGTGCTCGCCCGGCGGCGCGGCGGGCTCGGCGAGAAGGACGAAAGCGAATTCTTCACGCCGCTCCACCTGATGCGCCCGCAGGGCACCGGCACGATGGCCGAGGGCGTGGGAAGGCGGGAGCAGTGACGATCGGCTGGTACCTGGCGGTCTCCGCGATCGTCTTCACCCTGGGCGCGGTCGGCGTGATGACGCGACGCAACCCGCTGGTCGTGCTGCTGTGCCTCGAGCTGATGCTCAACGGCGGCAACCTCGCCCTGATCGCCTTCTCGCGGATGTGGGGCAACGGCGACGGGCAGATCTTCGCGCTGATCGTGATGACCGTGGCCGCCTGCGAGGTCTGCATCGGGCTCGGCATGATCGTCGCCCTGTACCGGCGGCGCCTGCCGATCGACGTCGACGAGCTGCGGGAGCTGCAGGGCTAGTGAGCACCACCACCTACGCCTGGCTGGTGCTGCTGTTCCCGCTGCTGGGGTCGGTGCTGATCGCGTTCGGCTTCCGCCGGCTGCCGGGCCGCAGTGCGGGCTGGATCGGGACGGCGGCGATCCTGCTGTCGTTCCTGGCCGCGCTCGCGACGCTGATCTCGCTGCAGGGCCACTCCGAGTCCCACCGACAGCTCGTCTCCTCGCTGTGGGACTACGCATCGACGGTCGGGGTCGACGCGAAGGTGCAGGTCCTGGTGGACCCGCTGTCGGTCTTCATGATCCTGATCGTCACCGGCGTCTCGACGATGATCCACCTCTACGCCGTGTCCTACATGGAAGAGGACAGGGGCTTCTGCCGCTTCTTCTCCTACCTGAACTTCTTCGTCTTCTCGATGCTGCTGCTGGTGCTGGCCGGCAACTTCCTGCTGCTGATCGTGGGCTGGGCCTTCGTCGGCGCGGCCTCCTACCTGCTGATCTCGTTCTGGTACCGCCGTACGACCGCCACCAGCGCCGGGATCAAGGCGTTCGTGATCAACGTCGTCGGCGACGTCGGGCTGGTGCTGGGCACGTACTTCATCTTCAAGCACACCGGCACGCTGGAACTGCTGCGCACCTTCCACCTGGCCGAAGCCGGCGCCTTCGGACACGGCAGCACGGGCGACGGCGACCTCGTGGCGGGCTGCCTGCTGCTGCTGGTCGGCGCGTTCGCCAAGTCGGCCCAGATCCCGCTGCACACGTGGCTGCCCGACGCGATGGAAGGACCGACGCCGGTCAGCGCGCTGATCCATGCCGCCACGATGGTCACGGCGGGCGTCTACCTGATCGCGCGCATGCACCCGCTGTTCGAACGGGCGCCCGCCGCGCAGGACGTGGGCGCGATCATCGGCGCGGCGACCCTGCTGATCGCAGGCACGACGGCGCTGGCCCAGACCGACATCAAGCGCGTGATCGCCTACTCGACCATGTCCCAGATCGGCTACATGATCATGGGCGTCTCGGTGGGCGCCTATGCGGCCGGCATGTTCCACCTGATGACCCACGCCTTCTTCAAGGCGCTGCTGTTCATGGCGGCCGGCTCGATCATCGGCGCGATGGGTGGAGAGCAGTCGCTGGATCGCATGGGCGGCTTCCGGCGCGTGCTGCCGTTCACCTACGCCTGCTTCATCATCGGCGGGCTGGCCCTGTCGGGGATCCCGCCGTTCTCGGGCTTCTTCTCCAAGGACGAGATCCTGCTCGTGACGGCCGAGCGGGGCGGCTGGCACTGGGCCCTTTACGCGGCCGGCTACCTGGGGGCGTTCCTGACCGCGATCTACACCTTCAGGATGATCTTCCGGGCCTTCTTCGGCGACCCGGTGCCCGAGGCGAGAGAGCTGGCCGAAGGCCACCTGTATCACGAGGACCCGCCGCGCAACCCGGCCAACGGCGAAGCCGAGGACACCGACGTCGGCTTCCCCGGCCCGCACCACACGATCGCCGAGCGGGCGATGCCGATGAAGGTCGCCATGAGCGTGCTTGCGGTCGGGTCGATCGGCATCGGCCTGGTGCAGATACCGAACGTCGACTTCGTGATCGACGACTTCCTCAAGCCGAGCTTCGCGACCTCGGCGCTGTATGAAACCCACACCCGCAACGGGCTGCTCGTGCTCGGCCTGATCCTCGGCACTCTGCTGGGCCTCGCCGGCATCGCGATCGCCTATCGCGTGTGGGTCGCCCGCCCGGGCACCGCCGAGGCGATCCGCACCCGCTTCAAGGCGGCCTACACGCTGTTCGTCAACAAGTGGTACTTCGACGAGCTGATCGACGTGGCGATCGTCAAACCGGTCGCGGCGGCCGGCAACTTCGCGCGCGACGTGTTCGAGCCCCGGGTCATCGACGAGACGATCGTTGGTGGCACGACCGGCATCGTCCGCGCCGGCTCGGCCGCCGTGCGGGCCGTGCAGAACGGCTTCGTCCGCTACTACGCCGCGCTGCTCGTGCTGGGCGTCGCGGGCGTCGGCTTCTACTTCCTGCTCCAGACCTGACCGAACGATGCCGCCCCTCTCGATACTGATCTGGCTGCCGGTCGCGTGCTCGCTGCTCGGCGCCGCGCTGCCCAGCCGCAGCGCCGCGGAGGGCGAGTCGGCCTCGCAGAGCGCCGGGTGGCGTCGCCTCAGCACGCCGGGCCTGCTCGCCCTGATCGGATCGCTGGCCGCGTTCGGGCTGGCGATCGCCTACATCGCCGACTACAAATCGGGCGGCGGCCTGCAGCACGTCACGAACGTGTGGTGGATCTCGGCCCTCGGCATCCACTACAAGCTGGCGATCACCGGCCTGAACGTGTTCCTGGTCGGCCTGACCACGCTGCTGTTCGCCGCGGCCACGCTGGCCAGCATCCTGCGCAGCGGCCCTCCGGTCGAACGCCCCCGGCTCTTCTACTTCTTCCTGATGCTGGCCGAGTCGGGCGTGCTGGGCGCGTTCCTGGCCCAGGACCTGATCCTTTTCGTCGTCTTCTTCGACCTGATGCTGATCCCGTTCTACTTCCTGACCGGGAGCTGGGGACGCGACCCGGAGGGATCGACCCGCGTCAGGGCGACGACCAAGCTGGTCATCTACACGTTGGTCGGCTCGCTGCTCATGCTGGCCGGCGCGATCGCGGCCGGAGTGCTGAGCGCCCAGCAGACCGGCGGCCACGTCGACTTCGCGCTGAGCTCGCTGCAGGCGGTGCCGCTGGGCACCGGCACGCAGGAGTGGATCTTCCTGCTGTTCGCCGCCGCCTTCCTGGTCAAGATGCCCTCCTTCCCGTTCCACGGCTGGATGCCGGACGGCTACCGTGCGATGCCGATCGAGGTGCTGATGGTCTTCTCCGGTGTGCTCTCGAAGGTCGGCGCCTACGGCTTTCTGGCGATCGTCCTGCCGCTGTTCCCGCGTGCCGCCGTGCACTTCCAGACGCTGATGCTGCTGATCGCGCTGCTGTCCATCATCTACGGCTCGCTGCAGGCCTTCAGCCAGACCGACGCGCGCCTGATCGCCGGTTACTCCTCGGTCGCGCAGCTGGGCTTCATCACGCTGGGCATCTTCGCGCTGGACCCGCAGGGCGCCCAGGGCGCGCTGCTGCAGATGGTCAACCACGGCCTGGTCGTCGCGCCGCTGCTGTTCATCGTCGCGCTGCTGGCGCAGCGCTCGGGCGGCTCGGAAGACATCCGCCGGATGGGTGGCATCGCGTTCCGCGCACCCGTGCTCGCCAGCCTGTTCCTGATCATCTCCCTGGCGACCCTGGCGATGCCGGGCTCGTCCAACTTCGTCGGCGAGTTCCTGATCCTGCTGGGCGTGTTCAAGACCAAGCTGGCGATCTCGATCATCGCCTTCAGCGGCGTCGTGATGGCGAGCGTGTACGCCCTGAGGCTGTTCATCCGCTCGATGCAGAACCGCGTCGGAGCGGGCGTTGAACCACGCGAGATGAGTGTCCGCGACGGGTTCGTGCTGGTGCCGATCGTCGCCGTGATCCTGTTCCTCGCCTTCTACCCGCAGCTGGCGCTGAAGCGCAGCGAAGCGTCGGTCACTCGGGCTGTTGCGCCGGCGGGGATCGTCGCAGGATCCACCCACGCGATCTACGGAAGCGTGGCACCGCCGACCGGCCAGAGCCTGGTGATCAAGTGAGCGCCGCACTCCCCTTCCTCGTGGTCGCCCACCTCAAAGGCCCGCACATCGACTTCGCCGGCCTGTCGCCTCTGATCGCGTTCCTGGGCGGCGCGGCGATCGTGCTGCTGGTCGGGCTGATCAGCTCGGAGTGGGTGCGCTCGCAGCTGGTCCCGGCGCTGACCCTGGGCGCGCTGGGCGCGGCGCTGGGGCTCACGATCTGGCAATGGGGCGCCCAGAAGTCGATCGTCTCGGGCGCGCTGCGGATCGACGGACTGTCGCTGACGCTGAACCTCGTGCTGATCGCCGGCGGCGCCTGCACGGTGCTGCTGGCCTGGCGCTCGCAGGCGTCCCGCGAAGCGGCGCACGGCGAGTTCCACGCGATGATCCTGACCACGCTGGCCGGCATGTTCCTGCTGGTCGCGGCCCAGAACACGGTGGCGATGTTCCTCGGCCTCGAGCTCCTGTCGATCCCCCTGTACGTGCTGTGCGCGACCGAAATGCGCAGGGAGCACTCGCTGGAGGCGGGGCTGAAGTACCTGATCGTCGGCTCGGTGGGGTCGGCCACCCTGCTTTACGGCCTGGCGATGCTCTACGGTGCCACGGGCGCGACCGACTTCACCGGGATCGCCACGGCGCTCGGCCATGGCGGCCTGGCGACCGACCCGCTGACCCTGACCGGCATCGCGCTGGTCATGGCCGGCTTGTGCTTCAAGGCCTCGGTGGCGCCCTTCCACCAGTGGACGCCGGACGTCTACGAGGGCGCTCCCACGCCGATCACGGCGTTCATGGCCGTCACGACGAAGGTCGCCGCCCTCGGTGCCTTCCTGCGCTTCTTCGACGTGGCGCTGATCGAAGCGCATGCCAGCTGGGGGCCGGCGGTCGCGGCGCTGGCGACGATCACGATCCTGGTCGGCAACGTCGGCGCGCTGGGCCAGTCCTCGCTGAAGCGGATGCTGGCCTACTCGTCGGTCGCGCAGGCCGGTTACATGCTGGCCGGCGTCGTGGTGGCCACCAAGCTGGGCGTCGAAGCGACCGTCCTGTACCTGATCGTCTACCTGCTGATGAACATGGCCGCGTTCGCCGTGATCGTCGCCCGCGAGCGCGAAACCGGGCTGGGCGACTCGTTCGCCTCGGTCAGCGGGCTGGGGCGCTCGCGCCCGCTGCTTGCCTGGCCGATGACGCTGGCGATGCTGGGCCTGGCAGGGATCCCGGCGACGGCCGGCCTGATCGGGAAGTTCTATCTGATCGAGGCCAGCGTCGAAGGCGGCTACGCGTGGCTGGGGATCGTGATCGTGGTCGGCTCGATGATCTCGCTGGGCTACTACCTGCCCGTGATCGCCGCGATGTGGATGCGCGACGCGCCGGGGGCGCAGCCGCTGCCGGCGAGCCCGGGCGGCCTGCCCGCGCTGGCCGGGGGCTCCTCCGAGCTCGACGCCGAGGACACAGGCGAAGCTCGCGCGAGCGGATACCAGCCCGAGCTGCTGCTGGTCGCGCTGCTGACCGGTGCCGGGACCCTGTTCTTCGGGATCGTGCCGCAGCCCCTGTTCGAGCTGATCAGGAGCGTCGGGTCGGCGCTCGGCCTGCTCTAGGGCGAGGAGGACTGCGCGGTGAGACGGCCCGAGGCCTCGGCGGCCGCTTCGGCCTCGCTGAGCTGGCGCTCGACCAGGTCGAGTCCCGCATCCCAGAAGCCCGGGTCGGCCAGGTCGATCCCGACGATCTCGCCCAGCTCCTGCGGGCTGCGCGAACCGCCGGCGGCCAGCATCTCCAGGTAGCGGGGAACGAGCTCCGGACCGGTCTGCTCATAGCGCTGGTAGACCGACAGTGCGAGCAGCTGACCGTAGGCGTAGGCGTAGACGTAGCCCGGGCTGCCGATGAAGTGCGGGATGTAGGACCACCAGCTGCGATATCCCTCGGTCACCTCGACCGAGTCGCCCAGCAGCTCGGTCTGGCTCTCCGACCACAGCTCCCCGAAGCGGTCGACCGACAGCTCGCCCTGCTCGCGCCGCTCGGTGTGGACGAGATCCTCGAAGCGGTTCATCGCGACCTGCCTGAAGACGGTGGCGATCGTGTCCTCCAGGTTCTCGGCCAGCAAGGCCAGGCGCGAGGCCGGCGCGGTGTCTTCCTCGAGCAGTTTGCCGAACACGATCGTCTCGCCGAACACGGAGGCGGTCTCGGCCAGCGTGAGCGGGGTGTGCTGCTGGAAGATCCCCTGACGGGCGGCCAGCGCGAAGTGCACGCCGTGACCGAGCTCATGTGCGAGCGTCAGCACGTCACGGCGGCGCGAGGTGTAGTTCAGCAGCACGTAGGGGAACTCCGACGGCACCGTGCCGGCGCAGAAGGCACCGCCCCGCTTGGCCGGGCGGACGGGCGCGTCGATCCGGTGCTCGGCGAAGAAGCGCCCGGCCAGCGATCCCAGCTCGGGCGAGAACGAGGAGTAGCAGTCCAGCACGATCTCGCGAGCCTGCGAGTAGGGGTACTCGACCTGATCGTCGCTGACCGAGGCCATGCGGTCGTAGTCGGCCAGGCGGTCCAGGCCGAGCAGCCTGGCCTTGAGCCTGTACCAGCGCCGCGGGATCTCATAGCGGCCGCGGACAGCCTCGAGCAGCGCCTGCACTGACTCGTCGCTCGCCTCGTTGGCCAGGTTGCGCGCGGCCAGCCAGTGGTGGTAGCGCCGCAGCCGGTCGTCGGTCGCCTTGTCGGCCAGCAGCGTGTTGAACAGGTAGGCGCGCGTCCTCAGCCCGGGAGCGAGCGCCGCGGTGACCGCCTCGGCGGTCGTGCGCCGCACCTCGCGGTCCGGCAGCGTCAGCCTGCTAAGGGCGACCTCGAGCGCGACGGGAGCGGGCTCGGAGCCCTCGGCGTCGGGGAGCTCGACCTCGATCACCGAGGTCAGCTCCTCGAACAGCCGCGTCCAGGCGCTCGCGCCGGTCAGGGACTTCTCGGTCAGGATCCGCTCCTCCGGTTCGGAGAGCAGGTGCTCGCGGTAGCGGCGCACATTGCGCAGGTGATGGCGGGCGAAGTCCAGGCCGTCCGCAGCGAGCAACGCCTCGGCGCGATCGTCGGGCAGCGCGGCCCACTCCAACTCGAAGAACAGCAGGGTCGTCTGGATCGCGGTCTCCTGCTCCTGGACCCACTGCATCAGCGCCCCGTTGGAGGGGTCGGCCGTGTCGGTCGAGAAGCGCAGCGCCGCGTAGTAGCCGGCCCGCCCGACCAGCTCCTGGATCTCGGCCAGCTCGCTCATCGCGCCGGCGAGGCCCTCGCCGTCGATCTCGCCGAGTCGTCCCGCATAGGCTGCTGCGAACGCCTTGGCGCGCTCCAGCGCCTCCCCCATACGGCGCTCGACGCCCTCCCTGCCCTCGCCCGCGACCAGCGGCTCGAGATCCCAGGCCGCGGCCTGCAGCTCCGGGTCGGTGTCGGCGGGCGCCTGCGCGGCCATCTCGGCTGAGCTTAGCGGGGGCGCGGCTACTCGGCAGCGAGCGCGCGCAGCGGGTCCAGGCGCGCCGCGCGCCGCGCGGGCAGCAGCGCGGCGAGCAGCCCCGCGCCAGCCGCCACGACCAACAGGATCAGGAGGGTGGGCACGGGGATCGCCTGCACGTATCCGGATTCGGACAGCGTCAGGCTCGTCACGATGAGCGAGCCGACCACTCCGATCACGAGGCCCAGCACGCCGCCGATCAGGGCGGTGATCAGCGACTCGTAGCGGATCATCTGGCGGATCTGGCGCCGGCTCGCCCCGATCGCACGGAGCATCCCCAGCTCGCGGGTGCGCTCGTAGATCGACAGGACCAGGGTGTTGACGATGCCGAACAGGGAGACGATCACCGACAGGGCGAGCAGCACGTAGATCAGCGTGAGCAGGGTGTTGACCTGCCCGGTCAGGTCCTGCTTGAACTGGGCCGCGGTGCGGGAGCGGGTCTGCGGGAAGGAGCTGTTCAGCAGCCGATCGACCGCCGGCTGCACCTGGGCGTTGGTGAAGCCGGGCAGGTAGTCCACGAAGTCCAGGGCGTCTTCGCGCTGGCCGAACGCGGACTGGGCGAGCTGGCGCGTGATCGTCAGGTCTCCCAGCAGCCTCGCGTTGTCGCTGGCGATTCCCTCGATCCGCAGCCTGACGTGCTTGTCGGTGGGGGTCAGCACCGAGATCTGCTGCCCCACCTTCAGGTGCTGCGAGTCGGCGTAGCCTTTCGTGACGACCGTCCCTGTGGTGCCGAGGGCGAGCAGGGTGGCGTCGGAGCCCTCGTGCCATTCGACCCGGTAGACGTGGGCGAAGGAGGCCGGTTCGACGACGGTGATCGAGGCGTTGCTCGAGCTGCCCTGCAGGCGGCCCTTCGTGAAGGCGATCGCGGTGACGCTGGCCACGCCGGGCACGCTGCGCACCTGTTCGGCCACGGCGGCCGGTATGCCCTGCTGCTGGCCGTTGCCCTGGGAGTTCTCGACGATCAGATCGCCCGCGAAGGTGCGGCTGACCGCGGAGTTGATCGTGGCCTTGGTCCCGTCGGCCAGCACCGCCACGAACGCCACCAGCGCGATTCCGATCATCAGCGCCGCCGCGGTGATCATCGTGCGACCGGGCTGGCGCACCGTGTTCTCCTCGGCCAGGCGGCCCGTGACTCCCCGCCAGCGCACCAGCGAGCCGAGGGCGCGTGCCACCGCGGGGACGATGCGGTAGTGGCGCGGCGGCCGTTCGCCCCCGCGGCGCAGCCTCACCCACAGCCGGGCTGCGCGGGCGACCCACACGACGAGCAGGACCAGTCCCAGCCCGCCCGCCACCGCTCCGATCGCCAGCACCACGACCAGCCCGGCGAGGAAGCGGACGATCAGGGCCCGGCGCGTCGGCAGCGGCCGCGGCGGGATCCCGACCCCCTCGCGCATCGCCGCGATCGGCGGCACGCGCGTGGCGCGCAGCGCCGGTGCGAGTCCCGCCAGCACCGTCACGCCGACGCCGACCAGCAGCGACACGACGATCGTCCTGGTCTCGAGCACGGTGCCGTTGTCGGGGATGTCGGCGCCGAGCGCCTTGAACAGCTGATCCAGCGCAGGTGCCACGCCGATCCCGGCGAACAGCCCGACGACGGCGCCGAGCAGCCCCAGCATCAGCCCTTCGTAGAGGACCGAGCGCAGAACCTGGGCGCGGGAGGCGCCCAGCGTGCGCAGCAGCCCGAGTTCGCGCGTGCGCTGCGCGACGGTGATCGAGAAGGTGTTGAAGATGATGAACGCGCCCACGACGAGCGCCACGTAGGCGAAGATCAGCAGGAAGGTGCGCAGGAAGCCGAGCTGTTCTTCGAGGTTGGACGTGTTCTTGGCTGCCTGCTGGGCTCCCGTGCGCACGTCGACCGTCTGCGGCAGCTCCGCTCGGATGCGGCGCCGCAGCTGTTCGGGGGTGACGCCGTGCGCCGCCGAGACGTCGATCTGGTCCCAGGCGCCGCGCTCGCCGACGATGCGCTGGGCCTCCGAGGGGACCAGCAGCGCGATCCCGGCGCCGCCGAAGGATTCGCCGCTGCCGAAGCGCAGGATCCCCACGATCGTGTAGCGCGCCGTGGCCGCTTCGGCGGCGATCACGATCTGCTGGCCGATCCTGAGACCCTCCCGCTGGGCGGTTGCCTCGTCGACGGCCACTTCCCGGGCGGTGGCGGGGAAGCGCCCCTTGACGGCCGTGAAGGTCTCGAACGGGGCCGGCACGATCGAGTTGATGAAGGCCGGTGCGTGGCCGCTGGTCAGGCGCTTGCCGTCGGTGCTCAGGAAGGTGCCCGGCGTGAAGATCGAGCCGGCGGCCTTCGCCACGCCGGCCGTCGCACGCACCTTTTCCAGCATCGCCTGGGTGATCGGGGTCGTTTCGGAGGCCGCTTCTTTGCCCAGCGTTTCGGCGGGCGTGACGACCACGTCATGACCCTTGCTGGCGGTCTGGAAGATCGAGGCGAAGGAGCTGTTGATCGTGTCGGTGAGGATGTAGGTGCCCGCCATCAGGGCCACACCCAGCGCGACGGCGATCCCCGTCAGCAGCACGCGCAGCTTGCGCTGGGCGAACCCTCGCACCACGACCCTGAACATCAGCTCAGCGCCTTCATCAGGTCGAGCGCCTGCTCGGTGCTCACCGCCTCCCCGTCGTGGACGATCCTGCCGTCGGCCAGCAGCAGCAGCCGATCGGCGAAGGAGGCCGCGTGGGCGTCGTGGGTGACCATCACGACGGTCTGGTCGAAGTCGTCGACCGCTCGGCGCAGCAGCTCGAGCACGTCGTTGGAGGACTTCGAGTCGAGGTTCCCCGACGGCTCGTCGGCGAAGACGACCGAGGGACGCGAGATGAGCGCGCGGGCGACTGCGACGCGCTGCTGCTGGCCGCCGGACAGCTCGGCCGGGCGGTGGCTCAGCCGGTCGCCGATGTCGACCGTCTGCACGAGCGTGTCGAACCACTCCCGGTCCGGCTTCCGCCCGGCGATCGACAGCGGCAGCAGGATGTTCTCTTCGGCGTTCAGCACGGGCAGCAGGTTGAAGGTCTGGAAGATGAAGCCGACGCGGTCGCGGCGCAGCCGAGTCAGATCGCGGTCGTCCAACCCTGTCAACTCCACGCCGGCCAGTCGCACGCTTCCCGAGGTCGGCTGGTCGAGCCCCGCGAGGATGTGCATGAGCGTGGACTTGCCCGAGCCGGAGGGGCCCATGATCGCGGCGAAGCGCCGGGAGGGGAAGTCGACCGTCACGCCCGCCAGTGCGTCCACGGCGGCCTCTCCCTCGCCGTAGCGGCGGGTGAGATCGTGCGCCTCGACGATCCTCTCGCGTCCGTTCTCAGCAGCGCTCATCCGTCGAGCCTAGCGAGCGTCGTGCAGGCCGCCGCCGCGGCCCCGGGCGGGGGCGATACAGGCTCCCGGAGCGCAGCCGACGGCCGGCTCATGCGTCCATCGTCTGCGTGCGCCACGCGCCCAGCGCCAGGAACACGACCAGCCAGACGACGGTCACGACCAGGGCGGTGCCGAGGCCCATCGTCACCACCGAGCCGCCGCGCCCGCCGGGGTCGCCCAGGTCGACCGGGCTGAAGTGGGCGATCGCTTCCCTGAGCACCAGCTCGCGCGAGCTGCCCAGCGAGCTGATGTTCGTGAGGATCGGGCTGGCCACGAGCTGCCAGCCGATCAGCACGGTCAGCGCGGCGGGCCGCGAGGCGGTCAGCGACGCGAAGCCGACCGCGACGGCGCAGATCACCCCGGTCGAGAGCAGCGTGAAGCCCAGCCCGTTGAGGATCAGCGCCGCGTCGGGCGTCGGCGTGCCGCCGGCGAACGCGTAGGTGCCGATCACTGCCAGCAGGTAGGCCGGGAGGATCACGAGCCAGCACAGCCCGATCGCAGCGGGGACGCGCGAGGCGAACAGCGCCAGGCGCGAGCGGCCCGTCACGACCAGGTCGCGGAACACGCCGGCGGCGACGTCGCCCGCGCCGGCGTCGGTGCCGATCAGGATCGCGGCGAGCGGGCCGAAGAACACGGCCACGAGCCGCAGCGCGTCGGTGTAGCCGTCCAGGCCCCCGGCGGGCGGGTGCGCAGCTGGATTCGAGGAGTGCTGGGCGGCGCGGACGATGAAGAAGATCAGCAGCGGTCCGATCGCCAGCACGAGCGACCAGATCAGCGTGCCCCGCCTCTTGCGCAGCTTGAGGAAGTCGGCGCCTGTCAGCTGCGCCGCGATCGTCGCGTTCATGCCTGCACCTGCTCGGGCTGGCGCGGCGCATCGAGCCGGGCCGTGATCTCCAGGAAGCGCTGCTCGAGACTCTGGCGCACCGGCTCCAGGCGCATCACGCCGATGCCCGCGCCGACCAGCGCCGCGTTCAGCTGGGCGGCGCTCGACACTCCGCCGGTGAGGACCACCCGCAGCCCCTCGTCGGAGCGTCGCGCCTCGAGGACCAGCTCGCTGGCCTGCAGGGCGGCGAGGGCCCGATCGACGTCGTCGACGCCGAGGATCAGCTCGTGCCGCGGTGTGCCGCCGGCGGCCAGCTCCGCCATCGACCCCTGGACGACCACCTTGCCGCGGTCGATGATCGCGGCCGCGTCGCAGGTCTTTTCGACCTCGTCGAGCAGATGCGAGGAGACGAACACGGTGCGGCCCTCCTGCTCGACCATCGCCCGGATCATCTCGCGGAACTCCTGGATCCCTCCTGGGTCGAGCCCGTTCGTCGGCTCGTCGAGGATCAGCAGCAGCGGATCGGCCAGCAGGCAGCGGGCGACACCCAGCCGCTGGCGCATACCCATCGAATAGCTCTTGACCTTGTCGTCGGCCCGCTCGCCCAGGCCGACGCGGTCGAGGGCGGGCGCGATCCGGGGCCGCACCTCCGGCCCGCGGGCGGCGGCGATCACGCGCAGGTTCTCACGGCCGCTCAGGTGCATGTGAAAGCGGGGCTCCTCGACGATCGCCCCGACCCTGGTGAGCGCCTGCTCGCGCTCGAGCGGGACCGGATGCCCGAGCAGGCTCATCTCCCCGGCGCTGGCGTGGGTGAGCCCCAGCAGGGTGCGGATCATGGTCGTCTTGCCCGCCCCGTTGGGCCCGAGGAAGCCGAAGGCGCAGCGGCGCGGCACCTGGAGGTCGATCCCGTCGATCGCGGCGCGCTCGCCGAAGCGCTTGGTCAGGCCGCGCGTCTCGATCGCCGGCGCGCCGTCGGACGAGTCCGCATCTGCTGAGGGATTCATGCGTCTCCTGGGGTAGGGGGGCGGGGGCCGGCACGGGGGCTTGCCGGGCGCTCGTCAAATCATCCCACCCCCGCCCGGAGTATGGATCACCACTGGGCGAGCGCCTTCCGAGGAGCGGGATGCGCAGGCGGCCCAGCTCGTCCGGTACGCCCGCGGGCGAACCTATCATCTGCCGGATGGCGCGCTTCCCGACGGCCCCGAGCGGTCCGACCGAGTCGGCGTGAGCGGGCTCGCGCCCGAGCCTGGCACCGGCGCCGGCCTGCGGGCCGCCTCACAGGGACCCTTCGCAGCCACCTCGACGGCCGGCTCGAGCCTGCGCTTCGGCGCGACGCGAGCGCGGGCCGTCAGGCGCCCCAGCGCGGCGCAGCTGCTGCTCGCGATGACGCTGCTGGGCGCGGCGCTGCGCTTCGGGACGTTGAACGTGCAGTCGATCTGGCTGGACGAGTCGGCGACCATGATCCTGGTCCACCGCAGCTTCGGCGGGATGCTCTCGCACCTGTCCTCCAGCGAGTCGGCGCCACCGCTCTACTACATCCTGGCCTGGATCTGGACGAAGGTCTTCGGCACCGGGCCGCTCGGCTTCCGCTCGCTCTCCGCGCTGGCCGGCACGCTGACGATCCCGGTCGCCTACGCGTGCGGGCGGGAGATCTCCCAGCGCGTCGCCCTGTGGGCCGCGGCGCTGACAACGGTCAGCCCTGCGATGTACTACTACTCGCAGGAGGCGCGAGCCTACGGGATGCTGATCCTGTTCGGCGCAGTCGCGTTCCTGTGCTGGCAGCGCGCGCTGCGCATCCGCGACCGACGCAGCCTGGCGCTGTGGGGGGCCGCGTCGGCGGTCGCGGTCCTGACCCATTACTTCGCGGCTTTCCTGTTCGTGCCCGAGGCTGTGATCCTGATTCGGCGCCTGGGCTGGCGGCGGGTCTGGGCGCCGATCGGCGCCGTCGTGTTGGTCGGGCTCGCGCTGGCGCCGCTGGCGATCAGCCAGCGTTCGGACGGCAAGACCAAGTGGATCGAAGAATCCTCGCTGTCCAACCGGATCGCCGAGACGGTCAAGCAGTTCCTGGTGGGTCTCTACGGTCCGGCCGAGCTGGAGACGGCGGTCCTGTCGGGCCTGCTGGGGCTGGCCGTGCTGTGGCTGCTGGTCACGAGGGGCGAACGGGAGGAGCGCGAAGGAGCCCGGGACGCCGCGATCGTCGCGGCCGTCGGGGTCGGCCTGCCGCTGCTGCTGGCGGCGGCGCACGTCGTCGACGTGTTCGACGGGCGCAACGTGATCGCGGCCTGGATCCCCTACGTGGTCGTGCTCGCGGCCGGGCTGGGTGCGCGCCGGGCCGGGCGCGCCGGCACGCTGCTCGGCGCGGGCCTGTGCGCCGTCTCGCTGGGCGTGATCGTCGCTACCAACCTGCTGCCGGTCTATCAGCGCGACGATTGGCGAGGCGTCGCCCGGGCGCTACCCGCGCCGCTGGCCCCCCGGGCGATCGTGGGCGAACACTACGCGTCCCTGCCGCTGTCGATCTACCTGGGGAACCTGCGACCCGTCGCCGGCGGGCGCGTGCTGGCGCGCGAACTGGACTTCGCCGCCCTGCGGGTCAGGCGCACGACCGGCGCCCCCTACCCCCCCTACGTGCAGCTGAGCGCACCGGCCGGCTTCCGCCTGGTCGCGGTCCGCAGCGAGGAAGCGTTCGCGGTGACCCGATTCGTCGCGAGCAGGCCGCACAGCGTCTCGACGCGTGAGCTGCTGCGCCTCAGCGGCGACCCGGACGGCGAAGTCTTCACGCAGCCCTGATCGCCGCGGGCGGCGCGCCGCCGGCGCCCGCGGGTTGCACGGCCCGCGGGCGGCGACGCGCTGTGCGCGGCTCGCCTACTGGGCGAGGACTTCCTCGGCGGCGGTCGTGTAGGCCCCCTTGGGCGCGTCTTCGTGCTGCAGCAGCCCGAAGTAGGCCTCGCGTTCTTTGCTGGCACCCGGCTTCTGCTGGTCGCGCACCTGGTAGAGCAGGAACAGCCCCATGCGGCTCCCGAGCAGCGCTTTCATTTCGGCCAGGCTGCGCTTGAGCTGTTCGGCGGCTTCCTGATAGCTCATGCACGGGTTGAAGCCGTAGTTTTCGGTGACGCAGCTGGAGCCGTCGGTCGAGAGGCCCCACTCGGTGATGTCGATCGGGATGTTCGACGGCGCGCCGTGGGCGGCCGTCTGCGTGAGGATGCCCTGGAGCTTCGTCTTGCCGTAGGTCCCGTAGGGATGGCTGACCCAGCCCGCGACGTAGCTGCCGAGGTTCGGGACGGCCTGGAACATGCCGTTCATCCAGTCGCCGGTCGGGTCGTCGGCGACCGCCAGCAGCCCGACCTTGACGCCGCTGGCGCTGATCGCTTCGGCGGCTTCCTTAAGGCGCAGCGCGTAACTCTGGGCGCGGGCCTGGTAGGACGGTTCGCCGGCGTTGTCTCCGTACTGGTAGCCGTAGGAGGTCTCGTTGCCGAACTCGATCGTCTGGATCGCGAGGTTGCCGCCGCTGTGGCTCGACCAGTACGTGCCGCCCGGTCCGAACTCCTTTGCCCAGGAGGCCAGGTTCTGCGCTTCGGCGGGGCTGGGCAGGCGGCCGTAGAACGAGGCCAGCGGCGCCAGGCGGATGCCTTTGGCTGCGTAGCTGGCGACGGTCGATTCGAGCGCCGAGGCAGGTGCGTCGATCGGCCACTCGATGCGCACGATCTTCGCCCCCAGCGTCACCGCGCCGCTGTAGTCGAGCGGTTCGGTGCCCGAGTTGATCCCCGGCTGGAAGCCTTCGCCGGCGCCGGAGGGCGGGGGCGGTTCGCTCGGCGGCGGCGGTTCGACCGGCGCGGCCGGGTAGTTGATCGAGACTTCAGGCGCCCAGGCGCTGCCGTTGACGGCGGTCCTGACGCTGTAGTGGACGGTCTTGCCCGGCACGGCCGGCGGCGTGATCGAGGTGCCGCTGACGGTGCTGAAGACTTCGACCTGGCCGGGCACCTTCGTCACCAGCACGTAGGTGCTGACGTTGGCGACCAGGTTCCAGGTCAGCGAATCGCCCGAGACCGCAAGGGCGGGCGCGGCGCGCTGCTCGAGTTCTTCGGAGGGCGGGCCCGCCGGAGGCGTCGGAGTCGGCGCGGGCGGTGCGGCCGGGTAGCTGATCTGCACGGCGTTGGACCACTGAGAGTTGCGCGAGGACGTCCTGACCATGTAGGTGACCTTCACGCCGGGGACGGGCGGCGGGCTGTCCGCATCGCCGGTCACGACCGAGTAGCGGTTCGCCTGGCCCGGAACCTCGCTGAGGAGCACGTATTCGTCGGCGTGGCTGCTGGAGGTCCAGGTGAGGTGATCGCCGCTGGCGTGCAGCACGGGGACGCCCCAGCTGTAGTAGCCCGAGGCGCGGTGCGCCCGGGCGGTGCGCCTGGCCAGCGCGGCCAGCCTGCGCTGGGCGAGGGCGAACGCCCGTCCCGAGCGCTGCACGGAAGCACGGATCGCCCTGCAGCTTGCGGTGTGCCCGGAGCTCCTGTGCAGGCAGCTGCTCAGCGCCTTGGCCTGCGCGACGAGCCGCCGGTCGGCGCCGCGGCTGCGCTCTGCGGCGGCGCGTAGGGCACGCTGCGTCGGACCGGCGACGTGGGCGCTGTGATGGCCTCGGCGCGAGGCCGACGCGACGCCGGCCGGAGCAAGCGCGAGCAGGCAGGTGAGGAAGAGAAGCGTGACGAGGGGACGAGCTGCGGCCCTGCGAGGGCTTTGTAGCATGTCGATCTCCTTCGGTGGCTGGGCCATCTCCTGGACGGAGACCCCTGGCTTTGCGGACTCGTCTCGCGACGAGGGTGCCTTTGTCGGGAGCACACGGGGAAGCGATTCACGATTCGGCTCGCCATGTGACTCGGTGAACTTGAGCGCTGCAAGGCCTATCGCATCGCCGCCCCGCCGCCATTAGCGGCGCAGGTGGTCAGTAGACGGACAGCCGAGAGCGCTCGGGCCCCGATTCCTCGGGGTTCGACGCTGCACAAGGCGGTTGCGCGAGCAACCTCGACGCGCCCGTGGGCGGGGCCGCGGAGCCGGCGCCCGACAGGAGGGGGCTAGTCCTCCTGGGCCTGAAGCTCTCTGACCTGGCCCTCGAGCTGCTCCATCACGGCCGGGTCGCGCAGCGTCGTCACGTCGCCCAGTGCCCGGCCCTCGGCGATGTCGCGCAGCAGCCGGCGCATGATCTTGCCGGAGCGGGTCTTGGGCAGGTCATCGGCCCAGATGATCCGCTTGGGCCGGGCGAACTTGCCGATCCGCCCGGCTACCGTCTCCCGGATCGCGTCGACCGTCTGCTCGTCTCCGGAGAGCTCGCCCTGGAGAGTCACGAACGCGACGATCGCCTGACCGGTGTCCTCGTCGTGCTGCCCGATCACAGCCGCCTCGGCGACGTCGGCGTAGGCGACGATCGCCGACTCGACTTCGGCTGTCGAGAGGCGGTGGCCGGAGACGTTGACGACGTCGTCGATGCGGCCGATCACCCAGAAGTAGCCGTCCGCGTCCTGCCGGGCCGCGTCGCCGACGAGGTAGGTCTCGGGCCCGAAGCGCTTGAAGTAGGTCTCGATGAAGCGGTCGTCCTCCTTGTAGAGGGTGCGCAGCATCGACGGCCAGGGCCGCGTCAGCACGAGCAGCCCCTGCCCCTGGCTCACGGGCTCTCCCGTCGACTCGTCGCGGACCTCGGCGAACACCCCGGGGAACGGCTGCGTGGCCGAGCCGGGCTTTGTCGCGGTGATGCCGGGCAGCGGCGTGATCATGATCGCACCGGTCTCCGTCTGCCACCAGGTGTCGACGATCGGGCAACGTTCGCCGCCGATCACCTTGTAGTACCAGAGCCATGCCTTCGGGTTGATCGGCTCGCCGACCGAGCCGAGCAGGCGCAGGCTGGAGAGGTCGTGCGCGGCCGGCCACTGCGCGCCCCACTTGATGCAGGCGCGAATCGCGGTCGGGGCGCAGTACAGCGTCGTCACTCCGTAGCGCTCGATCAGCTCCCACCAGATCCCCCTGTGGGGATAGTCGGGAGCCCCCTCCCACATCACCGAGGTCGCGCCGTTGCAGAGCGGCCCGTAGACGATGTAGGAGTGGCCGGTCACCCAGCCGACGTCGGCAGCGCACCAGTACACGTCCGTCTCGGGCTCGAGGTCGAACACGTAGCGATGCGTCGCCGAGACACCGGTGAGGTAGCCGCCGGTCGTGTGCAGGATGCCCTTCGGCTTCGCGGTCGACCCGGACGTGTACAGGATGTAGAGGGGATGCTCGGCGTCCAGGGGCTCGGCCGGGCACTGCGCCTCGGCGGTCGCCAGGACCTCGTCGTAGTAGACGTCGCGCCCCTCCTTCATCTCACACGGCGTACCCTTGCTGCGGACCACGACGATCCGCTCCAGCGTGTCGAGGTCGCCCATCACCTCGTCGACCCGGTCCTTGACCGGCGCCGTCGTGCCCTTGCGGGCGGCGCCGTCGACGGTGACCAGCAGCTTCGCCTGCGAGAACGCCATCCGCTCGCGGACGGCCTCGGCCGAGAAGCCCCCGAAGACCACGTTGTGTGGGGCGCCGATGCGGGCGCAGGCGAGCATCGCGACGACGACCTCGGGGATCATCGGCAGGTAGATGCCGACGACGTCGCCCTTCTGCACGCCAAGGCCCTTGAGAGCGTTGGCGAAGCGCTGGACCTCGGCCAGCAGCTCGGCGTAGGTGATGTCGCGCTCCTGGCCGTCCTCGCCGCGCCAGTGGAAGGCGACCCGCTCACCCCGGCCTTCGAGCACGTGCCGGTCCAGACAGTTGTAGGAGACGTTCAGGGTGCCGCCGACGAACCACTTGTAGAAGGGCGGGTTGGAGTCGTCCAGGACCCGCTCCCAGGGGCTGAACCAATCCAGCTGCTCGGCCTGCTCGGCCCACCAGCCCTGCGGGTCGGCGGCGGCGCGCTGGTAGACGGCGGGATCTTTGAGCAGGGCGTGCTCGCGGAATTCCTCGGGCGGCGGGAAGCGCTCCACCTCGAGCAGTCCAGCCAGCTCGCGGTCGAGGTCCTCCCCGCCGCCGTCGAGGGAATCGACGCTCATGATCGGGACTCTAACTTCTAGCGGGCCGGCGTCGCGGGCCGTCCGACATTGAGCGGGAGCACCGGCAGCACGACGCGTCCGAAGGTCGCGTTGAGCACCGCCGCAAACGACGCGTACCAGGCCGCGGCCGCCGTGGCGAGGCCGAGGTAGCCGCCCCAGTGCGTGACGGTCGTGTGTGCGCCGACCGCGCCGATGGCGAGCAGCACGAAGGTCGCGGTCAGCAGCACGAAGACCAGCAGCACGGCGCCGCTGACGCGAAGCGCGGCGATGGTCATGTAGGCCGTGAAGATCGCCCAGGCCCACAGGTACAAACCGATCGCGTGTCCGGCGTTGCCGCCGATCTGCTTGGCGTAGAACACGTTGAGCGCCCAGAAGGAGATCCAGAAGGCGCCGAACGAGCAGAAGGCGACGGCGCCGAACGTGTTGCCCGTCCGGAACTCCCACATGCCCGCCAGCAGCTGAACGATCCCGCCGTAGGCCAGCGCCAGCCCGAGCACGACGGGCAGGCCCTTGCCGTCGACCAGGTTCGAGTTGAACATCGAGAGGACGAAGGTCGTCATCGCGAAGGCGCCCAGCCCCAGCGGCCCCGGGTCGGCCGGTTTGTAGCCGGCGGCGGCCAGGGCCGGCGGCGCCACTCCCCCCTGGGTCGGGTCTCGATCGATCGTCGCTGCCGACATGGCTGCCTCCTCCGGTCGCCTTGCGAGCGAGACGACGAGCCGGCCGGCGGGTCGGCCCTCTCTCGTTCCCTTCCCCCGTCTATTACCCGCGCCCGAGGAGCGGCAATCCATCCATGCGGGCGCACGGGTACCCCTGGGCGGGGATCAGTTGCGTCCGCTGCGCTTGCGCCGGCGGCGACGAGAGCCGCCCCCGGCGGGCGCTGCGGCAGCCGGCGAGGCGTCTGCAGCCAGGGCAGGCACGGCCTTGGGATCGCGGCCGGCTCGTTCGGCCTGCATCTGCGCGCGGCTCGGCCAGGGCCGCGCCTCGCCCGAGTCCCAGGCGGGGGGATCGCCACCCGGCCAGCGACGGGCGAAGAGCAGGCCCATCATCACCAGCCAGAAGGACGGCACCAGCTGGAGCGTCGCGCCGATGTTGGGGAGCAGGATGAGCAGGCCGCTGAACATCCCGAGGAAGGCCATCCAGCGCGGCAGCAGGCCGGTGCGCAGCGCGTTCAGCAGGACCACGATCATCCCGACGACCAGGGCCAGTCCCGCCAGCAGGGACAGGTAGGCGACGATCTCGTTGGCCGGGCTCTTGGTCAGTGCCTCGTCGACAGCGTGGCTGGTGTGGTTGTGGCTGAGGGCGAAGTTGTGCGTCTCGATCGCGTAGACGACCTCGTGTGCGACGCTGGCCACCGCGACGGAGACGCCACCCACGAGCACGAGCATTCGCGCCGGTGGCCAGACCCCGGGCCGCCGGAAGGAGGCCGCCTGGAAGAGGACCAGAAGGATCCCGGTCAGGATCAGCACCGCGATCGCGGCCAGGGCGGCGCCGGCGACCAGCTGCAGGGCGTGGTGGGAGATGAATTTGACCTCGGCCGTGCGCGGGCTTTCGGCCGGGTTCGCCACCCCGGAGAGCGCCGGCGCGAGCCCCTGCAGCGGCCCCACGGTGGGCAGCGAGTTGAGCGTCGAGGTGATGACGATCGCGCTCAGCAGGTACAGGAACCCGCCCGCGAACGCAGGCACGGCGAGCCGGGCGCGGCGCTCGTTCTCCTTCTCGACCTCACGGCGGATGTCCCCTGCACTGGGCATGAGCAGGGCAGTCTATGATCTGAGCATGGAAGGTGGCGGACTGGGAGACATGTTCGGCGACCCCGAGGAGCTGCAGAGGCGGCTGGCCGAGTTCGCGGAACAGATGCAGGGCAGCCAGCGGCTGGCCTGGGCGGACAACGCGATCAAGCTGGCCGTCGACATGACGGTCGCGGCTGTCGGCAGGGTCAACATCCAGGGCAACGCGGAGGCCCAGGCGGAGCAGATCCGTACGGTGATCGCACGCGTCTTCCCCGAGGCCGTGGCGCTGGTCAGAGAGGCTCGCGAGGGGCTTCAGTAGTAGCGGGCCCGCGCGCTGCGCGGACTTCCCCCGCGGGGCCCGTCCGGGAGTGGCGGCTCGGGCGGCTCCTGCTCTTCGTCCTGCTCCCCCCGGTCGGCCGCCTTCTCGGCCTGCTGCGAGGCGCGGCCCGCCGAGATCACCTCGCGGAAGGAGCGGAACCTGAAGATGAAGATGATCGCCCCCAGGCCGATGACGGCTGTGAAGGTGGCGATCGCGATCTGCTGGCCGACCGAGTAGGCCGCGACGACGGCGGTGCTGGCCGTGCCGGAGAACACCTTGACGAGCAGCGCCTGCTGCACGCCGGCGCCGCCCGGCGTGAAGGGAACCGCGCCGGCCACCTGGTTGACCCCGAACACCAGCAGCACGTTCTGGACCGAGGCGGGCACGCGGAACGCCTCCAGCATGAACCAGAAGGCGGCGAAGCGGCACAGCCAGGCCAGCGCCTGCAGGGCGGCGACCTGCCGCAGGTAGCGGGGCCGGTCACTGAGGATCGTGAGGCCCTGGCGCACGCGCAGCCAGAAGGCACGGGCACGGACGGAGAGCAGGGCGAAGGCGACCAGGCCGGCCACGGCGAGCGCGGTGATCAGGAACAGCGTCAGCCGGAAGTGCTCGGCCAGGTAGGAGATGTCGAACGAGCTCAGTTTCGAGAAGTCGGGCGGCTTGGGGAAGACGCCCTGGGTGAAGGCGAAGATCAGGACGAGCACCCCGACGCAGGCGTCGAAGATCGACTCCACGAAGAAGGCGGCCGCGACGGTCGGATAGCGCGAGCCGGGGACCGAGGACTTCGTCAGGAACAGCTTGATCACGTCGCCGCCGCGGGCCGGGACGACGTTGTTGAAGCCGACGGCGGCGAGATAGGCCCCCCAGATCCGCCGCCACTGGATCGGGACCGACGGATAGGCGGCACGCAGGCTGTTGAAGAAGGCCCGCGAGCGCAGCGTCAGGTTGGCGCCGAAGAACAGCAGGCCGAGCAGCAGCGCGGGCCAGTGCACGGCGGCGAGGTCGGAGAAGAACTGCCCGACCGCTTCGAAGAAGGTGGTCAGGCTGTCGGCCAGCGAGGTTGACGCTGAGAGCGCGGGCACCGTTCAAATGTACGGGAGCCCACCCGCGCCTCCCGTGCCCTGCCGGCCGCGCCCCGCGTTCAGGGCCCGGCCGTCACGCGCGCCGCGGCACGGCTCCGCTCATGGCTGAATCCAGCGCCGGCTCCCGGCGCGGGCACCGATGCTGTACAACGCTCCTGTGGCGAGTCCTTCGAGAGCCCGCCCCGGCAAGCCGCTGACGGTTGCGATCACCGGGCCCACCGGCGAGATCGGTCAGGCGGTGGTCGCGGCGCTGGAGCGCTCCGGCGAGGTCGGACGGATCCTCGGCATGGCGCGGCGGCCCTTCGATCCGGCCGAGCGGGGCTGGAAGAAGGTCGCCTACCGCCGCGGCGACGTGCTGGACCGCCGCAAGGTGGCGCGGCTGGTCGAGGACGCCGACGTGGTGATCCACCTGGCCTTCATGATCATGGGCAGTGCCGGCGCCAGCCGCAGGGTCAACCTGGACGGCTCGCAGAACGTCTTCGAGGCTGCCGCTGCGGCCGGCGTGAAACGACTGGTCTACGCCTCCTCGGTTGCGGCCTACGGATTCCACCGAGACAACCCTCAACCGCTGACCGAGGACGTACCGGCGCGGGGCAGCTCGAGCCATTACTACTCGGCACAGAAGGCTGAGGTCGAGGAGCTTCTGGCCGACGCGCTGCACGGCTCCGCGACGGCCGCCTACGTGTTCCGTCCCTGCATCGTCGCCGGCCCGCATGCCCCGCTGCTGATCGACAGCCTGCCGTACACCCAGATCTCGGAGCGCATGCCCAGCGCGGTCCTGAGCCTGCTCGACGGACTGCCGATCCTGAGGCCGGTCCTGCCCGACCCCGGCACCCCCTTCCAACTGGTCCATCACGACGACCTCGCCACGGCGATGCGCGCAGCGGTGCTGGGAGCGGGTGAACCCGGCGTCTACAACGTGGCGGATCCCGGCGAGCTGACGGTCAGGCAGCTGGCCGAGGAGCTGGGCTGGTACTCGATACCGGTGCCCGACCTGGCGGTCGATGCGCTCGCCCAGATGGTCTCGCGACTGGGGTTCCTGCCAGCCCAGGTGCAGTGGGTGAGCGCCTTCACCGAGCCCGTGATCATGAGCACGGCCAAGGCGCGCCGCGAGCTCAGATGGCGTCCCCGCCACGATGCGCTGGCGACGCTGCGCGAGACGATCAGGGCAACCCGCATGGACTCGCTGATCCGCTGAGGCGCCTGCCCGTCCCGAGCCCTAGGCTTCCCGATCGTTGAGCTACGCCGCCGACCACGCAACGTCCCAGCCGGCTGATCGTCTCGCGATCGTCACCGACAGCACGACCTATCTCCCGCCGGAGCTGATCGCGCGCTGGGAGATCCGGCCGGTCAGCCTGTACGTCGGCTGGGAGGGCGACCTGCGGCCCGAGGCCGACTACCGCGACCTCGACGCCTTCTACTCCAGGCTGCACGACTCGCCGTTGCTGCCCACCACCTCGCAGCCGTCCGTGGGTGACTTCCTGGCGGTCTACCGGCCGCTCGTCGAGGGCGGGCGCGACGTGCTGTCCATACACCTGGCCGAGGGGCTGTCGGGCACCTGCCAGAGCGCCCGCGAAGCCGCCCGGATACTCGACGCGGAGGGCCAGCGCGGGAAGGTGACCGTGCACGACGGGGAGACCGGCGCCGGGGGGCTGGGGTGCCTCGTGCTGGTCGCGGCCGAGCTCGCCGAGCAGGGACTGGGGGCCGAGCAGACGCTCGAGGCCGTGCGCCGGGCACGGGAGACGCTCGACATCTGGTTCTGCCTGGACACCTTGGAATACCTGCGCCGCGGGGGACGTATCGGCGCCGCCCAGGCGATGGTCGGCACGGCGCTGAAGATCAAGCCGATCCTCACGTTCGGCACCGAGATCGCACCTGTCGGGCGGGTGCGCACGCACGCGCGGGCGATGGACCGCATGATCGAGCACCTGCGAGAGCTACGCGAGCGCGGCGCCAGCGACTGGATCGTGCAGCACGCGCAGTCGCCGCAGGACGCGCAGCGGCTCGTCGAAGCGGGGACCGGGCTGTTCGGCCACGAGCCGCTGTTCTGCACCCAGGTCGGGCCGGTGCTGGGCGCGCACCTGGGCGCGGGGGTGCTGGTCGGCGGCCTGACCCGCCCGGACTGAGCAGCGCAGGCGGTCAGGCAGGGGACATCGCCCCCGATCCG